>JAGWVB010000379.1 GCA_018971105.1 Burkholderiales bacterium
CGCCCAGCGCGGCCGCCGCGCCGACGAGACGCGCTACATCAAGGTGCGCGCCGACAAGCTCGACCACCTGATCGACCTCATCGGCGAACTCGTGATCGCCGGCAGCGGCGCGCAGATGGTCGCCACCGCCGAGGGCTCGCCTGCCTTCCTCGAGGCGACGCAGCGCGTCGCCGAGCTCGTGCAGGCCACGCGCGACGGCACGCTGGCGCTGCGCATGGTGCCGGTGGGCGAGACCTTCTCGCGCTTCTCGCGCGTCGTGCGCGACACGAGCAAGCTGCTGGGCAAGGAGATCGAGCTCAGCGTCACCGGCGGCGACACCGAGCTCGACAAGTCGATGGTCGACGTCATCGGCGACCCGCTGATGCACCTCGTGCGCAACAGCCTCGACCACGGCATCGAGACGCCCGAGCAGCGCGTCGCCGCGGGCAAGTCGCGCGTCGGCCACCTCGGCCTGCACGCCTACCACGAGGCGGGCTCGATCGTGATCGAGGTCAGCGACGACGGCGGCGGGCTCTCGCGCCAGCGCATCATGAAGAAGGCGCTCGAGCGCGGCCTCGTCGCCGAGGGCGTGGAGCTCAGCGACGCCGAGGTCTGGCAGCTCATCTTCGCGCCCGGCTTCTCGACCGCCGACGCCGTCACCGACATCTCCGGCCGCGGCGTCGGCATGGACGTCGTCAAGCGCAACATCGAGTCGCTGCGCGGCCAGATCACGCTCGCGAGCCAGGAAGGCCGCGGCACGACGACGCAGATCCGGCTGCCGCTGACGCTGGCGATGATCGACGGCTTCCTGACCCTGGTCGGCGGCGTGCACTACGTGCTGCCGCTGGCGGTGGTGAGCGAATGCATCGACCTGCCGCGCGAATGCCATGCCCAGCCCGAGCGCACCTGCGGCACCTTCGACCTGCGCGGCGAGGTCCTGCCCTACCTCGACCTGGCGCTGTTCTACGGCGCCGTGCCCGATGCGGGCGGGCGCCGCAGCCTCGTCGTCGTGCGCCAGGGCACGGTGCGCATCGGCCTCGTCGTCGACCGCCTGCTGGGCGAGCACCAGACCGTGATCAAGCCGCTGGCCGACATCTTCAAGCCGCTCGAGGCGCTCGCCGGATCGACCATCCTCGGCTCCGGCGATGTCGCCCTCGTGCTCGACATGCACGGCCTGATCGCCGCCGCGATGAAACCCGGCGCCACGCGCCGGACCCCGGTGCCACGCACCGCCTCGACCGGAGTCCATGAATGAAGAACCTGCTGCGCTCGCTGCGCATGTGGCAGAAGCTGACCGCGCTCGGCCTCATCGCGGCCGTGCTGTGCGCCGTGCCGCTGGCCCAGGTCGTGCAGGGCAAGGACGATGACCTGGCGACGGCGCGCGCCGAGCGCGACGGCCTGCCGCCGCTGCGCATCGCGATCGCGCTGCAGCGGGCGCTGCAGGACCACCGCGGCGTCGCCGGCCTGGCGCTGGCCGGGGACGCGCCGGCGCAGGCGGCCCTGGGCGCGGCGACCGCCGACGTGCGGCATCGGCTCGAGCGGCTCGTCGCCGCGGTGCACGCCGCCGGCTATGCCAAGACCGAGACGCTGGCGCTGGCGCTGCAGGCCGACTGGGACCGGCTGGCACAGGACATCGCCGCACACCGGCTCGGCGGCGCCGCGAGCGATGCCGCCCACCGCGCGCTGATCGAGCGCAACCAGGACGCGATCGAGCAGATCGCCGACCTCAGCGGGCTCTCGCTCGACCCCGTGGCCGAGACCTATTTCCTCATCACCGCGCTCAGCGACCACCTGCCGCGCCTGGCCGAGGCCGTCGACGCGGTGCGCGCCCAGGGCGCTGCGATGCTGGGCGCAGCCTCGATCCCGGCCACCGCGCATGTCGCGATCGACGACGCCATCGCACGCGCACGCGGCCTCAACAAGCGCGCGGCGGCACAGATCGGCAAGGCGACCGACATCAACGACGACGTCAAGTCGGCGCTCGCGCGCAGCGCCGACGCCGGCACCCTGGCCGAGCGCTACTTCACCCTCGCCCATGCGCAGTTCGTCGCCGCGGCCAGGCCCGCCGTCGCGCTGGCGGATTTCCTGCGCCTGGGGACGGCGGCCGTCGACGCGCAGTACGGCCGCATCGCCGCGGCCGACCGCGTGCTGGACCGGCTGCTCGAGCAGCGCATCCGCGACGGCGAGCACTCGCGCTGGCTGCTGCTGGGCCTGCTGGGCGCGCTGGCGCTGGGCGGCGCATGGCTGCTGGTCGCGATCGCGCGCTCGATCACGCGCCCGCTGGCCCATGCGCTGGACGCCGCGGCGGCGGTCGCCGCGGGCGACCTGGGCTTCGCCATCGACGACCGCGGCAGCGACGAGGCGGCGCAGCTGCTCGCGCGCTTCAAGCAGATGCAGGCCAGCCTGCTGCAGCGCCGCAGCGACGATGCGCAGCGCCTGGCCGAGACCGACGCCGCGGCCCGCGCCACCACCGCGGTGGCGCAGGAGATCGGCAGCGCGGTCGATGGCGCGATCGCGGGCGACCTCACGCGCCGCATCGAGACCGCCGGCAAGGCGCCCTTCCACGCCGACCTGTGCACCCGGTTCAACCAGCTCATCGACAACGTGAGCCGGACGATGCAGGCGGTGCGCGCCGCCGCCGCGCAGCTCGGCAGCGCCAGCGGCCAGGTCGCGCAGACCTCGCAGACGCTGTCGCAATCGGCCTCGCAGCAGGCCGCGGCGGTCGAGCAGACGACGGCCTCGCTGCAGGAGATGAGCGCGTCGATCAAGGGCAATGCCGAGAGCGCCACCGTCACCGACGGCATCGCCACCCGCGCCGCCCAGGAGGCGCAGGACGGCGGCAGCGCGGTCGGCCGCACCGTCGACGCGATGAAGTCGATCGCGACCAAGGTCAAGGTCATCGACGACATCGCCTACCAGACCAACCTGCTCGCGCTCAACGCCGCCATCGAGGCCGCGCGCGCCGGCGAGCATGGACGCGGCTTCGCCGTCG
>JAGWVB010000380.1 GCA_018971105.1 Burkholderiales bacterium
GTCCGCCCGCGCTCGGGAAGGCGAGCAGGCGCAGCAGCACCATCGTCAGCGCGCCGTATTCGTCGCTCATCAGCGAGAGCTCTTCGCGGCCGTGCAAGGCGATGCTGTAGAGCAGCTGGGTCTCGTCGGCTGCCATCAGGGCGGCGAGGCGGCGCGCTTCCTCGGCCTCGGGGTCGCCCGCATCCAGGGCCCCCGGCACCGCCTGCTCCACCGCCATCTGCTGCAGCAGCGAAGCCAGTTCCTCGAGCGTGCCGGCGGCCGACAGGCCGAGCCCGCGCAGCCCGTCGACGACCTCGAGCACCTCGCGCCCGTCGCGCCGCGCCAGGGCCTCGACGAGGCGGCGCGCATGGCTGCGGTCGACCGTGCCGAGCATGGCCCGCACCCCGGCTTCCTCGAGCCGGCCGCTGCCGTAGGCGATGGCCTGGTCGGTGAGCGAGAGCGCATCGCGCATCGAGCCGCGCGCGGCGCGCGAGAGCAGCCGCAGGGCGCCGTCGTCCGCGGCCACGCCTTCGGCCTCGAGCACCTGGGCGAGGTGGGCGCGCACGGTCTCGGGCGCCATCGGCCGCAGGTTGAACTGCAGGCAGCGGCTGAGCACCGTGGGCAGCATCTTCTCGGGGTCGGTCGTCGCGAGCACGAACTTGAGGTACTCGGGCGGCTCCTCGAGCGTCTTGAGCAGCGCGTTGAAGGCGTCCTTGGTGAGCTGGTGCGCCTCGTCGATCATGAAGACCTTGTAGCGGCCGACGCCGGGCTTGTAGGCGGCGCGCTCGATGAGGTCGCGGATCTCCTCGATGCTGCGGTTGCTCGCCGCGTCGAGCTCGATGTAGTCGATGTAGCGGTCGGCGTCGATCTCGGTGCAGGCGGCGCAGGCGCCGCAGGGCTCAGCCGTGATGCCGCCCTGCCCGTCGGGCCCGGTGCAGTTCAGGCTCTTGGCGAGGATGCGGCTGACCGTCGTCTTGCCGATGCCGCGCGTGCCGGTGAACAGGTAGGCATGGTGCAGCCGCTGCTGCTGCAGCGCATGCGTGAGCGCCTGCACCACATGCTCCTGCCCGACCATCTGCGCGAAGTTGCGCGGGCGGTACTTGCGGGCGAGGACGACGTAGGCCATCGCTCGATTCTACGAGGCGCACCGCCCCGGCCTGGGATAATCGCCGCCCATGACCCAGCCCCCCATCACCCCGCTGAGCTACGAGCAGGCGGGGGTGCAGTACGACCTCATCGATCCGCTCAAGATCGCGGCGCAGCGCGCCGCGGCGGCCACCGGCGCGCACCTGGCGGCGCGCGGCTTCGGCGAGGTCGCGGCGTCGCGCGGCGAATCGGCCTATGTCGTCGATGTCGGCCCGTTCTATGTCGCGAGCATCGTCGAATGCCTGGGCAGCAAGGCGCTCGTCGCCGACGAGATGCAGCGCCTGACCGGGCGCAGCGACTACGCCGGCATCGCCCAGGACACGATCGCGATGGCGGTCAACGACCTCATCACCGTCGGCGCGACGCCGCTCGTGGTCCAGGCCTACTGGGCCGCCGGCGGCAGCGACTGGTTCGCCGACGCGGCGCGCGCGCAGGCGCTGGTGGCAGGCTGGAAGGCGGCCTGCGACCATTGCGGCGTGGCCTGGGGCGGCGGCGAGACGCCGGCACTGGCCGGCATCGTCGAGGCCGGCCGCATCGACCTCGCCGCCTCGTGCACCGGCCTCGTCAACCCCAAGGAGCGGCTGAGCCTGGGCGAGCGGCTCGCGCCCGGCGACGCCATCGTGCTGCTCGCCTCCAGCGGCATCCATGCCAACGGCCTGTCGCTGGCGCGCAAGCTCGCCGAGCGCCTGCCGCAGGGCTATCTGACCGAGATCGCGCCGGGACTGGGCTACGGCCGGGCGCTGCTGGCGCCGACCACGCTGTATGCGCCCGTCACCGAGGCGCTGTGGGCGCGCGGCATCCGCGTCCATTACGCGGCCAACATCACCGGCCATGGCTGGCGCAAGCTGCTGCGGCACCCGAAGCCGCTCGGCTACCGCATCCACACGGTGCCGCCGGTGCCGCCGGTGCTGCGCTTCATCGCCGATCAGGCCGGTCACGACGCCGCCGAGGCCTACGGCACGCTGAACATGGGCGCCGGTTTCGCGCTCTTCGTCGGCGCCGCCGATGCCGAGCGCACGGTCGCGGTGGCGCGCGAATGCGGCGTCGCGGCCTGGGTCGCGGGCGCGGTCGAGGCGGGCGCCAAACGCCTCGTGATCGAACCGCTGGGCGTCGAGTACGGGGGCGAGTCGCTGGCGCTGCGCTGAGCGCGGCAGGCGGCGCCGTCGCCAGGCTCGCCTACAATGGGCCGCGACGGGCCTCCCCGCATGGAAGCGCGCCCAACCGGGTCAGGTGGGGAACCAAGCAGCCCTAAGCGTTGCGACCAGTGCCGGGGTCAGGCTCGTCACCCCGCTGCGAGCGCCGGCGCCGCAGCGGTTGCAGGTCCCGCTGGGGCCTAGCCGCCGAAGGCCGCGGCCAGCTGGTCGCGCAGGCGCTGCAGCAGTTCGAGTTCCTTCTCGCTCAGCACGATCGCGCCGGCCTGCGCCTTGTCGGCATAGATGAGCCCGATGCAGCGGCCCCGGTGCATCACCGGCAGCAACAGGAAGGTGGGTGCGGCGACGCGCTGGCGGTACCAGGCGGGCAGCCGCTTGGCGACGCTGGCGGCGTCGGTCACGAGCAGGTCGGCGCCGCGCGCGCACAGCGCCGCGAACAGGTCCTCGGCGGCCGGGGTCGCGGTATCGATGCGGAACGCGGCGCTGACCTCGGCCGCGCCGCTGCCCAGGCCGACCCGGCCGACGAGGCGCGTCGTGCCGGGCTCGCGCAGGCAGAACACGATATGGCGGAAGTCCAGCGCGCGGTGCATGGCATCGAGCACGAGGTGCAGCAGTTCGGGCAGCTTGAGGCTCTTGCCGGCGATCGCCTGCGCCGCCTGGCCATGCGCCTGCGCCAGGC
>JAGWVB010000090.1 GCA_018971105.1 Burkholderiales bacterium
GCCGAGGAACTGCGGCAGGCGGCGCAGATCTGCGACCGCGGGCGCGCAGCGGTGTCGGCGATGCTCAACGAGGCGCGCCTGGGGCGCGCGGTCGACCCCGAATCCTGCATGCCGCTGGTCGAGGAGGTGGTGGGCTCGATCCGGCGCAATCCGGGCGCCCTCGTCAGCCTGGCGCGGCTCAAGGGGCGCGACGACTACAGCTACATGCATTCGGTCGCCGTGTGCGCGATGATGGTCGCGCTCGCGCGCCAGCTCGGCATGGACGACGAAGCCTGCCGCGAGGCCGGCGCGGCGGGCCTGATGCACGACATCGGCAAGGCCCTGATCCCGATCGAGATCCTGAACAAGCCGGGGCGGCTGACGACGCGCGAGTTCGCGATCGTGCGCGAGCACCCGCGCGCCGGCCACCGCTTGCTGGCCGAGGGCGGCGGCGCCGGTGCGGTGACGCTGGACGTCGTGCTGCATCACCATGAGCGCATCGACGGCGCCGGTTATCCGGACTGCCTGGCGGGCGACGCCATCAGCCGCCACGCGCGCATGGGGGCGATCTGCGACGTCTACGACGCCATCACCTCGAACCGGCCCTACAAGTCGGGCTGGGACCCGGGCGAGTCGATCGCCGCGATGGCGGGCTGGAAGGGGCAGTTCGATCCGCAGCTCTTCGCCACCTTCGTCCAGAGCCTGGGCATCTACCCGGTCGGCTCGCTCGTGCGGCTGGAATCGGGGCGCCTGGCCGTGGTCGTCGACCAGAACCCGGCCCAACTGCTCGCGCCGGTCGTGAAGGCCTTCTTCTCGACCCGATCGCAGTTGCCGATGGCACCCTTGCGCATCGATCTCGCGGCACCCGGCTGCGGCGATCGCATCGTCGCGCGCGAGCCGCGCACGACCGCGGCGCCGGCCGGCGCCGAACCGGTGCAGCGCTTCGAGCGCCTGGAGGAATTCTGGGTCGATCCCGAGCTGCTGCGGCGCGTCAAGCGCTGAGCGGCTCCTGCTAGGTGGTCGTCGCGCGCCGCCGCACCGCTTCGAGGTAGGCGGCGCCGTCGGGCGGCAGGCCGCTGCGCTGCGAGGTCCAGATCATCGGCCCCAGGCATTCCATCACTTCGTGGTGCGCCGCGTGGGTCGAGCCGCGGCGCGCCTCGAGCAGCGCCACGGCCTGGCGGATGCCGGTCGGCTGGTCGATCGCCGTCTGCTCGGCGATCGCCAGATGCATCGCCAGATGCAGGAACGGGTTGGTGCGGCCCGCCTCGACGTCGTAGACCGCCGCCAGCGCCGCCGCCTCGTCGGCGAGGTCGGCTTCGTATTCCGGATGCTCGGCGATCCAGCGCATGGCGATCGTCTGCATCGGGTCCAGCGGCGCGCCTGCGCGCCGCTGGGCGTAGGCGCGGCAGAAGAAGCGGCGCACATCGAGCTGCGAGGGCTGGAACATGCCCCGATTGTGGAGCGACCGCGGCCTCCGGCGCAGGGGGCGACGTTACGATCGGGCATGAACTCCGTGCCTCCCAGGCCCCGCGGCCGTCTGCTCGCGCCGGCGCTGATGCTCGCGCTGTGGCTGCTGTTCTCGATCGGCGCGCGGCCGCTGCTCCTGCCCGACGAGGGGCGCTACGCCGGCGTCGCGCTCGAGATGCTGCGTGGCGACGCGCTGCAGCCGACGCTCGACGGCCTGCCCTTCTTCCACAAGCCGCCGCTGTTGTACTGGCTCGACCTGCTGCCGCTGCGCCTGCTCGGCACGAACGAATTCGCGGCCCGCTGCGCGCCGGCGCTGTTCGGCTGGCTGCTCGGGATGGCGCTCTTCCTGCACCTGCGGCGCCGCCATGGCGAGGCGGTGGCGCGCACCGGCCTGCTGGTGCTCGCGACGAGCCCGCTGTTCTTCCTCGGCGCCCAGTACGTCAACCACGACATCGGCGTCGCCGCCTGCATCACGGCGGCGCTGCTGGCGACGCTGCGCGCGGTCGAGGATCCGCGCCGCGTCGCGCTGCGCTGGCTCGTGCTGGGCTGGATGTTCTGCGGCCTGGGCGTGCTCGCCAAGGGGCTGATCGGGATCGTGCTGCCGGCGGCGGTGATCGGCCCCTGGCTGCTGGCCCAGGGCCGCTGGCGCCAGGTGCTGGCGCTGCTGCATCCGGCCGCGCTGCTCGTCTTCGGCGCCGTCGCGCTGCCGTGGATGGTGGCGATGCAGCTGCGCCACCCGGCCTTCTACGACTACTTCATCGTCGAACAGCATTTCCGCCGCTTCACCGGGACCGATTTCAACAACCGGATGCCGTTCTGGTTCTTCGTCGTCGTGCTGCCGCTGCTGATGCTGCCGTGGACGCTGTGGCTCGCGCCCGCGCTGCGCCGGCTGCGCCCCGTCGATCCGCTGCTGGCCTTCTATGCCTGGTGGATCGTCGTCATCGTCGGCTTCTTCTCGCTGCCCGAGTCCAAGCTCGTCGGCTACGTGATGCCGGCGCTGGCGCCGATGGCTGCGCTGCTGGCGCTGGTGCTGGTCGAGCGCCCGCGGGCGACGCGACGGGCGGGCTGGATCGGCGCCGCGTTCTGCGTCGCGGTCGTCGGCGCGCTGGCCTGGAAGCAGCCGGGATCGCGGCGCGACCTCGCGCGCGCGCTCGCGGCCGCACGCGCGCCGGGCGAGCGCGTCGTCTTCATCGACGACGACTACTACGACGTGCCGTTCTATGCCGACCTGAAGGCGCCCGTGGTCATCGTCTCGTCCTGGGACGATCCCGACATCGCGCGCCACGACAACTGGCGCAAGGAGCTGGCCGACGCGGCGCGCTTCGCACCCGACCGCGGCCGCTCGACGCTGTGGACCTGGGACCGCGTGCCCGAGCTGAACTGCACGCCCGGCCGCGTCTGGCTGCTCGCGCCGGCCGACCAGGTGGCACGCCTGGCCGCGCTGGCGCAGCTGAAGGTCGTGCGCGCCGAGCGCGGCGTCGAGCTGCTCGTCGCGCCGGGGCGCGACTGCGCCAAGGCGCCGTGAGCCTGCGCACGGCGCTGCTGCGCTACGGCACCGTCGGCTTCGTCGCCACGGCCGCGCATTGGGCACTGCTGGTGCTGCTGGTCGAGCTCGGCGGCGTGCGCGCCTGGATCGGGTCGGGCGCGGGTGCCCTGCTCGGCGCGCAGGTCGCTTTCTTCGGCAACCGCCGCTACACCTTCGGGCATGCCGGCGCGTGGCGGCCGGCCTGGTGGCGCTTCATGGGCACGGCGGCGCTCGGTGCGGCAGTCGGCATGGGCGTCGTCGCCGCCGGCGTCGCGTTCGGCCTCTACTACCTGCTCGCGCAGGCGCTGGCGACCGGACTCGTGATGCTGCTGACCTTCGCGATCAACCGCCACTGGACCTTCGCTTGAAGCGTCTTCAATCGACGAGCACGCCGGCCTCGGCCAGGTCGTCGCCGAAGGCGCTGCCGCCGAGGTAGGCGAGTTCGCGCGTGCGCGCCGCGGCGATCGCGTCCCCGGCGCCGGCCTCGCCCGGGTGGCAGAACAGCAGCGCGCCGCGCTCCGGCAGCGCCGCGAGCCAGCCGCGCATCAGGCGCCTGTAGTCGGTGGCGACGAAATCGTAGACGCCACAGAGCGTGCCGTTGGCGGCCAGCCCGAGCGCGTCGAGCCGGCGCCCGAGCGCGCTGCCGCCGGTGCCCTCGATCAGCAGCCGCTTGACGGCGTAGCCGGGGCCGCGCACGCGGCCCGTGTGGCGCACGCGCAGGCCCTTGTGCGAGGCCGCGAGCTCGAGCACGAGCTCGCGGATCTGCGGCAGGTGGTGCACATGCTGGTGGCCGTCGAGATGCGCCGGCAGCTGGCCCAGCGCCTGCGCGCAGGCCTCGAACTGGGCCCGCAGCTCGGCACGCAGCGCGGCCAGCGGCAGCCGCCCGAGGTGGGCGTCGACGATCAGCCGCTGCAGCGTCGGCAGCTCGGTCCAGACGGCCGCGAGTTCGCCCGTCAGCGGCCGCCCCTCGGTCAGGTTGAGGTGCAGCCCGGCGCGCGCGCGCGCGCCGCGGGTCAGCGCGCGCGCCGCGTCGGGCCAGCGCGGCTGGTTGACGATGCAGGAGATGCGGCTCAGGCGCCCGCGCGCCAGCAGCTCGGCGAGGGCGCGGTCGATGGCCGGCGCGAGGCCGTAATCGTCGCCGCAGAGCGCCAGCCGCCGCAGCGGCTTCATGGCGCGGGCGTGGGGTCGGCCGCGGCGTCGATGCGGCCGCGGCCGGCGTTCTCGCGCAGCAGGTAGATCGGGCGGTGCTTGACCTCGGTGAAGATGCGGCCGATGTACTCGCCCAGGATGCCGATCGACAGCAGCTGCACGCCGCTGAAGAACATCAGGCTCACGACCACCGTCGGCCAGCCGGGCACCGGACTGCCGTTGATCTCGTGGTCGATGATGATCCACACGCCGTAGCCGATCGCCAGGAAAGCGATCACCGCGCCCAGGCTGCTCCACAAGCGCAGCGGCAGGTTCGAGAACGCCGTCAGGCCGGTCAGCGCCAGCGCCAGCAGCCGCGCGAACGAGAAGCTGCTCTGGCCCGAGGCGCGCGGCGCCGGCTGGTAGCGGATGAACTCGGTGCGGAAGCCGACCCAGGCATACAGGCCCTTGAGGAAGCGGTTGCGCTCGGGCAGCGCGATCAGCGCGTCGACGACGCGCCGGTCCATGAGCCTGAAGTCGCCCGCGTCGGCCGGGATCGGCACCGGCGAGCCGGCGTTGACGATGCGGTAGAACAGGCTCGTGCCCAGGCGCTTGGCCCAGGATTCGTCGCTGCGCGATTCGCGCACGGCGCAGACGGCGTCGGCGCCGGCGCGCCAGCCCTCGACCATGCGCGGCAGGAATTCGAGCGGATGCTGGCCGTCGGCGTCGAGCAGCACGACGACATCGCCGCGCGCATGTTCGATCCCCGCCGACAGCGCCGCCTCCTTGCCGAAATTGCGCGACAGCGCGAGGTAGCGCACGCCCGGCGCCGCGAGCCAGGGCCGCACCGCCGCGGCGGTGGCATCGCGGCTGCCGTCGTCGACGACGATGATTTCCCAGCGCGGCGTGAGCGCCTGCAGCGCGGCCGTCAACGACTGCAGCAGCGACGGCAGGTTGGCGGCCTCGTTGTAGGCCGGGACGACGCAGCTGATCGCCGGCGTGGCGGTGCGGCCGGCATTCGAGTCGGCAGGATTCATGGCGACAAGGGCTTCAGTGCGGGCGGGGCAGGCCCCGCGGATGCACGAAGTAGAACACGTAGGAGCGGGGTGGGAAATGGTAGCCGCGCGCGCTCTTGGCCACGCTGAGCGTGCGGCGGTCGGACGACCAGGACGCGGCGCGCTGGCGGCATTCGGCGTCGCCGTCGTCGCAGACGATGAGGGCGCCGCGCGCGGCGATGTCGGCGCGGTCGGCCCAGGGCGTCTCGACGGCGCTGTTCCACAGGCTCCAGTAGCGCGGGTGGTCGCCGGCGTAGAACGCGGTCGAAGCCGCCAGCTTGCGCGTGCCCGAGACCCAGGGCAGCGGACGACCCGTCTCGCGCCGCCAGCTGCGCTGCAGCGCCTGCGCCAGCTCGGCGCGCGGTTCGCTCACCGAGGGCGTGCCGAGCGCGGCCCGTGCCTGCCACCACAGCGGCGAGAGCAGCGCCACCGCGGCCCAGATCGCCGCCAGCGTCGTCCACAGCCGGCGCACGTCGAGCCGGCCCCCGGCCGCGCGTGCGCGGTCGACCGCCAGCAGCGCCAGCCCGGCGGCGATCGCCAGCCCCCAGACCGACGCCGTGCGGGCAGCGGTGGCGAGCGTGATGACGACCGTGGCGACGACCGGCAGCATCGCGATCAGCCACAGCGGCTCGTTGCGCGGGCGCAGCGCCGCCGTCGCGGCCTGCCAGAAGGCGCGCCGGCGCGCCGGGCCGACGAGGCTGCGCTGCAGCGCCGTGAATGCAAGCAGCGGGAACACGACCTGGGCGAGCCCGAAATGGATCGCGCGCGACCAGGACTGCGTCGGGCTCTGGTGGCCGGTGGCGGCGCGCGCATACTCGATCGGGCCCTGGGCCTGCGCCAGCAGCCAGCTCAGGTGCGGCGCCAGGGCCAGCAGGAACACCGCCAGCGCCAGCGCCACCGGCGCCGTCGGCAGGCGGCGGCGCCACGCGGGCAGCCACAGCGCCGAGGCCAGCAGCGACAGCAGCAGCACGGCCGAGTAGTACTTGCCCAGCAGCGCGAGCGCGCAGGCCACGCCGCAGAGGACGGCGTCGCGCGCGCGCCCATGCCGCATCAGGCGCACGAACAGCGCCATCGCCCAGGGCCAGGTCGAGACCAGGATCGCATTGGCGTTGAAGCGCATCGCCAGCGCCGTGATCCCGGGCGCCAGCGATGCCACCGCCACCACCAGCAGCACCCAGCGCGGCGGCAGGAATTCGCGCGCCAGCCAGGCCAGGCCGGCGAGGCCGATGGCGCCGTTCAGCGCCGCCAGCAGCGAGTAGGCCAGCGGCGTCGCCGGCAGGAGCGCGAACCACAGCCCGACGACCCAGGCCGACAACGGCGGGTGCTTGTAGTAGCCCCATTGGAACTGCTGCGCCCAGGCGTAGGCCTCGACCATGTCGCCCGGGGCGTCGAAGTTCGAACGCGAACTCAGGCCGACCCAGGTCCACAGCGCCACATGCCCGACCAGCAGGAGGCCGATCTGCGCCGCAATCGAGAGCTCGAACCGGCGCCCGGTCGAGCACGCGACCGGGTGCGCGACCGGATGCGCCACCGGGTGCGCCACCGGCAGCGCAACCGGGATCGCCTCGGCGACGGTGGAAGTCTCAGCGCGTCGCGCCACGGTCTGGGGGGTCCGCGGGCGAGGGCTGTCGCCGTCCCGGGACGCTGCAATCGGGGCCTCGAGTTTAAAGTCCCTCATCCGTTCCCGGCGATGGGAATGCCGTGGGATCGGATGCGCCTTCCTCGCCTTGCCAGCCCGCGTGCTGCCGTGCCTCGCGCCGCTCGGCGCGCTCGCGCGCCCACAGTTCCTCGAGTTCCTCGCGCCCGCGCCGCGCCACCGAGATCAGCTTCTTCTCGTCGCCCAGGTGCGGCGCCATCGCGAGCAGCAACTCGATGCTGTGGCGGCGGAAGCGCCGCGCCTGCTGCCGCGCCTCGTGCGGCTGCCAGCCCATGAGTTCGAGCACGCTGCGCCCGCTCGTCAGCGCCGCGTCCAGCGTCTCGCGCTCGATGTGCCGGACGCCGCGCTTGTGCAGCCCGTACCAATGCGTGGTGTTGCGCGCGCGCGCGACGATCGTCGCCTGTGCGAAATGCTGCTGCACGAGGTCGACCACGGCCAGGTTCTGCTCGACATCGTCGATCGCGACGACGATCACCCGCGCCCGCCCCGCGCCGGCCGTGCGCAGCAGGTCGAGCCGGGTCGCGTCGCCGTAGAACGCCGGCCAGCCGAAGCGGCGCAGCGTCTCGAGCTGTTCGGCATCGTGGTCGAGCACGGTCGCCGTGAGCCCGGCGGCGTTGATCAGGCGGCCGACGATCTGGCCGTAGCGGCCGAAGCCGCAGATGATGATCGGCGCCTGCTGCGGTTCGGCGATCTCCGCCGGCCCGGCGCCGCGCGGGTGCCGCGCCAGGTGCCTGGCCCAGCCGCGGTCGGCCGCCAGCAGCAGCAGCGGCGTGAGCAGCATCGACAGCGCGACCGCAGCCACGAGCAGCGAGTGGGCCGCCGCATCGAGCGCCCCGGCGCCGGCCGCGGCCTGGAAGACGACGAAGCCGAATTCGCCGCCCTGGGCGAGCAGGATCACGAACACCGGGCGCTCGGCCAGCGGGATGCGCATCGCGCGCGCCATCAGCGACAGCACGAGCGCCTTGGCGAGCAGGAAGGCGGCGACGAGCGCCGCGACGCGGCCCGGGTGGGCGAGGACGACACCGAAATCGATGCTCATGCCGACGGCGATGAAGAACAGGCCCAGCAGCAGGCCCTTGAAGGGCGCGAGGTCGGTCTCGAGTTCATGCCGGTATTCGCTCTCGGCCAGCAGCACGCCGGCGAGGAAGGCGCCGAGCGCCATCGACAGGCCGACGCTCTGCATCAGTGCCGCCGTCGCGACGACCAGCAGCAGCGACGCGGCGGTGAAGATCTCGGGCGTGTCGCTGCGCGCGATCCAGCGCAGCGCCGGGCGCAGCAGCAGCCGGCCGCCGAAGACGATGACGGCGATCATGCCGAAGGCCTTGGCCGCCGCGATCCCGCCGCCGCCGGCCGCCGCGCCATGACCGAGGGCCAGCAGCGGCACGATGGCCAGGATCGGGATCGCGGCGATGTCCTGCAGCAGCGCGACGCTGAGCACGCTTTGGCCCGCGCTCGTCGCCTGCAGGTTGCGCTCGGCCAGCACGGCCAGGCCGATCGCGGTCGAGCTCATCGCCAGCCCGAGCCCGGCCACCATTGCCTGCCGCGCGGCGACGCCCCAGGCCAGGCCCGCCGCGGCGACGAGCACGATCGAGCCCAGCAGCTGCACGCTGCCCCAGCCGAAGATCGGCCGCCGCAGCGCCCACAGCCGGCGCGGCTCGAGTTCGAGCCCGACCAGGAACAGCATCAGCACGACGCCGAATTCGGAGAACTCGAGCATCGCCGCCGGGTCGGTCACCAGCCCCAGGCCCCAGGGGCCGATGGCGATGCCGGCGCCGAGGTAGCCGATGATCGCGCCCAGGCCGAGCAGGCGCGACAGCGGCACCGCGAGCACCGCCGCGCCGAGGTAGATCAGGCTGCCCTGCAGCCAGGGCGTGGCGCTGCTCATCGCGCTGCCGGCGGCCGCGCGTCGGCGGGGACGCTGCAGTCGGGCGCGGCTTCCAGCTGCGCGATCTCGGGCCAGTCGGGCCAGCTGCCCAGGCGTTGTGCGAACAGCGCCGCGTGCGCCTCGATCGCCGGCGCCGCCATGCGATGGGCCCCGTGCAGCACCAGCGGCGGCAGCCAGCGCATGCCCACCAGCGCTGCCGTCTGCTCGTCGGGATGGAGGAAGGCGTCGAAGAAATAGCGGTTGTAGCCGTCGGGGCGGTACGAACCCTCGGGGCCGCCGGTGGACGCGGCCAGCCACAGGTCCTTGCCGCGCAGCGCGTCGCCGCCGGGGCCGTAGGCCCAGCCGAAGCCGAAGACCTCGTCGAGCCAGAGCTTGAGCAGCGGCGGCATCGCGTACCAGAGCACCGGGTGCAGCCAGACCAGCAGCCGCGCCTCGGCCAGCGCGGCGCGCTCGGCCGCCACGTCGATGTCGTAGTCCGGGTAGAGCGCGTAGAGGTCGCGCAGCGCGACGCCGGGCGTCGCCGCGGCGGCGCGCATCAGGGCCCGGGTGACGCGCGATTGCCCGAGTTGCGGGTGCGCGGCGATGACGAGGATCGGTGCCATGGCGCGCAGTATCGCGGCAAGGCCCGCGGGCCGCCGCGTCGCGGCCCGCTACCATAGCCGGGTCTCGGGACGGGCGCGGACCAGGAGAAGAACATGCCGGTGATCGTCGTCGCCAACCCCAAGGGAGGGGTCGGCAAGAGCACGTTGGCCACCAACGTGGCGGGCTGCCTGGCCGCGGCGGGACATGCCGTGATGCTCGGCGACGTCGACCGCCAGCAGTCGAGCCGCCAATGGCTGGCGCTGCGCCCGTCCGGCCTGCCGGCGATCCAGGGCTGGGATGTCACGCCCGACGAGGTCGCGCGGCCGCCGCGCGGGGTGACCCATGTCGTGCTCGACACCCCGGCCGGCCTGCACGGCAAGCGCCTCGAGGCGGTGCTGCGCATCGCCGACCGCATGCTGATCCCGCTCCAGCCCAGCCTGTTCGACATCCAGGCCACGCATGCCTTCGTGCGGTTGCTGCGCGAGCACCGGCGCGCCGCCGACATCCGGCTCGGCCTCGTCGGCATGCGCGTGCGCGAACACACGCGCGCCAACGAGCAGTTGCACCAGTACCTGGCGACGGTGGCGGTGCCGGTCGTCGCCTGGCTGCGCGACACCCAGAACTATGTCCAGCTCGCGGCGCGCGGGCTGACGCTGTTCGATGTCGCGCCCGGCCGCGTCGAGCGCGACCTCGAACAGTGGCAGCCGCTGCGCTCCTGGCTCGCGGCCTGACCCTGATCGCCTCGACGTTGCGGGCGCCGCGGTGGCGCCCCGGGCCCACAATCCCGGCTCAACCGCGGAGGGCATCATGAAAGTGCTGCTGGTCGACGACCACCCGCTCGTGCTGTCGGCGCTCGAGGCCGTGGTGCAGACGATGGGCGCCGACACCGCGGTGGTCGGCGTTGCGAGCGCCGCCGCCGCGCGCTCGGTACTCGCGGACGATGCCGGTTTCGACCTCGTGCTGCTCGACCTCGCGCTCGGCGATGCCGACGGCTTCGACCTGCTGGTCGAATTCAGGCGCGCGCATCCGGCGCTGCCGGTCGTCGTCGTCTCGGCCAGCGACCGCGCCAGCGATGTCATCCGCGCCATCGACAGCGGCGCCATGGGTTTCGTGCCCAAGCGTTCCTCGCATGCCGAACTCCACGACGCTTTGGCGCTCGTGATGGCGGGCTCGATGTACGTGCCGCCGGCGATGCTCGGGCTCGAGCCCGGGCGCCGGCTCGACGGCGACACCGCGCCCGGCGTGATGCGGCGCGAACCGGATGCCGCGCCGGGCGCGGCGGCGGCCGACCGCCACCGGGCGCCGCGCACGCTCGCCGACCTCGGCCTCACGCCGCGCCAGACCGAGGTCCTGACGCTGCTGCTGCAAGGCCTGCCGAACAAGCTCATCGCGCGCCAGCTCAACCTCTCGGTCGAGACGGTGAAGGACCATGTGGCGGCCGTGCTGCGCGGCCTGGGCGTGAACTCGCGCACCCAGGCCGTGCTCGCGGTGAGCCAGATGATGCTGGGCCAGGGCGGCTACGCGGCCCGGCGTCCGGCCTCGGACTGAGTGCCGCGGCGATGACGGGCGCGGGCGCCGGCGGCGCCGCCGAGGCCGGCGAGGCGGCGCCCGCGGCAACCCGGGCGCCACCGACCGGCAGCGGCGTCGAGCATCTGCGCGCGCTCTATGTCCAGACGCCGGCGACGCTGACCGGCAACCTCGTCGGCATGGGGCTGATCGCGGTCATCTTCGGGCCGCTGGCCGACCGGCGCCTCCTGTTGCCATGGCTGGCGGTGATCTCGACGCTGTGGCTCGTGCGGCTGGCGCATTACCTGCGCTTTCGCCTGCGCCACCGCCGCACCGACGCCGCCACCTGGCAGCGTTGGCGCCGCAGCTGGATGGCGCTGGTGCTGATCCAGGCCTCGATGTGGGGCCTGGCGGTGTGGCTGTTCTGGGGCCTGGGCACGCCGTACCACAAGGTGGCGCTGGTCCTCATCGCCTACACCTACTGCCTGGCCTCGGTGCAGTTGCTGGCGACGCAGGCCGGCATCTTCCTCGCCTTCCTCAGCCTCGTGCTGACGCCGACCATCGCGCGCATCGCGAGTGACCGCAGCGAGCCCTTCCACCTCCAGCTCGCGGTGATCCTGGCCCTGATGTTCTGCATCACGGTGCTGATGGGGCGCACCTACGGCACCGCGCTGGGCTACGCGATCTCGCTCAAGGCGCGCACCGACGAGCTGGCGGCGCGGCTGCGCGCCGAGATGGGCATCAGCGACGAGGCGCGCCGCGCCGCCGAGGCGGCCAACCGCGCGAAGACGCAGTTCTTCGCCGCCGCCAGCCACGACCTGCGCCAGCCGCTGCACGCGATGGGCCTGTTCGCCGAGGCACTGCGCCAGCGCAGCCGCGATGCCGAGGTCGCCAGCCTCGTCAACAGCATCAACGAATCGGTCGACGCGCTCGAAGGGCTGTTCGGCGAATTGCTCGACATCACCCGCATCGACACCGGCGGCGTCGAGGTGCATCCGGCTCCGGTGCGCCTGCACGAACTGTTCGCGCGCCTGCGCCTGCACTTCGAACCGGTCGCCTTCGAGAAGGGATTGATGCTGCATTTCCGCGGCGGCCGCCATGTCGTCCAGGCCGACCCCGTGCTGCTCGAGCGCACGCTGCGCAATCTGGTCAGCAACGCGATCCGCTACACCGAGGACGGCGGCGTGCTCGTCTCATGCCGCCGGCGCGCGGGCCGGCTGCTGCTGCAGGTCTGGGACAGCGGCATCGGCATCGCGCCGGCGAACCTGGCGCGCGTGTGGGAGGAGTTCTACCAGGTGCATACCCAGCCGCCGCTCGATACGCAGCAGCGCAAGGGACTGGGCCTGGGCCTGGCCATCGTCAAGCGCATGGCCGACCTGATGCAGACGCCGATCGCGCTGCGCTCGCGGCTGGGCCACGGCACGGTGTTCACCCTCGAGGTGCCGGCGGGCCGGGTCGCGCGGGCCGCCGTCGACATGGTGCCCGCGGCCGTCAAGCCGCCGCTGGGCCTGACGCTGCAGGGTCGGCTGATCCTCGTGCTCGAGGACGAGGCGGCGGTGCGCGAGGGCCTCGTCGTCGTGCTCCAGGCCTGGGGTGCCGACGTCATCGCCTTCGAGGCCGTCGAGGCGCTGCAGGCCTGGGCCGATGCCGCGCCGCCACGGGCGCCCGATCTGCTGCTCGTCGACTACCGCTTGCCGCAGGGGCGCACCGGCATCGAGGCCATGACTTTGCTGCGCGCGCGCTGGAGGCCGCGGCGGCTACCGGCGATCCTGATCACCGGCAGCAGCCTGGGCGGGCATGAGGACGAGGCCGAGCGGCACGACTACCACCTCCTGATCAAGCCGGTGCTGCCGAACAAGCTGCGCGCGATGATCGCTTTCAAGCTCGGCCTGCACGGCTGAGGCCGCTCAGCCGCGAGGTGGAAGCAGGGTCTGCGCGCCGATCTGGGCGATCTTCGTGTGTCCGCAAAAGGCCATGGTGAGATCGAGTTCGCGCTGGATCAGCTCGAGCGCCTTTGTCACCCCCGCCTCGCCCAGCGCGCCCAGGCCGTAGAGGAAGGCGCGGCCGATGTAGGTGCCGCGCGCGCCCAGCGCCAGCGCCTTGAGCACGTCCTGGCCCGAGCGGATGCCGCCGTCCATGTGGACCTCGATGCGCGAGCCCACGGCGTCGACGATCGCCGGCAGCGCGCCGATGCTGCTCTGGGCGCCGTCGAGCTGGCGCCCGCCATGGTTGCTGACGATGAGCGCGTCGGCGCCGCTGTCGGCGGCGAGCTTCGCGTCCTCGACATCCTGGATGCCCTTGAGGATCAGCTTGCCGCCCCAGCGCCGCTTGATCCACTCGACATCGCCCCAGTTGAGCTGCGGGTCGAACTGCTGCGCCGTCCATTGCGACAGCGAACCCATGTCGTCGACGCCGCCGACATGGCCGACGATGTTGCCGAACTGGCGCCGCTGCGTGCCCAGCATGCCCAGGCACCAGCGCGGCTTCGTCGCCATGTTCATCAGGTTGGCCAGCGTCAGCCGCGGCGGTGCCGAGAGGCCGTTCTTCAGGTCCTTGTGGCGCTGGCCGAGGATCTGCAGATCGAGCGTCAACACGAGCGCGCCGCAGCCGGCGGCCTTCGCGCGGTCGATCAGGCGCTCGACGAAGCCGCGGTCGCGCATGACGTAGAGCTGGAACCAGAACGGCGCCTTGGTGTGCGCGGCGATGTCCTCGATCGAGCAGATGGACATCGTCGAGAGCGTGAACGGGACGCCGAACTTCTCGGCCGCGCGGGCCGCGAGGATCTCGCCGTCGGCATGCTGCATGCCGGTGAGGCCGGTCGGCGCGAGGGCCACCGGCATCGCGCAGGGCACGCCGACCATCGTCGATGCGGTGCTGCGGTTCGAGAGGTCGACCGCGACGCGCTGGCGCAGCAGGATCTTGCCGAAGTCGGATTCGTTGGCGCGGTAGGTCGATTCGGTCCACGAGCCGCTGTCGGCGTAGTCGTAGAACATGCGCGGCACGCGCCGCCGGGCCAGCCGGCGCAGGTCTTCGATGTTCGTGATCACGGTCATTGAGCTGGTCTCCTGTAGTCGGCGATCGTAGCCACTATGGCGCCACCATAGCGGCCGTCAGAGGCGCACCAGCGACGCCGCACGCACGCCCAGCAGGCGCAGCTTGCGCTGCAGGTCGACGCGCTTGAGGCACAGGCCCGCGGCCTGGCGGATCGCCGCGGCGTCGGCGGTCGGCTGTGGCAGCGTGAGATCGCGCGTGACGGTCTTGAAGTCGTCGAAGCGCAGCTTGATGCCGATCGTGCGGCCGGCATAGCCCTTGCGCTGCAGGTCGGTCGCGACCTGGCGCGCGAGCTCGGTGAAGATGCGCGTCAGCTCGGCGCGGTCGCGCACCGCGTGCAGGTCGCGCTCGAAGGTCGTCTCGCGGCTCATCGAGACCGGGTCGCCATGCGTCACCAGCGGCCGCTCGTCGACGCCGCGCGCCGCGTCGTACAGCCAGCGCCCGTAGCTGCGGCCGAAATGCTCGACGAGCCAGGCGCGGTCGCGCTGCGCCAGATCGCCCAGCGTGCGCAGGCCCAGCGCGGCCAGCCGCGCGCCGGCCTTGGGGCCGATGCCGTTGAGCTTGCGCAGCGGCAGCGGCCAGATGCGCGTCGGCAGGTCGTCGTGCGTCAGCACGGTCAGGCCGTCGGGCTTGTCGAGCTCGCTCGCGAGCTTGGCCAGCAGCTTGTTCGGCGTCACGCCGATCGAGCAGGTGAGGCCGGTGGCGCGGCGCACGTTGTTGCGGATCTCCTGCGCCACGGCGCGCACGCCGCCGTGGCGGTCGTGGGCCAGGCTGTCCTGCGCCCCCGGCAGCTCGGTGAGGTCGATGTAGATCTCGTCGATGCCGCGATCCTCGATCACCGGCGCGACCTCGGCCACGGCGGCCTTGAAGCGGCGCGAGTAGGCCCGGTACTGCTCGAAATCGACCGGCAGCAGCACCGCCTGCGGCGCCAGCAGCGCGGCCTTCATCAGCCCCATGCCTGAATGCACGCCGAGGTCGCGCGCCGCATAGGTGGCGGTGGTGATGACGCCGCGGCCGGCGTAGCCCGCCAGCGTCGCGTAGCGGCGCGTGCCATCGGGCTGCAGCACCGGCTGGTGGCGCCGGCCGCCGCCGATGACGACCGGCAGGCCCGCCAGGTCGGGGTAACGCAGCAGCTCCACCGACGCGTAGAACGCATCCATGTCGAGGTGGGCTATCCAGCGGCGGGGCGGCATGTGGGGGTCGAGACTGTGACTTTATCCAGCCTGGCCGGCCTTGGCGAGCCGAACCGCGTGCCGCCGCCGCACCGTGCGCGACCAAGACGCCTACACTGTGGCGGAGTCTGCAAGTCGTGGAGTCCCCATGCCTGAAACACCCGCCCAACGCGCGCTGACCGCGTCGACCCTGGCGCTGGCCGTGGCGCTGCTGGCGCTGGCCTCCTTCCTGCCGCCGCTGCTGGCCAGCACCCTGCAATCGGTGCTGCGCATCGTCGTCACCGCGCTCGCGCTCGCCGTCGGGCTCGTCCTGCACTGGGTATTCCTGGCCGTCGCCGCCGGGCGCATGGAGCGCGGCCGTGCCGGCTGGGTCGGCCTGTCGGCGGCGCTGTTCCCGATCGGCAGCGTCGCGGCGCTGATCCTGCTCAACTGGTACACGCACGAGAGCGGCGAGGCCGCGCCCG
>JAGWVB010000381.1 GCA_018971105.1 Burkholderiales bacterium
CCGGCGGGGGGCCACGGCGCGGCCATGGCACTATCCTGGGCCGGCTCGGCCGGCTCGGCCGCGTCGCCGCGCGCGGCGATGGCGCTGGGGATGATCGCGTCATCGGCCTCGTCCTGCCTTCGTTCCTGCCCGAGCCACTGGGCAAGGCATGGCCCCGGCGAGGCCGCCATGCCGTCGACCGCGACGAACCCGAGGAACCGCGATGAATGCTCCTACCGCTCCGATGGCCCTGCAGGGCGTGAAGGTGATCGAGCTCGGCACCCTGATCGCCGGCCCCTATGCCGCCAGCGTGCTGGCGCAGTTCGGCGCCGAGGTCATCAAGATCGAGGCGCCCGACGGCGGCGACCCGCTGCGCAGCTGGCGCAAGCTGCACGCGGGCACCTCGCTGTGGTGGTACGCGCAGAGCCGCAACAAGAAATCGGTGACGCTCAACCTCAAGGACGCGCGCGGCCAGCAGATCGTGCGCGATCTCGTCAAGGATGCCGACATCGTGATCGAGAACTTCCGCCCCGGCACGCTGGAGCAATGGGGCCTGGGCTGGGAGGATCTCTCGCGCGTCAATCCGAAGCTCATCATGGTGCGCGTCTCGGGCTACGGCCAGACGGGGCCCTACAAGGACCGCCCGGGATTCGCGGCGATCGCCGAGTCGATGGGCGGGCTGCGCTACTTGGCCGGCTTTCCCGACCGCCCGCCGGTGCGCGTGGGCGTGAGCATCGGCGACACGCTGGCCTCGCTCTACGGCGTCATCGGCGCGCTGCTCGCGCTGCACCACCTGAAATCCGGCGGCGGCAGCGGCCAGTACATCGACGTCGCGCTCTACGAGGCGGTGTTCGGCGTCATGGAAAGCCTGATCCCCGAGTACTCGGGCTTCGGCCATGTGCGCGAGCGCACCGGCGCCTCGCTGCCGGGCATCGTGCCGTCGAGCACCTATCCCTGCCGCGGCGGCGATTACGTCATCGTCGCCGGCAATGCCGACAGCATCTACAAGCGGCTGATGAAGGCGATCGGCCGCGCCGACCTCGCCGACGACCCGCGCCTGGCGCGCAACGACGGCCGCGCGCAACACACCGCGCTCATCGACGACGCCATCGCCGCCTGGACGAAGGAGCGCGAACTCGCCGAGGTGCTGGCGACGCTCGAGGCCGCCGAGGTGCCGAGCGGACGCATCTATACCGCCGCCGACATCCACGCCGACCCGCATTACCGCGCGCGCGAGATGATCGAGACCCACGCGCTGCCCGACGGCAAGGCGCTCGATTTCCCGGCCGTCGTGCCCAAGCTCTCGGCGACGCCGGGCGCGACGAAATGGCTCGGCCCGGCCCTGGGCGAGCACACGCGCGAGGTGCTGGCGGCCGTCGGCATCGACGCGGCCGGCTATGCCGAGCTGAAGTCGCAGGGCGTGATCTGAGGCGGCCGCGACGAAGGTGCCTTGCGAGGCGGTACGTGCGCGCCGCCCGGCGCTGCGGATCGCGGCGCATTGCCACGGCCGGCGCGGCATGGGGCCGGCGAACGCGCAGGCCGCGCTGGACGCCGGCATCGACCGCTTCGGCGCCGCGCGCGAACACCGCGGCCTCGTCGGCCACGAGGTGCCAGGCCAGGTGCTCGAGGCGGGCCCGTGCGACCGCCGCGACGCGTGGCCGCACGGAGGGCCGCACGGAGGGCCGCACTGAGGGCCGCACTGAGGGCCGCACTGAGGGCCGGGCCGGGCCGGGCCGGGCCGGGCCGTGCCGCGCCGCATGCGGCGCCCGCGGCGCTTGGACTTATACTTTGCCCGCGCATCCACTGTGTTATTCGCCTTGCGGCGCCACGACCGGGTTCGGTCGGCGGCCGCTGCGACACCTTCCCTGACGCCGGCGATCGGCAAGAGGAGTCCGATGTCCAGGCTGCTGCTCGTCGATGACCATGTGCTCTTGCTCGACACCCTGCGCGACTACCTGACGCGCTCGCTCGAAGGCATGGAGATCGACACCGCGCGGACCATCGCCGAAGCCGAGGCGGCGCTCGCCCGGCCCGATACCTACGACCTGGCGATCGTCGACTACCGCATGCCCGGGTCGCGCGGCATCAGCACGCTGCGCGGCCTCGTCGAGAACCCCTGCGACATTCCGGTGGCGGTGATGTCGGGGCAGGCCTCGGCCGAGGACGTGCGCGCGATCCTCCAGCAAGGGGCGATGGGCTTCATCGACAAGGCCGTCTCGGGCAGCAGCCTGACCCATGCCGTGCGGCTGATGCTCAGCGGCGAGCGCTTCATCCCGGCATCGCTGCTGTCGTCGCAATCGGCGCGCCGCGGCAGCTCGGGCCCGGGCGACGACGGCAGCGAGCCGCTGCCGCCGAAGGCGATGGCGGTGCTGCGCCTGCTGCGCCAGGGGCGCACGAACAAGGAGATCGGCCGCGAGCTCGAGCTCGAGGAGGTCACGATCAAGCTCTACATCGGTCGCCTGGCCAAGCGCTTCGGCGCGCGCAACCGGGTCCAGGTGCTGATGGCCGCGATGGAACACGGCCTGCTCGATTGACCGGCCGGCGCGCGCGCATCAGGGCGCGCGGCGCACGACCGACGCCGCGCCGCGCGCACGCGGCAGCGTCAAGCTGAAGACCCAGCAGCCGATCGCCTGCCGATTCACGGCGACATGCCCGCCCATCATGCGCGCCAGGCGGCGGCACGCGGTGAGCCCGCCCGCTTGCGCATCCAGCCCGAGGTCCGGCGGCGGCGCCGCGTCGCGCGGCAAGCCGGCGCGCGCGAACGAGGTCGCGCCCGCGCCGGGCCGCTGCGACAGGTCGCAGAAGTCGAGCTGCACGCCGTCCACCCCGACCTTGGCGACGACGCCGATATCGCCGTCGACGAGCGTGAGGACGCGGTCGAACAGGGTCAGCAGGATGCGGCGCAGCTTCGAGGGGTCGGCGCGCACCGGTGCGCAGGCCGCGGCGATCTCGTTGCGCAGGC
>JAGWVB010000091.1 GCA_018971105.1 Burkholderiales bacterium
GGCGGCACGGCGCCCGGCGCCAGCATCGCGCCGCGGCGCCCGAGCGCGCCGAAGGCGTCGATGAGCCGCGCGTCGGCCGCCGCCAGCGCCTGCGGCGTGGCGCGCGCATCGGCGCGGCGCTCGAGCTCCGCGATGCTGCGCCGCACGAGCTGGTGCACGGTGGCCCAGGCGCGTTCGCTCGGCGCCGCGAGCAGCCCCTGCGCCCATTCGAAACCCGGCTTGTCGTGGAACGACGGTCCCCAGACGAACCAGAGGTCGACATAGCGCGCGACGGCCGGTGCGGCGTCGATGCCGCGGTCGAGCGCGCGCTGCACCGCGGTGGCGACGAATTCGCCGTGGCGCTCGCCGAGCCGCTCGTGCAGCGCCGGCCACAGCGCGGCGAGCTGCTCGGCGAGCCGGTGCACGAAGTCGGACCAGGCGGCCTCCTCGCGGGCCCGGGGATCGCGGGTCTGCACGGGGCCCCGCGCCTCAGCGGTGCGACATCGGGTCGACCGGGGCGGCCGGCGCGTCGGGCGGCGGCGGGTCGCTCGGCGCGACCGGCTGCGGCGGGCTGCCCGAACCCGGGCTGCCGCCGGAATTGATCTGCACCAGGGTGCCGGTGATGGCCACGCCGGCCGGGCTCAGCACGACCGAACTGCCGCCGACGACGAGGCTGATGTTCGTGCCGCCCTCGATCACGATGTTCGTGCCGCCCTTGATGTAGACGTTCTGCGCCGCCTCGGCGCCGATGTTGCCGCCGATCTTGACGTGCAGGTCGGTCTCGGACTTGAGCGAGATCGAGGCCCCGGATTCGGCCGTGATGTCCTGCCCGGTCTTCAGGCTGTAGACGCCGCCGCCCTTGACGGCGATGTCGCTGGCGACCTCGAGCCCGAGCGTGGCATCGAACTTCTGCTTCACCGCGCCGGTCACGCCCAGGCTGTAGGCGCCGGCGACCTTGGCCTTCAGGTCGCCGCCGACCGTGTGCTGCTGGTCCTTGCCGATCTGGGTCGTCAGGTCGGCCTCGATCATCTCCATCATGTCCTTCTGGGCCTGCAGCCAGACGAGTTCGGATCCGGCCTTGTCCTCGAAGCGCAGCTCGTTGAATTCGGCCGCGCCGCCCTGCAGGCTGCGGCTCTTGATCGTGCTCACGGTCTTGTGGTCGGGCAGCGCGTAGGGCACCTTCTGCATCGCGTTGTAGACGCGGCCGGTGATGATGGGCTGGTCGGGGTCGCCCTCGAGGAAATCGACGACGACCTCCTGGCCCAGCCGCGGCAGCGCGATCATGCCCCAGCCGTTGCCGGCCCAGGGCGAGGCCACGCGCACCCAGCAGCTGCTGTCGCCGTCGTTCTTGCCCAGGCGGTCCCAGTGGAACTGGACCTTGACGCGGCCGTATTCGTCGGTCGTGATCGCGCCGTCGCCGCCGTCGCCGACGACGATCGCCGTCTGCGGCCCGGCGACGCTGGGCTTGCGCGTCGTGCGCTCGGGCCGGTAGGGCTCGGCCTCGGCCTGGGCCTCGAATTCGCAGCGGAAGCTCGTGCGCCGGTCGTCGCCCGATTCGTAGCCCGACTGCTGCATCTCGATGCGCGTCGCGCGCACCAGGTATTTCGTGTTCTGGTCGACGCGCGGATGGTCCTGCAGCGTGAAGGTCGAACCCGCGGCCAGCCCGGGATGGTTGCCGCCGCCGCGGTAGCGCCCGTAATGCGAGCTGTGCTCGTCGACGCGTACCTGGGCCAGCGTCGTGCCGCGGCCGGCGGCGTCGTAGCGGCCGGGATAGTCGTAGACCTCGAACGCGGTCTGCTCATGGCTGCCGCCGCTGACGACGGCGCTGGCCGTGAGGTCGGTCGCCGGCTGCGTGAAATTCCAGTCGCGCAGCACGACCTTGCCGGTCTGGATCTCGTGGCGCATGTGCCAGCTCGAGATCGCCTCGCGCTCGGCCAGGCGCTGTTCGTCCTCGGTGTAGGGCACGGTGGCGTAGCCGGCGAAGGGCTGGAACGAGCTCGGCTCGTCGACCAGCACCAGCTCGTGCTGGTCGGCGCCATGGCGGAAGAAATAGCCGATGCCCTCCTCCTCGAGCAGCCGGCTGACGAATTCGAAATCGGTCTCGCGGTACTGCACGCAATAGACGCGCGGCGCGTAGCTGCCCTGGAGGTCGTCGGCGACGGTGCCGTTGTAGGCGCTGAAGACCGACTTCACGATGGCGGGCACCGACTGGTTCTGGAAGATGCGCAGGTTGGCGCTGCGCGTGGCGAGCCAGAACCAGGGCCGCAGCGTGATGCGGTAGGCGAGATGACGGCCGTCGACGCCGTCGATGCCGAAGGCCGCGACGACGCCGTGGAACCAGCGCCGGGCCTCGCCGCCGATCTGCAGCGAGACGGCGGCCTTCTTGCCCAGCAGGTCGCCCGGCGCGACGGTGGAACTCGTCGCGATGGCGACGACCTCGAATTCGAACAGCCGCGAGATCTCCTCGCGCGCGGACATCGACCGGAATTTGAGCCCCAGGTCGGGACTCGTGACGAATTCCATCATCAATGGAGAGGCGGGCATGGATCCTCGGCGCGGTGGCACCGCGCCGGCGCGAAAGCGCGGGCCGCGGCGTCGACGACTATACGGTGCGGGGCGGCGCTGGCGCCGTCCCGGCCATGAGTGCCCCGCGCCCGCTTCCGGTTCCTCGAGCAGGCGATTGCGCTCGCCGCCCGGGATGGCGCACAAGACGCGCGCAACCGTCGGCGCGAGGCATGCCCGGACGTTTGAGGATCGACATCGGCGCGCCGCCGCCGCGGCCGCAGTCACGCGGGCCGCGACCGCGGCGGCGGGAACGATCGCCTTCGATTCGAGCGACGTTTTCTACCCCGACGCGCCGGTCCGCGGCGGCGGCGCTGATGCGCTCGATCCTGCACGAAGATGCGTTCCAGGCGCTGGAACCGGCGCCGCGCGTCTTGCAATCACGGGTCCGGAGCCTTGAAATCGACGGGCAGATCGAGCGGCACCAGTTCGACGCCGCGCGCGGCGAACTCGTCGCCGCGCCGGCGCACGGACAGCTGCAGCGGCGCGCCGCGCCGCGCCGCGGCCAGGCTCAGGCTCCGCATCAATAGGCGTCGGAAGTGATTTCCTCGACGCCGAAGATGGGCCCCGACATGCCGCCCGCCGACCGCGTCTGCACATCGACGCGGGTCGCCGCGACGCGACCGCCGGCGAGATCGGCGAAGACGATCGTCGCCGCGTTCGTCGTGCCCAGCGGGAATTCGGCGGCCATGCCGATCTTCTTGCTGAACAGCACTTCCTTGCGCGCCATCTCGGGTGCCTCGCGCCAGGCCGCGACGTTGGGATCGTTCTTCATCTCGCAGGAGATATGGGCGACGTAGATCCTGCCGTCGATCCGGCCGACCTCGAAATAGCAGCCGCTGTAGGGCCCCGACGCAGCCCAGGTCTGGGCTCCCGAGAGAAAGCCGTAGACCGTCTTCTGCGCCAGGTAGGGCACCCACAGGCCGTCGCCGGCGTCGTCCCGGATCAGCTGCAACAGGTTTTCGCCGGTGACCTGGCTGATCACGCGCTGCGATTCCTCGGTGCTGCGCCGGACCGCGATCGACGCCTGCTGCGGGTTGCCCCCGGCGCGCAGCGTCGACAGCGCCGGCTCCTTGAGCATCATCACGCCGGCATGCCGGTATTTCGCCAGGTCCCCGTATTTCATCGACATCGTGGATCTCCGTGCGCGCCCGAACTCAGCCGAACACCTTCTTGACGGCGCGCGACTTGATGCGCGCGAAGAAGCCCTTCTTCTGGTACGTGCCCTTGTTCGACTGCAGCCCGTCGAGTTGCAGGTGCGACTGGTCGATCGCCTTCGCCGCGATCTTCAGCAGCGGGTCCATCTTCTCGGCCTTGAGCTTCTCGACCTTGTCCATCCAGCCCGGCAGGCCGATGTCGGCGATGAACAGATTGGCCACCGACGAGGTGTCGGCGCAGGTCAGCAGGTAGCAGCCGAGGATCGGGCAGGCGCTGAATACCGTCGCGTCGAGGGCGTCGGGATGGGCCAGCAGGCGGTTGCCGGCGCGCATGTCCTTGATGTCCAGGCCGAGCGCGAACAGCTTCAGGCCCAGCGTCGCCAGCGTGTTGCCCAGGCCGATGCCGGCCGTCGTCGCGGTGCCGAAATCGGCGAACAGGCCGGCGATCTTCGCGCCGGTGACGGCGGCCTGGCGCGCCAGATCGACCGAATGCATGCCGATGTCGCGCTCGATGATGAGCTTGATCGCATCGGCCGCGGCGAGCGGATCGCCGGGCCGAAAGCCCTTGCGGTATTCGCCATGCTTGTAGAGATTGCGCGCGTCCTCGACGACGGCCTTGGTCGCATCGGCGAGCTTCTTCGCGCTCCAGAGCACGCCGATCACCGGCGTGACCTCGGCGATGAGCTGCTTGAACACCTCGCCGCCGAGCGCGTCGATGACGTCGTGGATGTTGTCGACATCGGCACACTCGCGCACGAAACCCTCGACGGCGGCCTTGAAGCCCGGGACCGACACCGCCTGCGACGCGGCCGAACCGCCCTTGACGAGCGACTTCACGTTCGAGGCGATCGACTTGCCGCTGGACAGCAGGTCCTTGGCCGTCGACGCCCGCGCCGCATTGCCGAACTTCAGCTGCGTGCCGCTGAACATGTTGACGAGCAGCATGCGCCTGGCCTTGGCGAGTTCACCGAGGGCGACGAATTCTTCGCGGGACAAGGTCTTGCTGGGCATGGGAGCTCCTGGTTGGGATCGTGCGATCGGCGGCGCGCTACCACGCCTTCTTCTTCGTCGTCCAGCCCTCGTCGTCGGTCACCGCAACGGTCTTCTTGTAGAGCCGCACCTGGATGTGCAGATTGAAGACATTGGCGCCGCCCTTGGCCGGCCAGGCGACGATGTTGACCTTGTTCTCGCCGCCGCCCTTGACCGTCTTGTAGGCATGATCGGTTCGCGTGTGCTTGTTCTGCACCGGCAGCGCCTTGAGCTTGTATTGCGTCTCGCCGTTGCGGAACTGGATCCACCTTTCGTAGCCGCCGAAAGTCTCCGACACGAGCCCGTCGATGTCGTCCTCGGTCACCGTGGTGCCGTAGTCGAGCTTATTGTTCCAGGCGGTCGCGGTGTTCTCCGCACCCAGCAACTCGGTCTCGATCCAACGCCACAGCGTCTTTGCGTCTTCGGTCATGTCGATTTCCTCGGGTGGGGCGGGCGGTCAGGCGGCATCGAACTGGTAGCGGAAGCCGTGGTCGTCGACATCGACGGCCACGCGCTCGATGGGCTGCCCTTCCATCATCCGCGTCAGGAATTCGCGGCTGATGTCGGGCAGCATCGTGTTCGTCAGGATCGCATCGATCATCCGCCCGCCCGATTCGCTTTCGGTGCAGCGTGAAACGACGAGCTTGACGACCTCGTCGCTGTATTCGAACGGGATCTTGTAGCGCGCCTCGACGCGCTTCTTGATGCGGTTGAGCTGCAGCTTGACGATACGGCCCAGCATCTCGTCGCTGAGCGGGTAATACGGAATCGTCACCAGCCGCCCCAGCAGCGCCGGCGGGAAGATCTTCAGCAGCGGCTCGCGCAGCGCCTTGGCCATGCCCTCGGGGTCGGGCATCAGCTCGGGGTCCTTGCAGAGGCTGGCGATGAGGTCGGTGCCGGCGTTCGTCGTCAGCAGGATGAGGGTGTTCTTGAAGTCGATGAAGCGCCCTTCCCCGTCCTCCATGAAGCCCTTGTCGAAGACCTGGAAGAACATCTCGTGCACGTCGGGGTGGGCCTTCTCGACCTCGTCGAGCAGCACCACGCTGTAGGGCTTGCGCCGCACGGCCTCGGTCAGCACGCCGCCCTCGCCGTAGCCGACGTAGCCCGGGGGCGCACCCTTGAGCGTCGAGACGGTGTGCGCCTCCTGGTACTCGCTCATGTTGACGGTGATCATGTTCTGCTCGCCGCCGTACAGCGCCTCGGCCAGCGCCAAGGCCGTCTCGGTCTTGCCGACGCCGCTGGTGCCGGCGAGCATGAAGACGCCGATCGGCTTGCTCGGGTTGTCGAGGCCGGCGCGGCTGGTCTGGATGCGCTTGGCGATTATCTCCATCGCGTGGTCCTGGCCGATCACGCGCTGCGCCAGCGCATCGGCGACCTTGAGAATCGTCTCGATCTCGTTGCGCGCCATGCGTCCGACCGGGATGCCGGTCCAGTCGCCGACGACGGCGGCGACGGCCTGGTAGTCGACGGTCGGCAGGATCAGCGGATGCTCGCCCTGCAGCGCCGCGAGTTCGGTCTGGACTTCCTTCAGGCGCGCGAGTTGCTTGATGCGTTCGGCCTCGCGCTGCGCTTCGCGGTCGCCTTCGGTCATGCCGGCGGCGGCCTGCCCGGCCTGCGCCGCCTCGGCCGCCGCCGCTGCTTCGAGGGTGCTGCCCGTGCCCTCGACCGGCCGCAGACCGCCGCGCAACTTCGAGCGCAGCGCCAGCAGTTCGTCGACGAGCTTGCGCTCGCCGGCCCAGCGCGCATCGAGCGCGGCCAGCCGTTCGCGCTCGGCGGCGAGCAGCTCGCCCGCCTCGGTCCCGCGCTGGCCGACATCGACGCCGATCGCCTGCTCGCGCCCGATGATGCCGAGCTCGGTCTCCAGCGCCTCGATGCGCTTGCGGCTGTCGTCGACCTCGGCCGGCGTCGCGTGCAGGCTCACCGCGACGCGCGCGCAGGCGGTGTCGAGCAGGCTCACGCTCTTGTCGGGCAGCTGGCGCGCCGGGATGTAGCGGTGGCTCAGCTTGACCGCGGCCTCGAGCGCCTCGTCCAGGATCTGCACCTGGTGGTGCTTCTCCATCGTGCTGGCGACGCCGCGCATCATCAGGATCGCCTTCGGCTCGTCGGGCTCGTCGACCTGCACGGTCTGGAAGCGCCGCGTCAGCGCCGGGTCCTTCTCGATGTGCTTCTTGTATTCGGCGAAGGTCGTCGCGCCTATCGTGCGCAGCGTGCCGCGCGCCAGCGCCGGCTTGAGCAGGTTGGCCGCGTCGCCGGTGCCGGCGGCGCCGCCGGCACCGACCAGCGTGTGCGTCTCGTCGATGAACAGGATGATGGGCTTCGGGCTGGCCTGGACCTCGTCGATGACGCTGCGCAGGCGCTGCTCGAATTCGCCCTTCATGCTCGCGCCGGCCTGCAGCAGGCCGACATCGAGCGCGCGCAATTCGACTTCCTTGAGGCTCGGCGGCACGTCGCCGCGCGCGATGCGCTGGGCGAAGCCCTCGACCACCGCCGTCTTGCCGACGCCGGCCTCGCCGACCAGGATCGGGTTGTTCTGGCGCCGCCGCATCAGGATGTCGACGACCTGGCGGATCTCGTCGTCGCGGCCGACGATGGGGTCCATCTTGCCCTCGCGCGCCTGCGCCGTGAGGTCGACGGTGAACTTCTTCAGCGCCTCCTGCTTGCCCATCGCCGCGGGCGCGATCGCGCCGCTGGCCTCGCCGGGCGTGCCCGCGGCCAGGCCGCTGCCGTCGCTGGCGCCCTGCCCGTCCTCGGGCGAGCCGGCGACGATGCCGGGCAGGCCGTCGGAGAGCTCGTCGACCTTGATGCGATCGAACTGGCGGCTGATGGCGAGCAGCGCATGGCGCAGATTCTTGGTCTTGAGCATGCCCACCAGCACATAGCCGGTGCGCACCATGCTGTCGCCGTAGAGCAGCGTGCCGTAGACCCAGCCGCGCTCGATCGCGTCGGGGATGTGCTCGGCGATGTCGCTGATGCTCGTGGCGCCGCGCGGCAGGCGGTCGAGCGCGGCCGTCAGGTCCTTGGCCAACGCCGACATGTCGAGCTGGTAATGCTGGATCACGCGGTGCCAGTCGCTGTCGGCACCCTGGAGGATCTGCGCTATCCAATGCTCCAGCTCGACATAGGGATTGCCGCGCAGCTTGCAGAACACGGTGGCGCCCTCGACCGCCTTGTAGGCCGGCGGGTTGAGCTTGCCGAACAGCGTGACGCGATTGATTTCTGCCATGGCGATTCCTTTCAGGTGGCGAGATTCGAATTCGGCACCAGATTCAGTGCGGTGGCGATCCCCAGACGCGGCGCGCCGATCCAGCTCGTCCAGCCCAGGCGGTTGCCGCGGCCGGGTCGGGTGGGCGGCAATTGCGCGCGTTCGAGTTCGAGCCGCAGGTCCCAGTCGAGCTCGAGACCGATGTATTGGCGCACGAGCGCCTGCACGGCCGGCAGTCGCCTGCCCCCGGGCAGCAGCGATTCGTAGGTCGCGCGGTCGAGCGGCCCGATGTGGATGCGGAAATGGTGCTGGCGATCGAACACCGCGGCGCCGAGCACGGCGCTGGCGCCGAGCTGCGAGGTCGAGCCGTGGCGCAGGCGGCCGGCGCGGCCGACGCGCGTGCGCTGCGCCACCGGCAGCGCCATCCAGCGGCCGACGAACGGCTCGACGCGCACCGGCATGCCGAGGAAGCCGGTGAGCAGCTGTGCCAGGCCGTCGGCGTTGCGCACCTGGCGCGAGAGCAGGCCGGCATGGGCCAGCCGCGCATGGTCGGGTGCGGCGTCGCGGCCGCGCCAGGCGGCGCCGCCGACGCCGATCAGCGAGCCGACGTAATCGCCCCAGCGGTCGTCGCCGGGCCGGTCCAGGCTCGCCGTCGGCTGGGCCTGCGCCCAGGCGCGGTAGAACAGCAGCAGCAAGCGGTGGTGGAACAGGTCGGCGAAGCGGCCGAAGGTCTCGTCGCCCTTGTGCAGCCGGCGCTCGCGCGCATGCGCGGTGAGGTGCAGCGGCAGCGGGCCGTTGGGGCCGAAGAGGCCGAAGAAACGGACCTCGACGCGCGGCCGGCCGCTGCGGTCGGCGGGGTCGACCGCCGCGAGCGTCGCCGGCGCGAACGACAGGTCCGCCGCCTGGCCCAGCCGCAGCGGCTCGTCGGCCGGGCGCCGCGCCAGGCCCAGCCGCGGCTGCTGCGGGTGCAGCGCCTCGATCAGGCGCAGTGCGTGGAAATAGTCGTAGCGCCAGGGCTGGTCGGCAAGCGCGCGCCACAGCGCCGCGCGGCGGTCGTGCAGTGCCGCGCCCGGGGCGCCCGGGGCGCCGTCCACGGGCGCGGCGGGGGCGTCGGGCATGGCGGCGCTCACAGGATCGGCCTCGCGCCGCAGCGCGGCGGGCCGACGAGGATGTCGCCGCGGCCGCTGGAGTGCAGCCTGGTTTGCGTGTAGCCATTGAGCGAGACATGGCGGGCGAGGAAACGCTCGAGCACGCAGCCCAGCAGGAAGGCGCTGGCGCCCTCGAACGCGAGGTCGTCGACCTCGATGCGCGCCTCGACGCCGCGGCCGAAGGTGATCGGCCCGGGCATCGGCAGCCGGCGCACGACACCGGCCAGCCGCACCGATCGCAGGCCGTCGATCTGGCGCTGCGCGCCGGCGTCGCCGGCGCTGGCGTACAGGCGCAGGATCTGGCGCAGCGCCGCCGCGCCCTGTTCGGCATCGGTGTCGGTGAGCGAGAGGTGGTTGAGCGAGAGCTGGTTGATCAGCTTCCATGCCGCCGCACCCTCGCGCAGCGCCGATTGCGGGCGCGAGGGCCCGCGCACGACGTCGATGCGCTGGATCGGCGCCGTGTGCACCGGCGTCAGGTCGCCGCCGGCATGGCCGACCGGCATCAGCAGCGGCAGGTCGCGGTTGGTGCACAACGCGCGCACGCCGAGCTGTCTCAGCTCGGCCGCGAACGGGGCCTCGCGCGCGTCCACGACCGAGAGGTAGACCTCGGTGCCGACATAGGCCGTGCGCGGCCCCTCGCGCTGCTGCACCTGCGACAGCAGCCGCGGCTCGCGCTGCAGCGCGTAATAGGCGTCGTGGTGGCCGTCCTCGAGATGGAAGGCACTGTAGAACGGCAGGAAGCGCCATTCGGCATTCACGCCGTTGCCGTAGCCCAGCACCTCGGTGACGCTGTGGACCTCGAAGTCCAGCGGCCGCGTGCGGTCGGGCACGACGTGGAACTCCGCGCTCTCGGGACCGACATGGATGCGGTCGCAGCGCCGCTCGAGCAGGTTGATCGCCGGCACGCAGTGCAGCGCCAGGCTGGACGCGTCGACGGCCTGCTGCAGCGCGTCGTCGGCGCGACCGAACAGCAGCACGATGTCGGCCTCGGTGCCGCCGTGGCGGCGCAGGGCGTCGCCGATGCCGCGCAGGTCGAAGAACAGGAAGCGCTGCGGGAAGGCGAAATACTCCTGCAGCAGCCGATGGCCCTGGAAGCCGTGCAGCGCCGGCGGCAGCAGCGCCTCGTCGTCGCCGTAGCCGGCCGCCTCGACGCAGTCGGCGCCCAGCGCCTCGTGCCAGGGTGCCGGGCGCCGCGTCGGCAGCACGAGCGCGCCGATCAGGCTGCCGCAGGCGAGTTCGTGCAGCTTGTAGGCGACCTCGTCGATGCCGGCGCAATGCAGGCGCAAGGCGTCGAGCGCGATCTGCCTGAAGTCCAGCCCCGCCGTCGCGCGCAGCCGCAGCCGCAGCCCCGAGCGGTAGCGGCGCAGTTCGGGCAGCGCGGCCAGCGGCAGGTCGGCGGCGTGGGTGAAATACTCGACCTGCGCGATCTCGAGCGGCCACATCGGCACGTCGTGCGCGGTCCTGAATTCGCAGGGCGTCGCACCGGCCTTGCCGGCGCGGCCGAGCAACGCGCTGCCGCGCGCCAGGGTCACGCCGGCGGCCAGCGCCGCGTCGCCGAGGTCGGGCTGCAGCCGCGCGATCAGCATCGCCGGCGTCGGCGCCAGGAACTGCGGATAGACGATCTCGAGCAGGCGCTGCGTGAAGCGCGGGAATTCGGCGTCGAGCTTGAGCTGGATGCGGCCGGCGAGGAAGGCGAAACCCTCGAGCAGCCGCTCGACGTAGGGGTCGGTGACCTCGAGCCCCTCGAGCCCGATGCGCGCGGCGATCTTCGGGAACTGGGCCGCGAATTCGGCGCCCATCTCGCGCAGGTGGCGCAATTCCTCGTTGTAGTAGCGCAGCAGTCGCGGATCCATCGCGGAGCGCTCTAGTGGTCGAGCTCGCGCACCGCGACGCGGCCGGTCTCGAGGTCGATGTCGGTCTGCAGCAGCAGCTCCAGCGGCACCGGCTGCGCCCAGAGCTGGCCCGAGATGCGGAAACCGATCTGGTTGTGATGGTCCATCTGCGCCTCGGACAGCACGGCCTCGACGGTGAGCGTCGCGGGCAGGATGCGCGGCTCGTGGTCGACGATGGCCTGGCGCACGCGCGCCTGCAGCACCAGCGGGTCGATCGTCGACGCGGTCAGGCCGGACAGCGCCGGCAGGCCGAAATTGAGCACCGAATCGCGCGCCTGCGGCGCCGCGCTCCAGTCGATGCCGGCGCCCGGCGCCGTCGTGTTGAAGAGCCAGACGAGGTCGCGCAGCACGAGTTCGCGCATGCGCGTGCGGCCGATCACGCGCGCCTCTGCGCTTTCGTGGCGCGACGCCACGTCGTCGTCGGTCAGCCGGTCGAGCAGCGCCGGCTGCAGGCGGTCCTGGGCCCGCAGCGTCGCCATCAGCCGGCGGCCTGTGCAGCGTCGGCCAGCGTCACCGAGCGCAGGTCCATGAGGCCGAATTCGGCGCCGTCGGTGACGATCAGCCGCTGCCCGACGCCGACGGTCTCGCCGCCGCGGCCCTCGCGCCAGTCGGTGCGGCGGGCGAGCGCCAGCGCATCGCCGGCGCCGAGCTCGGTGTCGGGGTAGCGCGTCGGGATCAGGCCGACGACCTCGCCGCCGTTCGCGAATTCGAAATGCGCCGGCATCCAGACGGCATCGCGCAGGTCCTCGGGGGCGTCGATCTCGACCTTGGCCAGACGGTTCCACGGCAGCCAGTAATAGCGGCCGTTGATGATCGCCTCGAGCGTCGGGCCCAGCCGCGGGTCGGCATCGGCGATCCAGGCGAAGGCCTGGCCGTCGGCGCTGCCCGGCGTCGCGCTCGCCTCGTCGAGCGCCTGCGCACGCAGCTTGCGCGCGGCGTCGAACTCGCCGCGGCCCTCGCGCAGCAGCGCCTCGATCAGCAGCGCGACCCAGGTCTCGGGCGCGCCGAACAGCAGCGGCGCCTTGTGCCCGGCGAAGACCTGCAGCCGCAGCGTCTCGCAGGCGATCGCCTCGCGGTAGGTCTGCACCATCGGCAGCGTCGAGGCGTCGAGTTCGAACGCGACGTTCAACTGGTTCAGCGCCCGCGGCCATTGCCCCAGCACGCACAGCAGCTGGAACATGAAGACGCGCAGCTTGGCGTCCTGCGGCCGCGCGCGCACCTGCTCGGTCAGCAGCGCGAGCGCGCGCCGGGCGTCGCCTTCGCGCAGCGCACGTTCGGCCGGCGTGGGTTCGGACATCGTCGCTGCTCCTGCTCGTCAATCGGGGCCGGTCATGCCGGTGAAGCTCGAACCGCCGCCGCCGCCGCCGGTCGTCGTCTGCGGCACGTAGTCGAAGGTGATCTTGGCGAAGCTCAAGGCCAGATGCTCGGTCAGCACCGGTTCGCCGTCGGCGCCGGCGCTGCTGTGGACATCGTAGGCATTGATGCGCGCCTTCTCGAGCTTGACGACGACATAGGGCAGCGCCGCGCCGCCGGACTTGCGCACCGTCAGCGTCGCCGTCGTCAGCAGCTCGTTGTTGTTCATGATCGCCATCAGCGAGGTCGAGGCCTTGTCGACGCGCTTGACGAGCCGGAGCTCGCCGAGCGAGACGCGGCCCGTGCGCTGGCCGCTGACCGCCGACGGCGCCTGCATGCCCCAGGACCATTCGACGACGTCGATCTGGCCGCCGAAGGTCTTGTCGATCGATTCGCCGGCCACCTCGCCGCTGCGCTGCCCGGTGGCCTTGAAGAACATGTCGGATCGCGCCATCGCAGCTCCATCGAGGAAAGGTCGGCACCGGGGCCTGGCTCTGCGCCCGGGCGGGCCGGCGGCGCGCCGCCGGCGCCGGGCGCGCGCGTCAATCGCTCGAATTGGCGGCGATGTTGTAGGTGAACGGCAGCTTCGCGCCGTCGGCCGCACCGGTCTTGTCCTGCGGCTGGTACTCGAACTTGACCTCGGCGAAATTGAGCGAGATGTTCTCGGTCAGCCGGTCCTCGCCACCCGAGCCGCCGGTGCTCACCGAGGTCACCATCACCTCGTGCATCGTGATGATGATGTATTCGAGCGGCTTCGCGCCGGCCTTGCGCACCGTCAGCGTCGCCTTCGTGAAATGCGTGCCCTTGGCGCAGCCGTCGAGGAGCGCGTTCGACGCCTTGTCGACGTACTTCGTCACCGAGATGTCCTGCACGTTGCACTTGCCGCTGCCGCCGCCGCCGCCCATGTGCGTCGTGCCCGAATTGGACAGGCCCCAGCTCCAGGCCAGGATGTCCATCGCCTTCTTGGCCTTGAAGACCTTGTCCTCGCTCTCGCCGTTGATGGTGTCGATTTCCAGAAACATGTCTACAGCCATGGTGCGCTCCTGATGCCCGCGGACGGGCGTATGAACACTGCGTCAAACGCCCGCCGCAGGCGGGCGCCCTCAACTGCGCAGCCAGTGAAGGTGGGGGAGTGGGATCGGGGTGCCGGCCTCAGCCCGCCTTGGCCGACGGCAGCTTGGAGACCAGTCGCAGCGAGACGGTCAGCCCCTCGAGCTGGTAATGCGGCCGCAGGAAGAACTTCGAGCTGTAATAGCCCGGGTTCTCGGGGTCCTCGTCGACCACGACCTCGGCCGCCGCCAGCGGATGACTGGCCTTGTAGCTCTCGGACGAACGCGCCGGATCGCCGTCGACATACTGCATGATCCAGGTCGTCAGCCAGCGCTGCACTTCCTCGCGCTCCTTGAACGAGCCGATCTTGTCGCGCACGATGCACTTGAGGTAATGCGCGAAGCGGCAGGTCGCGAACAGGTAGGGCAGGCGCGCCGCCAGATTGGCGTTCGCGGTGGCGTCCGGATCGTCGTACTCGGCCGGCTTGTGCATCGACTGCGCGCCGATGAAGGCCGCGAAATCGCTGTTCTTGCGGTGCACGAGCGGCATGAATCCGTTCTTGGCCAGTTCGGCTTCGCGGCGATCCTCGATGGCGATTTCGGTCGGGCATTTCATGTCCACCCCGCCGTCGTCGGTCGGGAAGCTGTGCGTCGGCAGGTTGGTAACCGCGCCGCCCGATTCGATCCCGCGGATGCGCGTGCACCAGCCGTATTCCTTGAACGAACGGTTGATGTTGGTGGCCATCGCATAGGCCGCGTTGGCCCAGGTGTACTTGCCATGCTCGGCCGAGCCGACGTCCTCCTCGAAATCGAAGGCCTCGACCGGGTTCGTCTTCGCGCCGTAGGGCAGCCGCGAGAGGAAGCGCGGCATCGCCAGGCCGATGTACTTCGAATCCTCGCTCTCGCGCAGCGAGCGCCAGGCGGCGTATTCGGGCGTCGTGAAGATCTTCGTCAGGTCGCGCGGGTTCGCCAGCTCCTGCCAGGAATCCATCTGCATCAGCGACGGCGAGGCGCCGGTGATGAAAGGCGCATGCGCCGCCGCCGCGATCTTGGCCATCTCGGCCAGCAATTCGACATCGGGCGCGCTCTGGTCGAAATGGTAGTCGCCGACGATGGCGCCGAAAGGCTGGCCGCCGAACTGGCTGTATTCCTCGGCGTAGATCTTCTTGAAGATGGGGCTCTGGTCCCAGTTCGTCCCCTTGTAGCGCTTGAGCGTCTTGCCGAGTTCGGCCTTCGAGACGTTCATCACGCGGATCTTCAACTGCTCGTCGGTCTCGGTGTTGTTGACCATGTAGTGCAGGCCGCGCCAGGCGCCCTCGAGCTTCTGGAAATCCTCATGGTGCATGATGAGGTTGATCTGGTCGGACAGCTTCTTGTCGATGGCGGCGATCATGGCCTCGATCGACGCCACGACATCGCTGCCGATGAGCTGCGTCTGCGCCAGCGCCTGCTGCGCCAGCGTCTGCACGGCCTGCTCGACAGCGCTCTTGGCGTCATCGGACTTGGGCTTGAATTCCTTCTGCAGCAGCGACGCCAGGTCGCTGCCTTCCATTGCGACCGCCGAGAGTGCGGATGAGGTCTGTGCTTCGGCCATTTTTGGGGCTCCTAGTCGGTTCGGTGGGGCGGCGCGCGCCGGATCAGGCTTCGCCGGGCTTGGCCTGCGCGGCCAGCGCCCCGAGCAGCGCCGGGTCGGCCATCAGCTTGCCGATCAGCTCCTCGGCGCCGCCCTTGCCGTCCATGTAGGTGACGAGGTTCTGCAATTGCTTGCGCGCCTCGAGCAGCTTGTTCAGCGAATCGACCTTGCGCGCCACCGCGTCGGGCGAGAAGTCGTCCATGCTCTCGAACGTGATGTCGACGCTGAGGTTGCCCTCGCCGGTGAGCGCATTGGCCACCGGGAACGCCACGCGCGGCTTCATCGCCTTCATGCGGGCGTCGAAATTGTCGACGTCGACCTCGAGGAACTTGCGGTCCGCGACCGGCGCCAGCGGATCGGCCGGCTTGCCCGAGAGGTCGGCGAGCACGCCCATCACGAAGGGCAGCTGCACCTTCTTCTCGGCGCCGTA
>JAGWVB010000382.1 GCA_018971105.1 Burkholderiales bacterium
TAGGCGACGAGCTGGGCCACGACGAGCAGCGTGCTCGCGCCGATGAACCAGGCGCTGATCGGCCGCGTCAGGAACACCGTCAGGTCGCCGCCCGAGAGCAGCATCGCGCGGCGGAAGTTCTCCTCCAGCATCGGCCCGAGCACGAAGCCGAGCACGATCGGCGAGACCGGGAAATCCAGGCTCAGGAAGATGGCGCCGAGGATGCCGAACACCGCCACCTCGCCGACATCGAACAGGCTGCTCTTGGTGCTGTAGACGCCGACGCAGATGAAGAACAGCGCCGCCGGGAACAGGTACTTGTAGGGCACGCGCAGCATCTTGACCCAGACGCCGATCATCGGCACGTTGAGGATCACGAGCAGCACGTTGCCGATCCAGAAGCTGGCGATCAGGCCCCAGAAGATGTCCGGGTGCTCGGTGATGAGCTGCGGCCCCGGCTGCACGCCCTTGATGATGAGCGCGCCCAGGATCAGCGCCATCACGGCGTCGCCCGGGATGCCGAGCGACATCGTGGGGATGAAGTCGACCTGGGTTTTCGAATGCGCCGAGGCCTCGGGCGCCGCGACGCCCTCGATCGCGCCCTTGCCGAAGCGTGACGGGTCCTTGGCGATCTTGCGCTCGAGCGCGTAGGCGATGAAGGTCGTGATCGTCGGCCCGGTGCCCGGCATGGCGCCGAAGGCCGTGCCCACCGCGGTGCCGCGCACCATGGGCCAGAAGGCCTGCTTGAGCTCGGCACGCGTCGGGCGCATGTCCTTCATGCTCATCTTGGTGTCGGCGATCTGGATGTTGTGCCGGTTCACGCTGACGAGGAAGTCGGCGATCCCGAACAGGCCCATGCACAGCGCGCCGAGCTCGATGCCGTCGGAGAGCTCGGGCATGTTGAAGGAATAGCGGATCGTGCCGCTGATGACGTCGGTGCCGACGACGCCGCACAGCAGCCCGAACAGCGTCATCGCCACGCCCTTGAGCGGCGAGCCGCGCGACATCGTCGCCCCGGCCAGCAGCCCCAGCAGCATGATCGAGCAGATCTCCGAGGGGCCGAACTTGAACGCGATCTCGACCAGCAGCGGGCTCAGGAAGACCATCGTCGCGATGCCGACCGAGGCGGCGAAGAACGAGGACATCATCGTGATGCCGAGCGCCGCGCCGCCGCGGCCCTGCTGCGTCATCGGGTAGCCGTCGAGGCAGGTCACCGCATGCGGCGGGTGGCTGGGCAGGTTGAGCAGGATGGCGCCGATGGCGCCGCCGTACTGCGAGCCATAGAAGATGCCGGCCAGCATCAGGATCGCCGGCACCGGCGGGATCGCGTAGGTCAGCGGCAGCAGCATCGAGATCGTCGTCAGCGCGCCCATGCCGGGCAGCACGCCGATCAGGTTGCCGACGAGCACGCCGAACACCGACCACATGAAATTGCCCGGCTGCAGCGCGATGCCGAAGCCGTACCACAGGTCCATCAGGCTCTGGTGCATGTTGTGCGCTCGATCAGGTCAGGGGCGTGCAGGGGCGGCGGCCGGGGCGCGTCGCTCAGTGGGGTACCTTCGCCCTTGAAGGGCTCCGGTATGAGCGCTTGGGAGCGGCCCGGCGCGCTCATGGCCAGGCGAAGAGGTCGAGCTGCAGCTGCAGCCCGTAATGGAACACGATCACCGCCATCGCCACCATCGCCAGCGCCAGCAGCGTCGCGCTCTTGAGCGTGTTCTGGCGATCGCCGAGCGCGGCGATGAAGACCGAGGCGAAGGTCGCCGGGACGAAACCGCCCCATTGGCCGAGGATGACGAAGGCGAACACGCCGGCCAGGATGCACAGCCAGCCGCGCCATTGCGGGCCCTCCTGCGACGGGCGCGGCAGGCCGGTCGTGATGGGCCGCGGCACGCGCGTGTCCGGCGTCGCGGTGATGCCGATCGCCAGCCCGACCCCGATCATCAGCACGCCGATCACGACCGGGACGAAACCCGGCCCCATCCGGTGCAGCGTGCCGATGCGGTAGCCGACGCCGAGCCAGATGACGAAGACGCCGAGCGCCAGCAGCAGCAGCGCCCCCCAATGATCCTTGCCGAGCCGGTTCAGTTTGCGCATGGCCGATTCTCGCGTCGAACGGCCGCGGCGGGGATCGGGTCTTTGCCGGGGTATCTGCCAGGGTATCTGCCGGCGTCCAATGCAGGTTGCCGCCGCAGCAATCGGATTTGCCGGCATGCGGCGCCTGGGCGCGAGCTGCTGGCCGCTGACGCCTGCGAGCAGCGCTGCCTCGCGCAGCTTGATCTCGAGCAGCTCGCTCGCGCCGAGCGCCCGGGATTTCGACGAAGATGCGAGAACGCTCGGAGACTCATCGCGCCGCACTTCGGGCAGGCCAGCGCTTCATATACACGACACGGCCCAATGAACGAGTCCCGCTGCGGCCGGCAACACGAGCAACGCGCCGGAGGCCAATAGCAACGTGAACACCAGACGCTGAAAGCGCCTGTCGTTGAACCGACGCGCCATTCGCGATCCATTCCAGGATGACAGCACGACCGCGGGACCTACCCAAACGAAGATCTCCATCACCTTCCTGTCGATCAGACCCTGCCAGGTGAAGAAACACAATGCCAGCACCTGGACCAGAATGAAGAACGGCTGATAAGTGGCCCGCTGATCGTCGCTTGCTCCAGCCGCGCAGCGAGCACCATACGATCATCGGCGGGCCGGCAAGCGCGCTCGCGCCGTTCATGGCGCCGCTGAGCAGGCCTACGGCGCCGTCCAACGCACGACCGCCGCCGCAGACCCGCGGCAGACTCCTGACCCGCAGCATCGTCGAGCAATAGACGACTAGTGTCGTGAGTTAGAAGTTCGTTGAACTAATCTGACTCGCATTGATCTGTCGTGTACTCTGTGCGCACGACGAGGCGGCGATGCGAGGAAGACCGAAGACCGAACTGGTGCTGAGCGAGGCCGAACG
>JAGWVB010000092.1 GCA_018971105.1 Burkholderiales bacterium
CCGGCCGCCTTGCGAGCCGGCCTGGGCGCGGACTTGCGGGTCGCCGCCGGCAGCGCCTCGGCGGTCACGGCGGCGGGCGTCGCCGAGCGCGCCGGCCGCGCCGCGGCCTTGCGCGCCGGACGATGCTCGAGCACCGTGTAGTCGTCGTACACCGCCAGCGTCTCGTCGCCGGTCTTGCCCTGCTGGCCGTAGCCGACGACGCGGCAGCCCTTCTCGCGCAGCCGCGCGACGAGCGGCGCGAAATCGGAATCGGAAGACGCGATCGCGACGACATCGGGGCGCTCGGCGAGCACGAGGTCGAGCGCGTCGACGGCGAGCGCGATGTCGGTCGAGTTCTTGCCCGTCGCGAGATTCACCATCGGCTTGATCGCCAGGCGCTTGAACGCCGCCTGGTGCTTGACCGCGTTCTCGGCCGTGCCGTAGGCGCGCCGCACATGCAGCGCGCCATGGGCGTCGAGCAGATGCGCCACCGCCTGCTCCATCACGTCGACCGAGACGTTGTCGGCGTCGATCAGCAGCATCACGCGGTCATTGCTCATGCGAGTTTCCAGTTCAGGGTTTCGCCGCCACGCAGCGGCTTGATCGTCGCCGCGCCCAGCGGCTGTTCGACGGCCAGGGTCCAGGCCTCGCGGCGCAGCGTCACCGTCCCCTGATTGCGCGGCAGGCCGTAGAAATCGGCGCCATGCACGCTCGCGAAGCCCTCCAGGCGGTCGAGCGCGCCGGCGGCCTCGAAGGCCTCGGCATAGAGCTCGAGCGCGGCCGGCGCGGTGTAGCAGCCGGCGCCGCACACCGATTGCTCCTTCAGCGCCGCCGCATGCGGCGCGCTGTCGGTGCCGAGGAAGAACTTCGCGCTGCCCGAAGTCGCTGCGCGCACGAGCGCCAGGCGATGCCGTTCGGCCTTGAGCACCGGCAGGCAGTAGTAATGCGGGCGCAGGCCGCCCAGGAACAGCGCGTTGCGGTTGTAGAGCAGGTGGTGCGCGGTGATCGTCGCGGCCAGGAGCGCATCGGCGGCGCGCACGCAGTCGGCCGCCTCGGCCGTCGTGATGTGCTCGAAGATGATCTTCAGCGCCGGGAAATCGCGCCGCAGCGGCAGCAGCACGCGGTCGATGAAGACGGCCTCGCGGTCGAAGATGTCGACCTCGGGGTCGGTGACCTCGCCATGCACGAGCAGCGGCATGCCGGCGGCCTGCATCGCCTCGAGCGCGCGATGGGTGTGGCGGATGTCGGTGACGCCGGCGTCGCTGTGCGTCGTCGCGCCGGCCGGGTAGAGCTTGACGGCGACGACGCCGGCCGCCCGCGCGCGGCGGATCTCGTCGGCGCTCGTGCGGTCGGTCAGGTACAGCGTCATCAGCGGCTCGAAATCCGATCCGGCGGGGCGCGCGGCGAGGATGCGGCCGCGGTAGGCGAGCGCGGCCTCGGCGGTCGTCACCGGCGGGCGCAGATTGGGCATCGCGATGGCGCGCGCGAACTGGCGCGCGGTGGCCGGCAGCACGGCCGCCAGCGCGTCGCCGTCGCGCAGGTGCAGATGCCAGTCGTCGGGGCGGCGCAGGGTCAGCGTGTCGGCGGCGGGAACCGGGTCGTTCATGCGATCGATTCTCGCACCCGCGCCTCGAGGGCCGCGGCGACCTCGGCCAGCACCGGCCCCCAGTCGCCCGCCGAGCGCTGGCGGAACAGGCGCAGCACGCCCGGGTACCAGGGCGAGTCGCTGCGGCCCTTGAACCAGCGCCAGTCCGGCAGATGCGCCGGCACCAGCACCCAGACCGGGCGCCCGAGGGCGCCGGCGAGATGGCCGATCGCGGTGTCGACCGTGATCACGAGGTCGAGGTTGGCGATGATCGCCGCGGTCTCGGCGAAGTCGCCCAGCGGGCCCGGCAGCGGCGTGAATTCGAACCCCGGCGGCGGCGCCTCGTCGGCGCCGGCGCCGCTCTGCAGATTGAACCAGCGCAGGCCGGCGACGCCGCCCAGCGGCGCGGCCACGGTCAGGCTCGGCCACGATCGCTCGGCGTTGTTCTCGTGCGCCGGGTTGCCGCGCCAGCACAGGCCGACGCGCAGGCCGCCGCCCCCGCCGCGGGCCCATACGCTCCGCCAATGCGCCTGCCGGACCGGGTCCGGCTGCAGATAGGGCAAGTCCGCGGGCAGGTTCTCGAGCGTGGTGCCGAACAGGTGCGGCAGGCTCATCACCGGCGTCCAGCAATCGAATGCGGCGCGCGGCAGCGGTGCGCCGTAGTCGATCACCGCATCGACGCCCGCGCCGCGCGCCAGCAGCGTGTTCAGCGCCGGCTGGGCGTAGAGCAGCACCGCGCCGGGATGGCGCCGGCGCAGCAGCGGCAGATAGCGCGCCATCATCAGCAGGTCGCCATGGCCGGCGTCGCTGACGACCAGCAGGCGCCGGCCGGCGAGGTCGGCGCCGTCCCAGCGCGGCGCGTCGAGCTCGGCCTGCATGCGGTCGATGCCGGCGCGCGCCTCGAGACAGAGGAAGCCCTCGGCAAGCCGGCCCTGGCGCAGCAGCACGTAGCTGAGGTTGAGCCGCGCCTTGGCGTTCGCGGGTTCGAGCTCGAGCGCGCGCAGGCAGCAGGCCAGCGCATCGTCGTCGCGGTCGACCAGGGCCAGCAGCGCGCCGAGGTTGGACCAGGGCTGCGGCGCGTCCGGCCGCTGCGCGAGCGCGCGCCGGTACTGGCGCTCGGCCTCGTCGTAGCGGCGCAACTGGCCGAGCAGCGCGCCGTAGTTGAGGTTGGCCTCGAAGGCAGCGGGCGCGAGCGCGAGCGCGCGCTCGTGCGCCGCGAGTGCGGCCGCGAGGTCGCCCCGCTGCTCGTGCAGCAGCGCCAGATTGGCCCAGCTGGCGGCGCTGTCGGGCTGCAGCTGCAGCGTGCGCTCGAAGGCGGCGATCGCCGCATCGACCGCGCCCGCGGCCTGCAGCCGCACGCCCTCGTCGAACGCGGCCCAGGCGCGCAGCTCGTCGCTCATTGGGGTACCTTCGCCCTTGAAGGGCTCCGGTGTGAGCGCTTGGGGCGGCCCGGCGCGCTCACCGGGGTACCTTCGCCCTTGAAGGGCTCCGGTGCGAGCGCTTGGGGCGGCCCGGTGCGTTCACGGATCAGGCGGGCTTGACGGCGTGGTATTCCGAGAAGATGCCGAGCTCGACATGGCGCTCGACCTGCGCGAAGCCGGCCGCGACGAGCGCCGCCGTCACGCGCTCGGGCGGGATGCAGGCCTCGATCGTGTCCCAGTAGTAGCGCCACAGATGCGAGGTCTGGCTGCGCCGCGCGACGAGGCGCGCGATCGTCGGCACGATGGCGCGCATATAGGTCTTCAGCAGCAGCGTCGCCGCCCGGCCCTGCGGGCGCGTGATCTCGAGCACGAGCAGCCGCCCGCCCGGCTCGAGCACGCGGTGGAATTCGGCGAACGCGGCCGCGAGGTCCGAGAGATGGCGCAGCGCGTAGCCCATGCTGACGAAGTCGCGGCTGGCGTCGGCGCAGGGCAGCGCCTCGGCGCGGCCGGCCAGCAGCTCGACGCCGGGCAGGCCGACCTCGCCCATCATCCCCGGGCTCGGGTCGACGCCGGTGAGCCGGCCTGCGGAGCCGATGATCTTCAGCGCCTCGCGCGCGACGAGGCCGGTGCCGATGCCGACATCGAGCATGCGCGCGCCCGGCCGCAGGCCGGCGCGCTGCAGCGCCTGGCCGCGGTACCAGCGGCCGGTGCCGAAGGCGAGCACGTTCTCGACCCGGTCGTAGTCGGCCGCCGTCTCGTCGAAGATGCGGCGCACGAAGCGCTGGCGCCCGGCCTCGTCGTCGTAGTACGCCGTCAGCGGCACATGCGGCCGCAGCACGGGCGGCAGTTCGGGGGTTTCGGTCATCTCGTTCTCGGCCCCGCCGCGGGCTGCGGCGTCAATGCTGAAGTATCTTCGACAGGAATTCCTTGGCCCGCGGCGAGCGCGCATCGGGGTTGCCGAAGAAATCCTCCTTGCGGCAGTCCTCGACGATGCGCCCCCCGTCCATGAAGATCACGCGGTGGCTGACCTTCTTCGCGAAGCCCATCTCGTGCGTGACGCACATCATCGTCATGCCCTCCTGGGCGAGCTGGACCATGACGTCGAGCACCTCGCCGACCATCTCGGGGTCGAGCGCCGAGGTCGGCTCGTCGAACAGCATCACGATCGGGTCCATGCTCAGCGCGCGGGCGATCGCCACGCGCTGCTGCTGGCCGCCCGAGAGCTGGCCCGGGAACTTGTCCTTGTGCTCGATCAGGCCGACGCGGTCGAGCATCTTGAGCCCGCGCCGGCTCGCCTCGTCCTGGCTGCGACCCAGCACCTTGATCTGCGCCAGCGTCAGGTTCTCGGTCACGTTCAGGTGCGGGAAGAGCTCGAAATGCTGGAACACCATGCCGACGCGGGCGCGCAGCTTGGGCAGGTCGGTCCTGGGGTCGGTGACGCTGATGCCGTCGACGCTGATCTCGCCCTTCTGCACCGGCTCGAGCGCGTTCACGGTCTTGATCAGCGTGCTCTTGCCCGAACCCGAGGGGCCGCAGACGACGACGACATCGCCCTTGGCGATCGCGGTCGTGCAGTCGGTGAGGACCTGGAAGCTGCCGTACCACTTGCTGACGTTCTGGATCTGGATCACGGGGAATTCCTCAGCGGATGATCGCGATGCGGGCCTGCAGGCGCTTGACCATCAGCGACAGGCCGAAACAGATCACGAAATAGACGACGGCGGCGACGAGATAGGTCTCGACCGGGCGGTTGAAGTTCTTGCCCGCGATCTCGAAGCCCTTGAGCAGGTCGTAGGCGCCGATCGCGTAGACGAGCGAGGTGTCCTGGAACAGGATGATGGTCTGCGTGAACAGCACCGGCAGCATGTTGCGGAAGGCCTGCGGCAGCACGACGAGCTGCATCGTCTGCGCATAGCTCATGCCCACGGCGTAGCCGGCGTGGACCTGGCCGCGCGGCACGCTCTGGATGCCGGCGCGCATGATCTCGGAGTAGTACGCGGCCTCGAACAGCGTGTAGGTGATCACGGCCGACCATTCGGCGCCCAGCGGGCGCCCGATCGCGAGCGGGATGAGCAGGAAGAACCACAGGATCACCATCACCAGCGGGACGCTGCGCATCAGGTTCACGTAGCCGGCCGCCGGCCAGGTCAGCGCGGGGCGGTTCGACAGCCGCATCAACGCCAGCAGCGTGCCCAGCACGATGCCGCCGATCATCGCGACGACCGTGAGCGAGACCGAGAACCAGAAGCCCTTCAGCACGAAGCCGGCGATGACGTCCCAGGTCAGGAAGGAGAAGTCGAGGTTCAGCATCGCCCGTTCACTTCCCGCCGATCATGCCGGGGACGCGCAGGCGGTTCTCGATCACATGCGCGACGCGGTTGACCGCGAACGCGGAGATGAAGTACAGCACCGTCACCGCGAGGTACATCTCGACATTGCGCGCCGTCTCCTCGCCGGCCTGGAGCGCGTACATCGTCAGCTCGGCGATGCTGACCGCGAAGGCCACCGACGAGTTCTTGATGATGTTCATGCTCTCGCTCGTCAGCGGCGGGATGACGATGCGGTACGCCATCGGCAGCAGCACATGGCGGTAGGTCTGCGGCAGCGTCAGCCCCAGCGCCAGGCCGGCGTGGCGCTGGCCCTGGGGCAGGGCCTGGATGCCGGCCCGGACCTGCTCGGAGATGCGCGCCGAGGTGAAGAAGCCGAGCGCGAAGACGACGAGAACGAAGCTCGGCAGCGCGCGCAGCGACAGGAAGATGTCGGGCAGGACGTGGTACCAGAGGAAGATCTGGACCAGCAGCGGGATGTTGCGGAACAGCTCGGTCCAGGCGTTGCCCAGGCGCACGAACCACGGGTTCGGCGTCGTGCGCAGGATGCCCATGAGCGAGCCGAACACGAGCGCCACCACCAGCGCCAGCGCCGAGACCGAGAGCGTCCACCCCCAGGCCGTGAACAGCCAGTCCAGGTAGGTGGAGTCGCGCCCGTGCCCGATGCAACCGGCGATGATGTCGCCGCTCGTCGTTTCCTTGCAGAAGACTTGCCAGTCGAAGGCCAAGGTCGCCTCGCGTGCCGCCGGGTGACGCGCCTACTTCTTCAGGTAGTCCTCGACCGGCTTGTCGTTCGGATGCGCCCAGGCGTAGCGCGTGGCCTCGCTCGCCGGCAGGCCGAGCGCGCGGTTCAGCGGCGGGATCGGCTGCATGAACCACTGGTCGTAGAGCTTGGCGATCGCACCCGACTTCATCATCGCGGCGATGCTGTCGTCGACGGCCTTCTTGAACGCCGGATCGTCCTTGCGGATCATGATGGCGATCGGCTCGACCGAGAGCACCTCGCCGACGATCTTGTAGTCGGCCGGGTTCTTCGACTTGGAGATGTTGCCGGCGAGGATCTGGCCGTCCATCACGAAGGCATCGGCGCGGCCCGATTCGAGCAGCAGGAAGCTGTCGGCATGGTCCTTGCCGAAGAGTTCCTTGAACTCGATGCCGCTGGCGCGCTCATGCTTGCGCAGCAGCTGCACGCTGGTGGTGCCGGTGGTCGTCGCGACGGTCTTGCCGGCGAGCTGGGCGATCGAGGTGATGCCCGAATTCGCCCGCACCGCCATGCGCACCTCCTCGACGTAGGTGGTGAGCGCGAACGCCACGTCGCGCGCCCGGGCGGCGCTGTTGGTCGTGCTGCCGCATTCGATGTCGACGGTGCCGTTCTGCACCAGCGGGATGCGGTTCTGCGAGGTCACCGGCTGGTACTTGATGTCGAGCCTGGCCAGGCCGAGCTGCTTCTGGATGTCGGCCAGCACATGGCGGCAGAGCTCGACGTGGTAGCCCACGTACTTGCCGTCGCCCAGCGTGTACGACAGCGCGCCCGACGATTCGCGCACGCCCATCGTCACGCTGCCGCTGTCCTTGATCTTCTTCAGCGTGTCGGCGGCATGGGCCGGGCCGAAGGCGAGCAGCGCCGCGACGGCGCACAGGGAGATCATGGATTTCATCGTTACCTCGGTGGGAATTCGTTATAGAGCTTCACATTCTAGAAAGACGCGGGCGCGGCGCCTACCGCATAAGCCCTCAAGCAAGTCCCGTGCGACGGGGGCCGGCCTCGGCGCGCCCGAGGAATTCCCACAGCGATTGCACGGCGGGCTTGCTGAGGCGCGCGTTTTCCGGACGTTCGCGGTAGATGCGCACCTCCATCGTCAGCTGCAGCCCGCCCGGCGGCGCCGCGGCGACGAGGCGGCGCGACTTGAGCTCCTTGCGCACCGAGCTGTAGGGCAGGAAGGCCAGCCCATGCCCCTCGAGCGCCATCGCCTTCAGCCCCTCGGCCATGTCGGTCTCGTAGATCGGGTCCAGCCGCAACGGCGCGGCGGCCTGGCGCAGGATGACCTCGACCAGCTGCGCCATGTAGGCGCCCGCCGCGTAGCTGAGGAAGGGCACGGCAGCGCCGCCGCTGCCGGGCAGGCGGAACAGCGGCTGGCCGTCGGCGCCGGCCTTGGCATAGGGCGCCAGCGTCTCGCTGCCCAGGCTCAGCATCTCGTAGCGGTCGGGGTTGAGCTGCAGCGGCTGCGACGGATGGTGGTAGGCGATCAGCAGGTCGCAGCCGCCCTCGGTCAGGCGCAGCACGGCGTCGTGGACGTTGAGCGCCGTGAGCCTCGATTTCACGGCGCCGAAGCCCGGCCGCAGGTCCATCAGCCAATGCGGGAAGAAGGTGAAGGCCAGCGTGTGCGGAACCGCGAACTCGATCATGTCCTGCCCCGCCGCCTGGTGGCTGCGCATCAGGTTGCGCGTCGCGTGCAGCGCATCGATGACCTCGTGCGCCTGGGCCAGGAAGGTCTCGCCGGCGGTCGTCAGGCGCGTCGGGAACGAGGAGCGGTCGACGAGGTCGGTGCCGGCCCAGGCCTCGAGCGCCTGGATGCGGCGCGAGAACGCGGGCTGGGTCACATGCCGCAGTTGCGCCGAGCGCGAGAAGCTGCGCGTCTCGGCCAGGCTCACGAAGTCTTCGAGCCACTTGGTGTCCACGGCGGCAGTGTATCGGCGCGACGGGCGCCGGCGACCCGGCTTCGGCCGCTCACGCCGCGCTGCTATCCTCGGCGCCAGGTCGAACCGGGAGCCGAGATGAAGCCGTTCCGCATCGCCGCGCTGTTGCTCGCCGCAAGCGGCGCCCTGGCCGTGACCGGCGCGCGCGCCGCCAGTTCGGCGTCGTCCGAGATGTCCGACAGCGCCTCGACCGCGATCGGCAGCCTCTCGAATTCGATCACCGGTTCGAGCCAGGCCTCCTCGCCCGACGAACGCCGCTACGCCGCGGGCGCGTACCGCATCGTCGCCATCGATGCGGTCGATGCGGCCGGCGCCGCGGGCGCGCCTCCCGGCACCGTGGCAGTGCGCCTGCAGGCGCTGGCCGAGCCCGGCGCAGCGGGCGCCTTCACGCTGCACCTGCCGCGCAAGACGGCGGCGCAGGCCCGCCTGGCCACCGGCGGCCTCGTGCAGGTGCGGCTGCGGCCCTACGGCGTCGAGTTCGCGCAGGGCGCGCGGCGCGAGCCCTTCTTCCTCGTGCTGGAGGACGACTGGTACCGCGAGCTGCAGACGCGCGCCGTCGCCATCTGAGCGGCGCGGCCGCGCTCGCGCTGGCGCTGGCCTGCGGCACCGCGCACGCCGGCCTGCTGCGCGAGTGCGAGCCGCCGCGCCCGCTCACGCTGGCGCAGCGCGACCGGCTGCTGCAGTTCGTCGCCGCGATCAAGGCCGAGCTCGACGCCACGCAGGCCCCGGCCGCCCTCATCGCGCGCACCGGCATCGATCTCGACCGCTGGGGCCTGCGCTATTCGCATGGCGGGGTCGCGCTGGGCGCCGGGGCCGACACGCGCTGGGCCGTGCGCCAGCTCTACTACGCCTGCGGCGAGGGCCGCCCGCGCATCTACGACCAGGGCCTGTCGGCCTTCGTCTTCGGCACCGACGACCCGCGGCTGGCCTACGTCTCGGTCGTGCTGCCGCCGCCCGCGGCGGCGGCGCAGCTGGCGCGGGCGGCGCTGGACAAGGCGCTCGTGCTGGCGCTGCTGGGCCCGCGCTACAGCGCCGACGCCTACGCCTGGAGCGTCGAGTACCAGAACTGCAATCAATGGCTGGCCGAGCTGCTGGCGGGCGCCTGGGGCACGATCGAGCTCGACGGCGATGCGCGCGCGCAGGCCCAGGGCTGGCTCGGCGCCGAGCATTACCAGCCGACCACCTTCAGGCTCGGCTGGCGTCCGCTGGCGTGGGCCGGAACCATGATCCCCTGGCTGCACACCGACGATCATCCCGCGGCCGACCGCGACGCGCTGCGCTACCGCGTCAGCATGCCGGCCTCGATCGAGGCCTTCGTGCACGGGCTGTGGCCGCAGGCGCAGCGCATCGAGTTCTGCCACGACGCGACGCAGGTCGTCGTCCACCGCGGCTGGGACGCGATCGCACCTGGCTGCCGCCCGGCTCCCGGCGACCGCGTGCTGCCCTTCGATTGAGCGCCGCCGCCGCGGCGCGACGGCGACCGACCGCCGCGCCCTAGAATCCGCGTCCCCTCGCCCCTGCCCCGCCATGTTCAAGAACGCGCTGCTGTACCGCATCGACCATTGGGACCCCGAGACGCCGGCGCGCCTCGAGGAACGGCTCGCGTCGCAGCGCTTCGTCGCCTGCGGCGCATCGCAGCCCGAATCGGTGGGCTGGGTCGAGCCGCGCGGCGACGCGCATGCGGCGCTGGTGGAGGCCGTCGCGGGCCAGATCATCCTCAAGCTCTGCGCCGAGACCAAGGCGGTGCCCGGCGCCGTCGTCAAGGAGGAGCTCGAGCGCCGGCTCGACCGGGTCGAGCACGAGACCGGACACCGGCCCAAGGGCAAGCGCGTGCGCGAGCTCAAGGACGAGATCGTGCACGAGCTGCTGCCGCGCGCCTTCCCCAAGCGCGCGTCGACCTGGGTCTGGATCGCGCCGCAGGCCGGCCTGCTCGTCGTCGCCGCGGCGAGCGCGAAGAAGGCCGACGGCGTCGTCACCCGGCTCGTCGAGCTGCTCGGCGGCGACGCCCGCTTCAGCGCGCTGCAGACGCAGGTCGCGCCGGCGACGGCGATGGCGCAATGGCTCACCGACCAGGACGCGCCGGCGCATTTCACGATCGACCGCGAATGCGAGCTCAAGCAGCCCGACAGCGAGAAGGCCGCCGTGCGCTACGCGCGCCACACGCTCGAGATCGCCGAGGTCGGCGACCATATCCGCCAGGGCAAGCTGCCGACCCAGCTCGCGTTGACTTGGTCGTCGCGCGTCTCCTTCGTCCTCACCGAGGGGCTGGCGCTGAAGAAGATCAAGCTGCTCGATGTCGTGATGGAGAACGCCGGGCCCGACGACGGCGGCTTCGACGCCGATGTCGCGATCGCCACCGGCGAGATGCAGCTGCTGATCCCCGACCTCGTCGCGGCACTCGGCGGGCTGCTGGCCGGGGCCGCGGCGGCGGCGGCATCAGCCGCATCGGCCGCGGGCGACGCGCAGGCCGACGCCGCGCCGCCCTGGAAAGTCGACGCGCCGCTCGCGGCCTGAGCACCGCGATCCGCGCCCCGCGCGTCAGGTGTAGCACCGCACGCAGGCCCGCGTCGCGACCGAGATCAGCGAGACGAGGCCGACGATCGTCACCCGACGGCCCTGGGCCCGGGCCTTCGTGACCCGGGCGACATGAGACCGGGCTTGCACCGTGTCTGCTTCGGCGCGTGATGCGCTGCGCGGCCGCCGGCCGCCTCAGTCCGGCTCGTGCCGCGCCTGCAGCCGCCACATCTGCGCGTAGCGGCCGCCGCGCGCGAGCAGCTCGGCATGCGGCCCGCGCTCGACGACGCGGCCGGCCTCGAGCACGACGATCTCGTGCGCGTCGACCACGGTCGAGAGCCGGTGCGCGATGACGAGCGCCGTCTTGCCCTGCGACAGCCGCTTGAGCTCGGCCTGGATGGCGCGCTCGTTGGCCGAGTCCAGCGCCGAGGTCGCCTCGTCGAAGATCAGCAGCGGCGGGTTCTTCAGCAGCGTGCGCGCGATCGCCACGCGCTGCTTCTCGCCGCCCGAGAGCTTCAACCCGCGCTCGCCGACCATCGTCTCGTAGCCCTTGGGCGTGGCGGCGATGAAGGCGTGGATATGCGCCGCGCTCGCCGCCGCGACGACCTCGTCGTGGCTGGCGCCGGGGCGCCCGTAGGCGATGTTGTATTCGACCGTGTCGTTGAACAGCACCGTGTCCTGCGGCACGATGCCGATCGCCGCGCGCAGGCTGGCCTGGGTCACCGAGCGGATCTCCTGGCCGTCGATCGTGATCGCGCCCTGCTGGATGTCGTAGAAGCGGTAGAGCAGCCGCGCCAGCGTGCTCTTGCCCGCGCCCGAGGGGCCGACGACGGCCACCGTCTTGCCCGGCGGGATCTCGAAGCTCACGTCGTGCAGGATCGGCCGGTCGGGGTCGTAGGCGAAGCTGACCTGCTCGAAGCGCACGGCGCCGAAGCGGACCTGCAGCGGCTGCGCGCCCGGTGCGTCGTCGACCTCGCGGTTGCGGTCGAGCAGCGTGAACATCTTGTCGAGGTCGGTCAGCCCCTGCTTGATCTCGCGGTAGATCACGCCCAGGAAATTGAGCGGGATGTAGAGCTGGATCATGAAGGCGTTGATCATCACGAGGTCGCCCAGCGTCAGCCGCCCCTGCGCCACGCCCAGCGTCGCGCGCCACAGCATCGCCACCAGCGCCGTGGCGATGATCAGCTGCTGGCCGGTGTTGAGCAGGCTCAGCGTGCTCTGGCTCTTGAGCGCGGCGCGGCGCAGCTTCTCGAGGTTCTCGTCGTAGCGCCGGGCCTCGAACTCCTCGTTGTTGAAGTACTTGACGGTCTCGTAGTTCAGCAGCGCGTCGATGGCGCGGCTGTGCGCGGCCGAATCGAGCTCGTTCATGTGGCGGCGGAACTTCGTGCGCCATTCGGTGAACGTGATCGTGAAGGCGATGTAGAGCACCAGCGCCGCGAGGGTGATCCAGGCGAACCAGGCGTCGAACTTGATCGCCAGCAGCGCCAGGACGAGCGTGACCTCGATCAGCGTCGGCAGCACGTTGTAGACGGTGTACGAGATCAGCGACTGCACGGCGCGCGTGCCGCGCTCGATGTCGCGGCTCATGCCGCCGGTCTGGCGTTCGAGGTGGAAGCGCAGGCTCAGCGCGTGCAGGTGGCGGAATACCTGCAGGCTGATGCTGCGCGCCGTGCCCTCGGTCGCCTTGGCGAAGATGAGCTCGCGCAGCTCGGTGAAGAGCGAGGTCGACAGCCGCAGCGCGCCGTAGGCGACGACGAGCCCGACCGGCACGACGAGCAGCGCCGCCGGGTCGCCCGGCTTGACCGACAGCGCGTCGACGAGCCGCTTGAGCAGCAGCGGCACGCCGACGTTGGCGAGCTTGGCGCCGATCAGGAACACCAGCGCCGCGCCGACGCGCCAGCGGTAGCGCCACAGATAGGGCAGCAGGCGCGCGAGCGTGCCCCAGTCGGAGCGCGGGGCGGCGGTCGCGGCGGCCGGGGGCAGGCGCGTCAATCCGGCGGCATGGCCGTGCATGGGATTCAGGACTCCTTGCGCAGGTCGAACTGGCGGTAGCCGATGAGCCCGAGCGCGACGCTGCCGCGCATCAGGTAACCGGCCAGGATGTTGCGCCCGCGCATGCGGTTGCGGCGCTCGAGCGCGCGGCGGCCGAGCCAGGGAAAGCGGATCACCGCGCCGGTGATGCGTTCGAGCTTGCGCAGGCTGGGCATCACCTGCGCGTCACGTGCGGCCGAGGCGACGCATTGCAAGCCCGCGGCGCGCGCGGCGGCGAGGAATTCGCCCTCGACCTGCAGGCCCTCGATCGCCATGCCGCGGGCGACGAGCTCGACGGCGAGCGCGGCATCGGCGTCGAGTGCCGCCGGCGGCCGCGGCAGGTAGCCGTCGAACAGCGTGCACAGGCCGCCCGGGCGCAGCACGCGCGCGACCTCGGCGAGCGCGCGCGGCAGGTCGCGCGCGTAGCAGAAGGCCTCGATGCAGAACACGGCGTCGAAGCTCGCATCGGCATAGGGCAGCTGGTGGAAGTCGCCGAGCGCGAGTTCGACGTTCGTCAGCCCCGCCGCGTGCAGGCGCGCGGCGGCGATCTCGCGATGCGCCGGCGTGAGGTCGATGCCGGCGAAGCGCCGCGCCGGGTGGCGCTGTGCGAGGTAGGCGAGGTTGAAGCCCTGGCCGTAGGCGAGCTCGAGCACGTCGCGCGGGCGCTCGCCCCAGCCCTGCTCGATGCGGCGCAGCTGGCCGTAGAAGCCGTCGGCATCGAAGCGGTCGCCGTCGTTGAGCGCCATGTGCACGGCGCCGGCGGCCGAGTGGTATTTGCGGTAGGCGTCGTGGCAATGCTCGTAATACTCGACGACCTCGGCGCCGGCCAGCGGCTCGCGCCGGATCTGCTCGATCGCGAACACGCGTTCGAGCTTGCGCAGGCGGCGCCCGAGTGCCGCGCGCTCGCGCGCCGGCTCCCGGTTCGGCAGCGCGGCGCGCCCTTGCGCCGGCTCCGGTGCGGCTACAGTGGGGGGAACAGCCATGCGGCGATTGTCGCCGTCAGCGCCGCCACCGGGATCCCGCCGATGTCCGACCCCATGCCCGCCCCGCACCCGCACAGCGTGCTCGCCCCGCTGCAGCTCGGCGGCGACCTCGAACTCGTGCTGCGCGTGATGCCGCTGCCCGGCGACGTCAACGCCAACGGCGACATCTTCGGCGGCTGGATCATGGCCCAGGTCGACATGGCCGGCGCCGTGCTGCCGGCGCGCGTCGCGCGCGGGCGCATCGCGACGGTGGCGGTGAACCAGTTCGTGTTCAAGCAGCCGGTGAGCACGGGCGACCTGCTGAGCTTCTACGCCCGCATCACGCACATCGGCAAGACCTCGATCGGCGTGCATGTCGAGGTCTACGCCGAACGCGACCCGGCCGCACCGCAGGTCGTCAAGGTGACCGAGGCCGAACTGACCTACGTCGCGATCGACGCCGACGGCAAGCCGCGCCCCGTGCCGCGCTGAAGGCGCTGACGACGCCGAGGGCCGAGTCGGCCCAGACGGCCCAGTCGGCGCTGACGGCGCTGACGGCGCTGACGACACGGCAAGACTGCGCTCGCCGGCGCAGCGCGGCACGGCCCGACCTCAGGCCGCGGCGCGGCCGCGCCACGCCGCCAGCGCGGGGGTGATGTCGCCTTCGACCCGGAGCAGCTGCGCACAGGCCGACCCGCTGCCCGGCGGCCCGACATGGACGGCAGCCAGCAGCCGGCCCTCGGCCACGACGATGGACCACCAGGCGGTCGCCGCCGCGTCGGCGGCGTACCGTTCGGCACCCGCGGGGATGTTGCCGATGTCGCCCCAGCTCAACAGGTCGATGCCGTCGGACTTGAGCCTGAGCACCGTGCGCGCCCCCGCCGCCGGCGCGCGCTGACCGAGCATCGCTGCGGCGGCGATGCGGGCCTGCTCGACCGCGGTCGTCCACAGGCCGGTGCCGGCGCCGGCGCCGCCGTCGGGCTCGGCCGCGTCGCCGACGGCCCAGATGCGCGTGTCGGCGGTGCGCATCGAGGCGTCGACGCGGATGCCGCGCCCGACCGCGAGCGCGGCGCCGCGCGCCAGCTCGACGTTCGGCTGCACGCCGATGCAGGCGACGGAGAGGTCGGCCTCGAAGCGCCGCCCGTCCTCGAGCCGCAGCGCGCTGAGCCGGCGCTGCTCGCCCTCGAGGGCGGCGACGCGCGCGCCGGTGACGACGGCGATGCCGCTGTTCTCGAGGTAGCCGGTGAGGCGCTGCGAGCCCTCGCGATCGAGCCGGCGCTCCATCAGCCGATCGGCCCGGTGCAGCAGCGTCACGCGCAGGCCCTGGCGCGCGAGCGCCTCGGCCGCCTCGATGCCGAGCACGCCGCCGCCCAGCACCAGCGCCTGCCGGCCGCGCTGCGCCGCTGCGCGCAGGGCATGGGCGTCGGCAAGGTTGCGCAGCAGATGCGCGTTGGCGTAGTCGGCATAGCCGTCGAGCGGCGCGCGCGCCGCGGCACCGGTGGCCAGCACGAGGCGGTCGTAGGGCAGGATGGCGCCGTTGTCCAGATGCAGCAGCGCGCCCGCGCGGTCGATCGCGGTGGCGCGCGTCGCGAGCCGGACATCGACGCGGCGCTGGCGATACCAGGACTCGGGCAGCAGCGCCAGGCTCTCGAACGAGCCGCGGCCGTTGACGGCGCGCGGCAGCGCCATGCGGTTGTAGAAATGCAGCGGCTCGTCGGCGACGAGGGTGATCTGCAGCGAGGCGCTCTCGCGCCGCAGCGCCTCCGCGACGGTGATGCCGGCGACGCCGTTGCCGACGACGACGATGCGCTCGATCCCCGCCGCGGCGGCGGCGTCGACGAGCGGCGCGGGGGGCGCGGTCGCCGCCGCCGGCGCGATCGCGCCGCGCTCGATCGTCACCGGGCCGCAGGC
>JAGWVB010000093.1 GCA_018971105.1 Burkholderiales bacterium
CGCGCGCGGCGCGGCGATCAGGGTCGACGTCCCCGCCGCGCTGCCCTGGCGCGGCGAGGCGCAGTCGCTGCGCAGCCTCGTGCGCAACCTGCTCGACAACGCGCTGCTGCACGGCGGGCGCGGCGCATCCGGCGCGCCGGCGGGCGCCGCGCCGCAGGTGGTGCTGAGCCTGACGGCGGGCGACGACGCGGCGCTCATCCGCGTCGACGACGACGGCCCCGGCATCCCGCCGGCCGAGCAGGCGGCCGCGTTCGACCGCTTCCGCCGCCGCGGCCAGGGCGGCAGCGGCAGCGGGCTGGGCCTGGCCATCGTGCGCCGCGTCGCGGAGCAGCATGGCGGCAGCGCCGCGCTGTCGTCCTCGCCGCTGGGCGGCCTGCGCGCCGAGGTCCGGCTGCCGCGACCGGCGCCCGACGCGGCGCCTTAATCCTGCCCTCATCCAGGCCTCACCAAGGACTCATCGGCGCTTCCTAGAGTGGCGGTCATCGGCGCTTCCGCCGCATCGACCCAGGAGCCCACCATGAAACGCACCACCCTCGCCACCGCCAGCGCCTTCATCGCCGCCGGCCTCGCCGCCGCGTCGGCGCAGGCCTGGAACCTGCCGTCGTGGATCCACGGCGCATCGAATGCGCAGAACCGCGCCGGCACCGCGGACACCGTCAGCAGTGCGCCCATCAGCGCGACGCCGCTGCCGGCGGGCACGCTGCCGAACTACCGCGCCATCGTCCAGACCGAGGGGCCGGCCGTCGTCGGCGTGCTCGTCTCGGGCATGCACAACACGGCCAACGACGCCGAGGACGGCCATACCCAGCAGATGACGCCGTTCAACGGCCAGGACCCGTTCTTCCGCTTCTTCCAGGGCATCCCGGGGTTCACGATGCCGCCGCAGGGCGAGGTGCCGTTCCGCGGCCAGGGCTCGGGCTTCATCATCAGCAGCGACGGCCTGATCCTGACCAACGCCCATGTCGTGCGCGAAGCCAAGCATGTGCAGGTCAAGCTGGCCGACCGGCGCGAATTCAATGCCAAGGTGCTCGGCAGCGACACCGCATCGGACATCGCGGTGATCAAGATCGACGCCCACAACCTGCCCGTCGTCACGCTGGGCGACAACCGCACGGCCCAGGTCGGCGACTGGGTGCTCGCGATCGGCGCGCCCTACGGCTTCGACGAGACCGCGACCCAGGGCATCGTCAGCGCCAAGGGGCGCTCGCTCGGCGGCGACAGCTACGTGCCCTTCATCCAGACCGACGCCGCGGTGAACCCGGGCAACTCGGGCGGCCCGCTGTTCGACGCCGAGGGCCGCGTGATCGGCATCAACGCCCAGATCTACACCCACAGCGGCGGCTTCCAGGGGCTGGCGTTCGCGATCCCGATCGATGTCGCGCTCAAGGTCAAGGACCAGATCGTCGCCCACGGCCATGTCGACCATGCGCGGCTGGGCGTGATGGTGCAGGACCTGACCTCGCCGCTGGCCAAGTCGTTCGGCCTCAAGTCGCCCGACGGCGCGGTGATCTCGACCATCACGCCCGGATCGGCGGCCGCCGGCGCCGACCTCAAGCCCGGCGACGTGATCACCGCGATCGACGGCAAGCCGGTGCACACGGCGGGCGATGTCTCGGCCTTCGTCGGCATGGCCACGCCGGGCGAGCGGCTCAAGCTGCAGGTGTGGCGCAACGGCGCCAGCCGCGACATCGGCGTCGCGCTCGGCGCCGCCAACCCCGGCGCGTCGACGCACATGGCCAGGACCGAGCCCGGTTCGCTCGGACTGCAGGTGCGGCCGCTGCAGCGCGACGAGCTCAAGCAGGCCGGCATCGACCACGGCCTGCTGATCGAGGGCGTGGCCGGTCCCGCGGCCGAGGCCGGGATCCAGCCCGGCGACGTGCTGCTGGCGCTCAACGGCAAGCCGGTGAGCACGGTGCAGCAGGTGCACCGTGCGCTCGAATCGCATCCGCACAATGTCGCGCTGCTGATCGACCGCAACGGCCAGCAGATCTTCGTGCCGGTCGACCTGGGTTGAGGCGGCGCCGGGGCGCGCGCACCGCAGCCGCCGCCCCAGCGCTTAGCATCGCCGCATGGACGACGACCCGATCGAGGCAACGCGGCGCTGGCTCGAGCGGGCCGTCATCGGCCTCAACCTCTGCCCCTACGCGAAGGCGGTGCACGCCAAGGGGCAGATCCGCTGGGTGCTGAGCCCGGCGCGCGACGCGCGCGCGCTGCTCGACGAGCTCGGCGCCGAACTGCAGCGGCTGGCCGCCGCGGACCCCGCGGATGTCGACACGACGCTGCTGGTCCACCCCCACGTGCTGGCCGATTTCGACGCCTACAACGATTTCCTCGACGTCGCCGACGCGGCGCTCGAGGATCTCGGCCTCGATGGCAGGCTGCAGATCGCCAGCTTCCACCCGCAATACCGGTTCGCCGGCAGCCCGGTCGACGATGTCGCCCACTGCACGAACCGCGCGCCGCATCCGATGCTGCACCTGCTGCGCGAGGCGAGCATCGAGCGCGCCGTCGCCGCGAACCCGGACGCGGCGACGATCTACGAGCGCAACATCGAGACCCTGCGGCGCCTGGGCCAGGCCGGCTGGCAGGCGCTGCTGCAGCGGCCCTGAATCCGGCGCCGGGCCGGAACGCGCGGGCGCCGCCTCAGGTCTTGACGAGGTCGGAGACGACGGCCTCGGTCGCCTCCTTGAGCTTGTCCTTGGCCAGTGCCTTGCACTGGGCATCGTCGGACTTGGCGATGGCATCGAATGCGGTCGCGGTCTTCGAGGGCCGGAACAGCACGGCCTTGAGCGTCGGCGTCAGCGGCAGCAGCATCACGCGCGCGGTGACGACGCAGGCGCCGGCGGTCGTCAGGCCGCCCTCGACCTGGCTCGAGAAGACCCAGCGGCTGGCCGGATAGAGCTTCCAGACCTTGGCCGGGATGACTTCCTTCATCACCGCGATGGCGTCGGCCGAACTCATGACGCGATCGTTCGAATGATCGATGAAATTCATCTTCGGGCCGGCAGCGAAGGCCGCGGCGGCGGTCATCAGGAGGGCGGAGAGCGCGATCGCTTGCTTCATGCGGCACCTTTGCAAGGTTGGTCGGACGCCCATGCAGGGATGGGACTGGCGCGAAGTGTAATCACGGCGGAGCCCCTTGCACGTGCCGGCGGCGGGACGGGATTTCACCTCAACCGGCGCCGCGCCGCCGCGCGGCGGGCGCGGGCGACGGGCCGCAGCCAAGTGCGGGTTGCGCAGGCGGCGCGCGCGGCGGGACGGGTGGCGCGATCTGATCGGCGTCATGTCCGGGTAACCCCGGATGACCTATGCTGTCCTTTGCTGCAGTCCGACAGCGCCTCGTCAGCCCGGCCGTGGACCGACACTTTCTCACCCCGCTGTTCAGCCCGAAATCGATCGTCGTCTTCGCCGGCGACCCCACGACCGCGATCCCGCCCACGCGCGAGGCCGTGACGCTGCGCGAGGCGCTCGGCGGCGGCGGTTACCAGGGCCGCGTGGACTGGCTCGACATCCACATGAGCGGCACGCTGGGCGATCTGGCCCATTCGCGCTCCGACCTCGCCATCATCGCGCTGCCGCATGACCAGGTGCTGGCCGCGCTCGAGGTCGCCTGCCGCATCCGCAGCCGCGCCGCGCTCGTGCTGTCCAGCGGCATGCCGGCGCCGCTGTGCGGCGAACTGCACCAGACGGCGCGCCGCCACGGCGTGCACCTGCTGGGCCCGAACAGCCTCGGGCTGCAGCGGCCGGCGCTGAAGTTCAACGCCAGCGGCCTGGGCACGCTGGCCGCGGCGGGGCCGCTGGCGCTGGTCTCGCAATCGGGCGCGCTGACCTCGGCCATGCTGGACTGGGCGCAGGCGCATGGCGTGGGCTTCTCGACCGTCGTCTCGCTCGGCCCCAACACCTCGGTCGAGCTGCCGCAGGTGCTGGATTTCCTGGCCGGCGACAGCAGCACGCAGAGCATCCTCGTCTACATGGAAGGCATCCGCAGCGCGCGCCGCTTCATGAGCGCGATGCGCGCCGCCGCCAGCGCCAAGCCGGTGGTGGTGATGAAGTCGGGCCGGCGCGCATCGGGCTCGCGCGTGGCGCTGACGCATTCGGCCTCCATCGTCGGCGAGGACGAGGTCTTCGACGCCGCGCTGCGCCGCGCCGGCGTCGTGCGCGTGCGCCAGTTCACGCAGATGTTCTCGGCCGCGCAATGCCTGGCTTCGCGCTTCCGGCCGGTGGGCAACCGCCTGGCCATCATCACCAACGGCGGCGGCCCGGCCGTGCTCGCCGCCGACTGGGCCGAGGGCGTGGGCCTGCGCACCGAGCGCGTCGAGGACCTGGGCGAGAACGCCGACGGCGCGGCCTACGTGGCCGCGATGCAGGCCGCGGTCGAGGACAAGGAGATCGACGGCGCGCTGCTGATCCACGCGCCCAAGGCCGGCGTCGACACCGCCGCGCTGACCCAGGCCGTGGCCGCCGCGTTCTCGCCCAGCGGCAAGCCGGTGCTGGGCTGCTGGATGGGCGAGGCCAGCGTGCGCGCCGCGCGCGAGAGCCTGGCGCTGCGCCACATGCCGGTGTTCCGTACGCCCGAGGGCGCCGTCGACGCCTTCAACAGCATCGCCAGCTTCTACCGCAACCAGCAGCTGCTGACGCAGACCCCGCCGCCGCTGGGCGGCGGCGCCGAGCCCGACACCGAGGGCGCGCGCCTGCTCATCGAGGGTGTGCTGGCCGAGCGCCGGCGCGTGCTCACCGAGATGGAGAGCAAGGCGCTGCTCGCCGCCTTCCACATCCCGGTCACGCGCACGATGCTCGCGCGCAGCGCCAACGAGGCGATGCTGATCGCGAGCCAGCTCGGCTACCCGGTGGCGCTGAAGATCGATTCGCCCGACATCACGCACAAGAGCGATGTGCACGGCGTGATCCTCGACGTCGGCAGCGCGACCCAGGTGCGCGACCGTTACCAGGAGATGCTGCAGGCGGTGGCACTGGCGCAGCCCGGCGCGCGCATCAACGGCATCACGATCCAGCCGATGGCGGGGCGGCGGCGCGGGCGCGAGGTCTTCGTCGGCCTGACGACCGACGAGGCCTTCGGTCCCGTCATCACCTTCGGCGCCGGCGGCACGATGATCGAGCTCATCGCCGACCGCGCGATGGAGCTGCCGCCGCTGAACCAGTTCCTCGCCAACCGGCTCATCGAGCGCGCCCGCGTGGCCGAGATGCTGGGCGCCTGGCGCGGCGCGCCGCCGGCCAACCACGAGGCGCTCGAGCGCGTGCTGCTGCGTGTCAGCGAGATGGTCTGCGCCCTGCCCCAGCTGCGCGAGATGGACATCAACCCGCTCATCGTCGACGAGGACGGCGTCGTCGCCGTCGACGCGCGCATCGTCGTCGAGAGCGCGGCGCAAGCGGCCGGCAGCTACGGCCACCTCGCGATCCTGCCCTACCCGGCGGGCCAGGAGCGCGAATGGCCGCTCAAGGACGGCGGCCTGTACTCGATACGCCCGATCCGGCCCGACGACGCCGAGATGCTGCAGTCGCTGGTGCGCGGGCTGTCGCAGGAGAGCCGCTATTTCCGCTTCGCCAGCGCGCTGCCCGAGCTGCCGGCGCGCATGCTGGCGCGCTTCACGCTCATCGACTACGACCGCGAGATGGCGCTCGTGGCCGTGCACAAGGAGCGCCACACCGATGCCGAGGGCCATGTCGGCGAGACCGAGCGCATCATCGGCGTCAGCCGCATCGTCACCAACCCCGACGGCACGAGCTGCGAGTTCGCGCTCGTCGTCGCCGACGACTACACCGGGCGCGGCCTGGGCGCGCGGCTGATGATGTCGATCGCCGAGGTCGCGCGCAGCCAGGGGCTGTCCGAGATCATGGGGCTGATCCTCGTCAACAACGCCGGCATGCTGCGCCTGATGAGCAGCCTGGGCTACCAGATCGCGCCCTTCCCCGAGGATCCGGACTTCAAGATCGCGACCAAGGCGCTGTAGCGGCCGGCGCGCCGGCACGCGGCGGAAATCGGCCGCGCTGTGACCTTGATCATGCTCGGCGCTTGGTCGGGCGCGCCGACAGGCCTAGACTGCGGGCCCAGCGACCGGAGCCCCAAAGCCGTCCCCGCCCAGGGAAGCGACTCGGAGGCCCGGCGAGGAGACCCACCTTGCGCCCGACCGACCTCTCCGATCCGACCTACTTCCACAAGGTCGTCGATTGCCAATGGGCCTGCCCCGCCCACACCCCCGTCCCCGAGTACATCCGCCTCATCGCCCAGGGCCGCTACGACGAGGCCTATATGGTCAACTGGGTCAGCAACGTCTTCCCCGGCGTGCTCGGCCGCACCTGCGACCGGCCCTGCGAACCGGCCTGCCGGCGCGGCCGCGTCGAGGAGAAGAACGCCGCCAAGCCCGAACCGGTGGCGATCTGCCGCTTGAAGCGCGTCGCCGCCGACAACAAGGGCGACGCGGTGCGCGCGATGATCCCGCGCCCGCTGCCCAGGAACGGCAAGAAGGTCGCCTGCGTCGGCGCCGGCCCGGCCAGCCTGACGGTGGCGCGCGACCTCGCGAGCCAGGGCTACGCGGTGACGGTGTACGACGGCGAGAAGAAGGCCGGCGGCTTCATCCGCACGCAGATCCCGCGCTTTCGCCTGCCCGAATCGGTGATCGACGAGGAGACCGGCTACATCCTCGGCCTCGGCGTCGATTTCCGCGCCGGCGAACGCATCGATTCGATGAAGGCGCTGCTGGGCCAGGGCTACGACGCCGTCTTCGTCGGCTGCGGCGCGCCGCGCGGGCGCGACCTGCAGGTGCCGGGGCGGGCCGAGGCGGCGGCCGACATCCACATCGGCATCGACTGGCTGGCCTCGGTCTCGTTCGGCCATGTGACGAGCGTGAAGAAGCGCGTCATCGTGCTCGGCGGCGGCAACACGGCGATGGACTGCTGCCGCTCGGCGCGGCGCCTCGGCGCGGCCGACGTCAAGGTCGTCGTGCGCTCGGGCTTCGAGGAGATGAAGGCCTCGCCCTGGGAAAAGGAGGACGCGCTGCACGAGGGCATCCCGATCCTCAACTTCCACGTTCCCAAGGCCTTCCTGCACGAGGGCGGCAAGCTCACCGGCATGCGCTTCGAGATCGTGCGCGCCGAATACGACGCGCGCGGCAGGCGCAGCCTGGTGCCCAGCGGCCAGGCCGACGCGGTGATCGAATGCGACGAGGTGCTGGTCGCCGTCGGCCAGGAGAACGCCTTCCCCTGGATCGAGCGCGACTGCGGCCTCGAGTTCGACGAATGGGGCCTGCCCAAGCTGAACGCGACGACCTTCCAGTCGACGCTGCCGCAGGTCTATTTCGGCGGCGACGCCGCCTTCGGGCCGAAGAACATCATCACCGCGGTGGCCCATGGCCACGAGGCGGCGGTGTCGATCGACCGCTGGCTCAACGGCGAGGACATCGCGCGCCGTCCGCCGCCGCATGTGAGCCAGGTCTCGCAGAAGATGGGCATCCACGAGTGGAGCTACGACAACGCGCCGAGCAACGACCTGCGCTACAAGGTGCCCTGGGCGGCGGCCGAGAAGGCCCTGGCCAGCATCAAGGTCGAGGTCGAGCTCGGCTTCGACGTCGCCACCGCCGTCAAGGAAGCCGAGCGCTGCCTGAACTGCGACGTGCAGACGGTGTTCGCCGACAAGGCCTGCATCGAATGCGACGCCTGCGTCGACATCTGCCCGATGGACTGCATCACCTTCACCGCGCCGGCCGAGGACGAGGCCGCGCAGCGGCTGCAGCTGAAGGCGCCGGCGACGAACGCGACGCAGGCGCTGTACGTCAGCGGGCCGCTGAAGACGACGCGCGTGATGGTCAAGGACGAGGATGTCTGCCTGCATTGCGGCCTGTGCGCCGAGCGCTGCCCGACCGGTGCCTGGGACATGCAGAAATTCCTGCTCCTGACGACCAAGGCCGGCCCCGCCTGCCGCGACCGCGACCCCCGCAGCAAACTCGTCGGAGCCCCCGCATGAAGCGCATCGAAGCGGTCAACGACTTCGTCGTCAAGTTCGCCAACATCAACGGCTCGGGCTCGGCCTCGGCCAACGAGCTGTTCGCCAAGGCGATCATGCGCATGGGCGTCACGGTGAGCCCGCGCAACATCTTCCCGAGCAACATCCAGGGTCTGCCGACCTGGTACGAGGTGCGCGTGAGCGGCGCCGGCTGGCTCGGCCGGCGCGGCGGCATCGACCTGATGGTGGCGATGAACGCGCAGACCTGGGCCCAGGACGTGGCCGAGATCGAGTCCGGCGGCTACCTGTTCTACGACAGCACGAAGCCGCTGCCGCCGAGCGCCTTCCGCGACGACATCACCGTCATCGGCATGCCGGTGACGGCGATCTGCAACGCGACCTACGAGGACCCGCGCCAGCGCACGCTGTTCAAGAACATCATGGTGCTGGGCGCGCTGGCCGAGCTGATGGAGGTCGACACCCGCGTCATCGAGCAGCTGTTCAGCGAGCAGTACCGCGGCAAGGAGCGGCTGCTCGAATCGAACATCCGCGCGCTGCAGTCGGGCAGCAGCTTCGCGCGCGAGCATCTGAAGCCGCCCAAGGTCGGCGCGATGGGGCTGCGCGTCAAGCGCGGCGACAGCGTCGGCGAGCGCATCTTCGTCGACGGCAACACGGCCGCCGCGCTGGGCTGCGTCTACGGCGGCGCGACGGTCTGCGCCTGGTACCCGATCACGCCCTCGTCGTCGGTCGCGGAGATGTTCCAGAAGTACTGCCAGAAATACCGCCACGACCCCGAGACCGGCGCCGCCAAGTACGCCATCGTCCAGGCCGAGGACGAGATCGCATCGATCGGCATGATCACCGGCGCGGGCTGGAACGGCGCGCGCGCGTTCACCGCGACCTCGGGCCCCGGCGTCTCGCTGATGACCGAGTTCCTGGGCCTGGCGTATTTCGCCGAGATCCCGCTCACGATCATCAACGTCCAGCGCGGCGGCCCGTCGACCGGCATGCCGACGCGCACCCAGCAGGCCGACCTCATCAGCTGCGCCTATGCCTCGCATGGCGACACCAAGCATGTGATGCTGCTGCCCGAGGACCCGCATGAATGCTTCGAGTTCGCGGCCACCGCGCTCGACCTCGCCGAGCGGCTGCAGACGCCGGTGTTCGTGATGAGCGACCTCGACATCGGCATGAACCAGCGCCTGTGCAAACCGTTCCATTGGGACGACGCGCGGCGCTACGACCGCGGCAAGGTGATGAGCGCCGCCGAACTCGAGGCGGGCAAGGATTTCGGCCGCTACAAGGACGTCGACGGCGACGGCATCCCCTGGCGCACGCTGCCCGGCACGCATCCGAGCAAGGGCGCCTACTTCACGCGCGGCACGACGCGCGACGAATACGCGCGCTATTCCGAGGCCGGGCCCGACTACATGCGCAACGTCACGCGGCTGCAGCACAAGTTCGAGACCGCGGCCAGGCTGGCGCCGCAGCCCGAGGCGCGCGCGGCGCAGAAGAAGACGCGGCTGGGGGTGATCTATTTCGGCTCGACCTCGCCTTCGATGGACGAAGCGCTGGTGGCACTCGCCGGCGTGCACATCCATCTCGATGCGATGCGGCTGCGCGCCTTCCCCTTCCCCGAGAGCGTGAGCGAATTCATCTACGCCCACGACCATGTCTTCGTCGTCGAGCAGAACCGCGACGCGCAGATGCGCACGCTGCTCGTCAACGAGCTCGAGATCGACCCCGAGCGGCTGATCAAGGTGCTGCATTGCGACGGCACGCCGATCACCGCGCGCTACATCACCCAGGCCATCACCGACGCCGTCCACGCCCTGGCCGTGGCGCCGCGCAAAGAACGGATGCCGTCATGACCTACATCGCCAAGCCCAAGCTGCACCACCCCTCGCTGGTGCCCAACCAGGTCGGCTACACGCGGCGCGACTACGAGGGCCGGGTCTCGACGCTGTGCGCCGGCTGCGGCCACGACTCGATCTCGGCGGCGCTGATCCAGGCCTGCTGGGCGCTCAACATCGAACCGCACCGCGTCGCCAAGTTGAGCGGCATCGGCTGCAGCAGCAAGACGCCCGACTACTTCCTCGGCGCCAGCCACGGCTTCAACACCGTGCACGGCCGCATGCCCAGCGTGCTCACCGGCGCCAATCTCGCGAACCGCGAGCTGCTGTACCTCGGCGTCAGCGGCGACGGCGATTCGGCCTCGATCGGCCTGGGCCAGTTCGCGCATGCGATGCGCCGCGGCGTGCGCATGGTCTACATCGTCGAGAACAACGGCGTCTACGGCCTCACCAAGGGCCAGTTCTCGGCCACCGCCGACAAGGGCAGCAAGAGCAAGAAAGGGGCGGTCAACAACGACAGCCCGGTCGACCTGGTCGCGCTCGCGCTGCAGCTCGGCGCGAGCTATGTCGGGCGCGGCTTCTCGGGCGACAAGGCGCAGCTCGTGCCGCTGATCGAGGGCGCGATCCGCCATGGCGGCGCCGCCTTCATCGACGTCATCAGCCCCTGCGTCGCGTTCAACAACCACCCGGGCAGCACGCGCAGCTACGACCAGGTGCGCGAGCACAACGAGGCGGTCAACCGCATCGATTTCATCGACCTCGCGCCCGAGGTCACCGCCGAGCCGGCGCCGGGCCAGGTGCTGACGCTGGCGCAGCACGACGGCTCGATCATGAGGCTGCGCAAGCTGCACGCCGATTTCGACCCCACCGACCGCCGTACCGCGATGAACCACATGCAGGCGATGCAGGCCGAGGGCGAGATCCCCACCGGGCTGATCTACGTCGACCCGATGGCCAGCGACCTGCACCAGGCGATGGGCACGATCCCGACGGCGCTCAACGTCCTCGACGAGGCGGCGCTGTGCCCGGGCGAGGCGGCGCTCGAGAAGCTCAACGCATCCCTGCGCTGACAAGGCGAAGCGCTAAATGGTGCAGCTGCGGAATCCGGCGTAGCGGCCGTCGTCGTCGGGCGCCACGTAGCGCCGCGCCTGCGGGTAGATGCGGCGCGTGCGCGTCGCGAACGAGGCACCGCGCAGCACGCCGGGCGGCGGCTCGCCATCGCCGACCGCAGGCATCACGTCAATGCAGCCGGGCGCCGCCGGTCCGGCCCCGGGCCAGGGCCGCGCGCTGCCGGCGACCCATTCATGGACATCGCCCCAGAGGAAGCCGCGGCGCGCACCGGCGCTGGCCGCGAGTTCCCACTCGGGCTCGGTCGGCAGGCGCCGGCCGGCCCAGCGGCACCAGGCCTCGGCCTCGTGGCGGCTGACATGCATCGCCGGCTGGCCCAGGGCCGCGCGCTGGATGCCGCCATGGCGCTGCACGAGCACGCCGCCCTGCAGCTGCTCGACGCGGCGCGGCGCGCGCCGGCCTTCGCGCTGCACCCAGCGCCAGCCGGCCTCGCTCCACAACTCGCGCCGGTCGTAGCCGCCGTCGGCGGCGAATTCGGCATAACGGCGCCAGTTGACGGGCTGGGCGTCGATCTCGAATTCGGGCAGCACGACCTCGTGCGCCCAGCGCTCAGCCTGCGGCACGAGGCCGCCGGGCTCGGAACCGAGCCGCCAGCGCTGCGCCGGCAGCCACAGCGGCTCGCGCTCGGCGCGCGCGGCCGGCATGCCCAGCGCGAGGCGCTCGGCCAGCGATTCGCAAAGCCGGTCCTCGTGCAGCAGCGCGAGGCGGAAGAAGTGCAGCGCCGCGTCGGAGCCGGCGTCGCCAACGTCAGCGCGATCGCCGCCGTCGCCGCCTGCGCGCACGGCGAGCAAGTCGAGCGTGATCTCGAGCGTCTCGGCCAGGTAGCCGCGCACCGCCTCGGCCGCCGGCAGCTCGGCCTGGCCGCGCACCCAGGCATCGGCGCGCGGCTCGATGCCGGCCAGCCGCGGTGCCTGCGGGTCGCAGGCCTCGCCACGGTCGCGCTGCAGGTGGCGCGCTATCCACCAGTCCTGGTACCAGCCGGCGCGCAGCGCCAGCGTCACCGCCTCGCTCGACTCGTCCTGCGCGAGCAGCCGCAGCAGCTGGTTGCGCGCGTCGATCAGCGCCAGCGAGAGCAGGTCGCGGCCGGCGTGGCGGATCGCAGCCGGATCGTCCAGCGGCAGCGGCGCGCTCACCTCAGCGGCCGCGCCTCATTCGCCGACCAGCCCGTTGCGTATCGCATAGACCGTCAGCTCGGAGTTGTTGGCCAGGCCGAGCTTCTCGAGCACGCGGGCGCGGTAGACCGAGACCGTCTTCGGGCTCAGCGTCAGCTCCTCGGCGATGTCGGCCAGGCGCTTGCCCGAGGCGATCATCACCAGCGTCTGCAGCTCGCGGTCCGAGAGCTTCTGGTGCGGATGCTCGGACACCGGCGCCGTCAGGCTCTCGACCAGCATCTGCGCGATCTCGGGCGTGACGTACTTGCGCCCCTGCGCCACCGTGCGCACGGCCTGCACGAGCAGCTGCGGGTCGCCGCCCTTGTTGACGTAGCCGTAGGCGCCGGCGCGCAGCGCGCGGATCGCGTACTGGTCCTCGGGGTACATGCTGACGACCAGCACCTTGATCGTCGAGCCCTCGTCCTTGAGCACGTGCAGCACGTCGAGGCCGCTGCGCCCGGGCAGGTTGATGTCGAGCACGAGCACGTCGCAGGCGCCGGCGCGGCCGGGCGTGGACAGCAGCTCGCGCATGAGCGAGCGCAGCTCGCCGTAGTCGCCGGCCTCGCCGACGACGCGGATGTCGCTGGCGTCGGACAGCGTATCGCGGATGCCGCGCCGGATCAGCGCGTGGTCGTCGCAGAGGATGACGTCGATCATGTGACGGTCCAGGCCGAGGTCTCGGGGTCGGCGTCATCGGCCGCCGGCGCGCCGGCCTCGCGCAGCGGCACCGAGAGGATCAGCGTCGTGCCGCCGGGCCCGCTGCTCAGGTCGACCCAGCCGCCGACCGTCGACGCGCGCTCGTGCAGGCCGCGGATGCCGAAGCTGCGCGCCTTGGCGAGGTCGGCGCTCGCGAGGCCGCGGCCGTTGTCGCTGACCTCCAGCGACAGCACGCCTCCGGTGCACGAGAGGTCGACGACGACGCGCGTGGCCTGCGCATGCTTGCCGATGTTCGTCAGCGCCTCCTGCGCCGTGCGGTAGGCCACCAGCGGCACGCCCGCCGGCAGCGCCGCCGGCTCGTCGTTGCAGCGGAACTCGCAGACGACGCCGGTGCGCTTCTCGAAGCGGCTCGTCATCCATTGCAGCGCCGCGCTCAGGCCCTGCTCGAGGATCGCCGGGCGCAGGTTCTGCATGATGCGCTGGCTGGCCTCGATCGCGCTCGTGACCGTCTCCAGCGCCGACAGCGCGCGCTGCTCGACGGCGGGCGAGCCGGCGTGGCGGCGGATCCAGTCGAGCTCGAACTTGAGCGCCGTCAGCGAGCCGCCGACATCGTCGTGGATCTCGCGCGCGATCGCCAGCCGCTCGGCCTCGACGCTGGTCTGCAGATGCTGGGCGAGCTCGGACAGGCGCTTGCGCGAGGCCTCGAGGTCGCGGTCGGCGGCGATGCGCGCGCGATGCGTGCGCGCCGCGGCCACGGCATGCTCGACCGCCGGCGCCAGCCGCGTCAGGTTCTGCTTGAGCAGGTAGTCGGCGGCGCCGTTGCGCATCGCCTCGACGGCGCTGTCCTCGCCGATCTGGCCCGAGACGAGGATGAAGGGCGGCGCGCGACCATCCGTGAAGGATTTCTCGCGCAGCATCTGCAGCGCGTCCAGGCCGGTGAAGCCCGGCAGGTGGTAGTCCGACAACACGAGATCCCAGGACTCGTCGAGCGCGGCGGCGAACTCGGCGCGCGATTCGACGCGCCGCGCCTCGACCGCGACCCCGCCGCGCGCCAGATGGGCCAGCACCAGGGCGTGGTCGGGCTCCGAGTCCTCGAGGTGGAGCAGACGCAGGCGATACGCGGTGCCGTTCATGGGCGGCAGTATGACAAAGCCGGGCGCGATCGAGCCGCCGCCGCCAAATATCGGTCGTTCGACCCCATCTTTCGCTCAATCTCCCATACCCGCTTGCCGAAAAGGCCTTGAAGACCGGCTGCATGGCGCCTGGTGCGGGGCGACGACCCCGACCGCGGCCCCCTGCAGCGGCCCGGAACAGGCTATGGAGCTCCCCCCCGAATGCTCGCACCCCACGACCCCGTGACGCCGGACGCCCAGCCATCGGCCCCGCCGCTGGCCGGTGGCCTGCCGCTGGTCGCCGCCGCGGACCTGCAGGACGACCTGATGGTGGCCAGCAACGACCTCGAGCGCCTGCAACGCCTGCTCGACGACGCGAGCCAGTCGCTGATGGGCCACTTCACGCTCGCCACCGACCACATGCAGGCGGGCGCGCTGCTCGAGGCGCGCCGCACCATCGGCGGCGCCATCACCGCGCTGCAGTTCCAGGACATGGCGACCCAGCTCATCGCCCACACGACGCGGCGGCTGCGCAACTGCGTCGACCGCATCGCGCGCGACGCGATGGGCGATGACGAGGACGGCGCCGCGCTCGTCGAGGAGGCGCCGCTGCGGCCCAACCCCGTGACCCAGGACGAGATGGACGCCGGCTCGATCGAGCTGTTCTGAACCGCACCCGCCCGTGCAACGATTTTCCGGAGTAGACCCCATGCATTCGATCCTTGCCGTAGACGACAGCGCCTCGATGCGCCAGATGGTGACGTTCACGCTCAAGAACGCCGGCTTCAACGTCGTCGAGGCCGTCGATGGCCAGGACGCGTTCGAGAAGGCCAACTCGCGCGACTTCAACCTCGTGCTCACGGACCAGAACATGCCGCGCATGGACGGCATCAGCCTGACCAAGAAACTGCGCGAGAACCCGAAGTTCAAGGCCACGCCGATCCTGATCCTGACGACCGAGAGCAGCGACCAGATGAAGCAGGCCGGCCGCGCCGCGGGCGCCACCGGCTGGCTCGTCAAGCCCTTCGACCCGGCCAAGCTGGTCGAGGTGATCGGCAAGGTCATCCGCTGAATCCACCGCGCCGCCCGGCGGCGCCGCATCCGAACATCCGCAGGAGACCCCAGATGGGTGAGACGTCCAGCAACGACAGCGCCAGCGCAGCCGCAGGCATCGACCTGAGCCAGTTCTTCCAGGTCTTCTTCGAGGAGGCGGGCGAGAACCTCGAGACGATGGAGCAGATGCTGCTGAACCTCGACATCGAGAACGCCGACGAGGAGGAGCTCAACGCGATCTTCCGCTGCGCCCACTCGGTCAAGGGCGGCGCGGCGACCTTCGGCTTCAACGACGTCGCCGAGCTGACGCACCAGATGGAGACGCTGCTCGACAAGCTGCGCCGCCACGAGCTGCGGCCGACGGCGGCGATGGTCGACGTGCTGCTCGCCTCGGGCGACGCGCTCAAGGCCCAGCTCGGACGCCACCAGGGCAACGGCGCCGACGCCGTCGACACGACCGAACTGCTGGGATCGATCCGCGCGATGGCGCAGGGCGGCG
>JAGWVB010000094.1 GCA_018971105.1 Burkholderiales bacterium
GGGCGCGCCCGCTGGCGCGCCTACAAGACCGCCGGACTGACGATCACGCATCATCCGCAAGCCTCGTCCCATGAGTGATCAGGACCCCCCGTTCGCGCCGGCCCCCGAGCCCGCGAGCGGCGCCGAGCGCTACCCCACGCTGACCGAGGTCGTCGAGCTCGGCCCCGGACACGCGCCGCCGGCCGTGGTCCCGCTGCTCGTCGATGTCGCCCTGCCGGGGGCGGGCGAACTCGTCGCGCTGGTGCTGGCCGAACTGCAGCCGCGCATCGACCTGCTGTTCGAGGCGCGGCTGCGCGAGGCCGTGGCGCCGGCGCTGGCGCGCGCCGCCGACGCCCTCGTCCGCGACACGCGCGACGAGCTTGCGGCGACGCTGCGCGCGCTCGTGGACGAGGCCGTGCAGCAGGCCTTGCGGCGCGAGCGCGGGCCCTGAGGCGCCGCCGGCGCGGCGCGGCAACGCTTCCGGTATCCTCGTCCGAGCTTGGGCTCAGCCCGGATCAGCGCGCGCCGCGGCGCCCGACCGGCGCGATTTCAACGGGGGAATCTGCATGAAATTCAAGTTCCGGACAGCCGCCTGCGCGACCGCCTTGCTGTGCGCCGCCAGCGCCTACGCCGCCGACCTGGTGGTCAGGATCGGCCATGTCGGACCGATCAGCGGACCGAGCGCGCACCTGGGCCAGGACAACGAGAACGGCGCCCGCATGGCGATCGACGACCTGAATGCCAAGGGCGTGATGATCGGCGGGCGCAAGGCGCATTTCGAGCTCATGGCCGAGGACGACGCGGCCGACCCGAAGCAGGGCACGGCGGCGGCGCAGAAGCTGGTCGACGAGAAGGTCAACGGCGTCATCGGCCACCTCAACTCGGGCACGACGATCCCGGCCTCGAAGATCTACAGCGATGCCGGCATCCCGCAGATCAGCCCCTCGTCGACGAACCCGAAGTACACGCGCCAGGGCTTCAAGACGGCGTTCCGCGTCGTCGCCGACGACGCCCACCTCGGCGGCACGCTGGGCCGCTACGCCGTCAAGGATCTCAAGGGCAAGGCCATCGCCGTCATCGACGACCGCACGGCCTACGGGCAGGGCGTGGCCGACGAATACGCCAAGGCGGTCCGTGCCAACGGCGGCAGCATCGTCGGACGCGAGTACACGAACGACAAGGCGACCGATTTCACCGCCATCCTGACCAAGCTCAAGGCCAGCAAGCCCGACATCATCTTCTTCGGCGGCATGGACACGGTCGCGGGGCCGATGCTGCGCCAGATGAAGCAGCTCGGCATCAATGCCAAGTTCATGGGCGGCGACGGCATCTGCACCACCTCGCTGCCCCAACTGGCCGCCGGCACGATGGCCGACAACCAGGTCATCTGCGCCGAAGCCGGCGGCATCGACCCCAAGGACGCGGCGGCGATGAAGGCGATGGAGGAGTTCAAGCAGCGCTACAAGCGGAAGTTCGGCACCGATGTCCAGATCTACGCGCCCTATGTCTACGACGCCGTCAACGTGATGGTCGCGGCGATGGTCAAGGCCGGTTCGGCCGAGCCGGCCAAGTACCTGCCGGTGCTGGCCGAGACCAGCGACTACCCCGGCATCACCGGTTCGATCTCGTTCGACGGCAAGGGCGACCTGAAGCACGGCGCCTTGACGATGCACACCTTCCGCGGCGGCCAGGAAGTGACGATCGGCGTCGTCCGCTAGCCCGGTTCAGGCACCGCCGGCCCCGCGGCGGCGCCAGCGCACCAGCAGCCAGAAGCACAGCGCGGCGACGGCGACCGCGCCGACGAACAGCGGCGATGCCAGCCGGGCCAGCGCCGCCGGATAGTCCGACAGCGCGGTCGACCAGGCGTGATGCAGGAAGACGACGGGGTCGGTGCGGTTCGTGATCGCATAGCCCCGGCCGTCGGCGTCGATCAGCGCATGGCCGGCCTGGCGCAGCAGCTCGGCGGTGGCGCGGCTGAGCAGCGGATCGCCGAAGACGGTCCTGGCGATCCAGCCGCCGATGCCGAAAGCCACCGCCATCACGACCACGCCCCAGCGCCTGAACCAGGCCGTGCACAGCATCGTCAGCCCGATCAGCGGCGACAGCCACAGCACCGCCAACGGCAGGCCCAGCAGCACCCGCAGCGCGATCGCCAGCGTGCCGCCGAGCAGCGGTGCCCAGGGCAGCGCGAACCAGGCCCCGAGGCCGACGAAGCGCCCCACCAGCACGCCCGAGAGCAGCACGCCGCCGGCCAGGCCGACCAGCAGCGCCGCCGCCGGCACGAGGATCAGGTGCACGAACAGCGGCACCGCCAGGCTGGCGCCGTCGCCGGTCGGCAGCGAGAGCCAGAACTCGATCGAGCGGTCGGCGACATCGCGCCGCGCCAGGCCGGTGACGATGATCGACGCGGTCAGGATCATGATCAGGAAGTCCAGCGCCGCGCTGCCGGCGATGGCGACGAGGGCCATCATCAGCGTCAGCCCGTCGGGACCGGGCATCTGCGCGACGGCGTCGAACCGGACCTGGGCGAAGGCCAGCAGGGCGGCGCCGACGAGCAGCGGCAGCAGCGCCGCCAGCGTCCAGCCCAGGCGGTGCTGCAGCCATTCGCGGCGGACCAGGGTCGCGTAGATCGTCGCGGCCCGGCGGGGCGTCGAGGTCGAAAGGGATTGCATCGCGCGTCTCCGGATCAGAACTGGGTGCGATCGAGTTCGGGCTTGCGCGTGAGCGCGACGAACAGGTCGACGAGGCTGGGCCGCAGGCGCCGGCCCAGCGCCTGCACCGCCGGCGGCGGCTCGCCTTCGAACAGCGCGCCATGGCCCTGCGCCCCCGGCCCGGTGCGATAGCGCAGCAGCGGGTGCGCGGCCGCGATCGCGTCGGCCACCGCGGCATCGTGGCCGAGCGCGGTGTAGCGGCTCTCGATGGCGTCGAGCGCGATCGACAGCACCAGCTTGCCCTCGTTGAGCATGATCACGTCGGAGAGCAGGTTCTCGACCTCCTCGACCTGGTGCGTCGAGATCAGCACGCTGCGCTCGCCGTCGCACCATTCGTCGATCAACATCTCGTAGAAGGCCTTGCGCGAGAGCAGGTCCAGGCCCAGCGTCGGCTCGTCGAGGATCATGAGCCGGGCATCGATGGCCGCCACCAGCGCCAGATGGGCCTGCACGACCATGCCCTTGGACAGCGACGACACCTTGGCGTCGAGGCCGACGCTGGTGCGGCGCAGCAGGGCGCGCGCCCGCTCGGCCGAGAAGCGCGGGTGCAGGCCGCTCATGAGCGTGATGAGCTCGCGCACGCGCGCCCAGCGCGGCAGGATCGCGACATCGGGGATGTAGCAGGTCGACTCGAGCAGCCGCACGCGCTCGCGCCGCGGATCCAGCCCCAGCACCTGGAGTTCGCCCGCAGCCGGCAACAGGCCGACGAGGGCCTTCATCAGCGTCGACTTGCCGGCGCCGTTGTGGCCCAGCAGGCCGACGACGCGACCCTTGGGGATCGTGAAGCCGATGTCGTCGACGGCGCGCCGGGCGCCGTAGGCGACCGTCAGGCCGCGCGCGCGCACGAGCGCGCCGGCGGCGGCGGCGGGATCTTCGATGGCGGCGTTCATGCGCGCTCCTCCCAGTCCAGTTGTTCGGGGCCGATGCCCAGGCGGTGCAGGCGCTCGCGCAGGCGCGGCCATTCGGTCTCCAGGAAGCGCCGGCGCTCGGTCGCCCGCAGCCGCTCGCGCGCGCCGCTGACGACGTAAAGGCCGAGGCCGCGCCGGGTCTCGAGCAGTCCCTCGTCGCCCAGCGCCTGCAGCGCCCGGTTCACCGTCAGCGGATTGAGCATGTGGATGCCGGCAAGCGCGCGCACCGAGGGCATGGCCGCTCCTTCGGCCGGATCGCCGTCGAGCAGCCCGGCCGCGAGCTGGTCGGCCAGCTGCTGGTAGATCGGCGCTCTGTCGTTCCAGTGGGGCATGGCGGGGTCGCCGGTGTGTTGCTGATGTAGCACACCATAGCAGCGGCAGCGCTCCCGCGGCCCGCGCCTTGCGATGGAATGCAGCTGCAGGCGACGGACTGCAGGCTGCGGCTATGCTTGCCGGCCTTGGGCACTCGACTCCTCACCCCCCGCATGGCCGCGCTGCTGGAGCGCATCCGCCGCGCCGGCCGGCCGCCGCTGCACACGCTGCCGGTGGCGCAGGCGCGCGCCGCCTACGCCGCCGGCGCCGAGGTGCTGGACCTGGCGCGCGCGCCGCTGGCCGAGGTGCGGGACTTCGAGATCGCCGCCGCCGACGGCGCGCCGCTGCGCGCGCGCCGCTACGCCGCGCGACCGGGTGCGACGTCGACGCTGCTGTACCTGCATGGCGGCGGCTTCGTCGTCGGCGGGCTCGAGACGCACGACAGCCTGTGCCGCCAGCTCGCGCTGCGCAGCGACTGGGCCGTGGTGGCGCTGGACTACCGGCTGGCGCCCGAGCACCGCTTCCCGACCGCCGTGTCCGACGCCTGGTCCGCGATGGCCGCGCTCGCCACGGGCCTGGCGCCGGGCACGCCGCTGGCGGTCGGCGGCGACAGCGCCGGCGGCACGCTGGCGGCGGTCTGCGCGCTGCATGCGCGCGACATCGGCCTGCCGCTGGCGCTGCAACTGCTGATCACGCCCGGCACCGCCGCGCGTGCCGAGACCGCGTCGCGCCGTCTCTACAGCCGGGGTTTCCTGCTCGAGGAGGCGGCCATCGACTGGTTCTTCGACCACTACATCGAACCGGCCCGGCGCCAGGACTGGCGCTTCGCGCCGCTCGAGGCCGATGTCGACGGCGTCGCGCCGGCCGGCCTCATCCTGGCCGAATGCGATCCGCTCGTCGACGAGGCGCTGGCCTATGCCGACCGGCTGCGCCTGGCCGGGGTCGAGGTCGAACTCGAACTGGCGCGCGGCGTGACGCATGATTTCATCAAGATGGGGCGTGCGCTCGAGGAGTCGGCCGTCGCGCTCGACTTCGCCGCCGCGGCGCTCAGGCGCAGGAGTCCGAGATGAAGCGCGGCGATTTCCGCTTTCACGAGCGCCTGCGCGTGCGCTGGGCCGAGGTCGACCTGCAGAAGATCGTCTTCAACGCCCATTACCTGACCTACTTCGATACCGCCGTCGCGGGCTACTGGCGCGCGCTGGCCCTGCCCTACCAGGAGGCGATGGCGCGGCTCGAAGGCGACCTCTACGTGCGCAAGGCAACGCTCGAGTACCTCGGCTCGGCGCGCTACGACGAACGCCTCGACGTCGGCGTGCGCTGCGAGCGCATCGGCCAGTCGTCGATCCGCCTGCTCGCCGCCGTCTTCCGCGGCGAGACCTGCCTCGTGCACGGTGAAATCGTCTACGTCTTCGCCGATCCGGCGACGCAGACGAGCCGCCCGGTGCCGGCGCCGCTGCGCGCGGCCTTCGAGGCCTTCGAGGCCGGGCTGCCCATGGTCGAGGCGCGCATCGGCGACTGGACCGCCCAGGGCGAGCTGGCGCATGCCATCCGCCGCCTCGTCTTCGCCGAGGAGCAGGGCATCCCGGCGGGGATTCTCGTCGACGCGGACGACGCGACTGCGGTCCACGCCCTGGTGCTCAACCGTCTGGGGATGGCGGTGGCCAGCGGCCGGCTGCTGGCGCCGGCGCCCGGCGTCGGGCAGATCGGGCGCATGGCGACGCTGGCCACGGTACGCGGCGCGCGCATCGGGCGCGTCCTGCTCGACGCGCTCGTCGACGCGGCGCGCGCGCGCGGCGACCGCGAACTGCGCCTGCACGCGCAGTCGACCGCGCTCTCGTTCTACGAGCGCGCCGGTTTCGAGCGTTCGGGCCCCGATTTCGTCGAGGCCGGCATCGGCCATGTGCCGATGCGGCGGCTGCTGACCTGAACCCGCGCGCCGCCGCGCGGGCAATGCGCGCGCGGCCCGGTTCAGGCCGCCTCGGCCGGGATCGGGTAGGGCAGGGCAAGCGGCGTCAGCCGCGGCCCATCTGGCGCGCCGGCGTGCAGGGTGCCTCCCTCGAGCGCCGCGAGCTTGACCTCGACCAGCGCGGCATGGGCGCTGTCGGCGCGGTCGCCGCGGCGCGTCGCCGCGAGCACGACCATGCCGGCCGGTTGCTCCGGGTCGGCGCTGTGGAAGATCTCGCTGCCGGGGGCCAGTTCGAGCTCGGCAGCGACGATGGCCGCCCGGCGCTTGAGCGTGCCGCGGTACTGGCTGCGCGCGACCACCTCCTGGCCCGGATAGCAGCCCTTCTGGAAATTCACGCCGCCGACGAGTTCGAGGTTGACCATCTGCGGCACGAACCGCTCCACCGTCGCGCCGACGATGCGCGCCGTGCCGCTCATCACCTCGAGCCAGCGCCAGCTCCCGGCGTCGAGCAGCGGCAGGCCCTGCGGCGCGGCGCCGGCCCAGAGCCGGCGCGTCTGCGCCGTCCCGCCGGCGACGGCATCGGGCAGGCGGATCGACGTCGCCGCGCCCTCGGCGCGCGTCTGCCAGACGGCCGTCGAGGGGGCGCCGCCCGCCTGGCCCCACAGCGGCACCTCGGCGCTGGCGTCGCTGAGCTTGCATTGCGCACGCAGCACGAACATCGACAGGCGCTTGAGCGTGGCGGGCAGGAGGTCGGCGCTGCAGGCCAGCAGCAGTTCATCGTCGGCCACCGGCCAGACGACGAAGGTCGCGAGCAGCCGCCCCTTGGCCGAGCAATAGCCGGCGAGCGTGGCGCGGCCGCCGGCCAGATGCTCGATGTCCTGGGTCAGCTGGCCATGGAGGAACTTGCGCGCTTCGGCGCCGCGGGCGCGGATCACGCCCCAGTCGTCGAGGCGCACCAGGCCGGCGGGGAGGTCGGCGGGCGCGCCGGCGGGAGGGATGTCTGCGGGCATCGCTTGATTATCATCGCCGTCATGTCGCGTCGCTCGCCGGGATCCCGCCTGTGGTTGTCGCTGGCGGGAGTCCTGGTCCTGATTGCCGCTGGCGCCGCCGTGGCCGCCGCATGGTGGCTGCAGCAGCCGCTGCCGCTGGCGCGCAAGGCGGTCGAACTCTCGATCGAGTCCGGCACGCCGCCGCGCCAGGTCGCCCAGGCCTGGGTCGATGCCGGGGTGCAGGTCCCGCCGCGCCTGCTCTACGAATGGTTCCGCTGGTCGGGGCAGGCGCGGCGCATCCGCGCCGGCAGCTACGCGATCGAGGTCGGGGCGACGCCGCGCAGCCTGCTGGCGATGATGGTGCAGGGCGACGAGACGCTGGAGCGGATCCGCATCACCGAGGGCTGGACGCTGCGCCAGCTGCGCGCCGCGCTGGCGCAGGCGCCGGACCTCCAGCACGCCAGCGCCGGGCTCAGCGACGCCGAACTGATGGCCGCGATCGGCGACCCCGGCGAGCCCGCCGAGGGACGCTTCTTCCCCGATACCTACAGCTACAGCCCCGGCGTGAGCGACCTGACGGTGCTCAAGCGCGCGCACGCGGCGATGCAGCGGCGGCTGGCCCAGACCTGGGCCGAGCGCAGCCCCGACGTGCCGCTCAAGGGCGCCGACGAGGCGCTGATCCTGGCCTCGATCATCGAGAAGGAGACCGGCCAGGCGGCCGACCGCGGCCTTGTCGCGGGCGTCTTCAACAACCGGCTGCGCATCGGCATGCCGCTGCAGACCGACCCGGCGGTGATCTACGGCCTGGGCAGCCGCTACGACGGCACGCTGCACAAGTCCGACCTCGCGCTCGACACCCCGTACAACACCTATCTGCGCACCGGCCTGCCGCCGACGCCGATCTCGCTGCCCGGGCTCGCCTCGCTGCGCGCCGCCGTGCGTCCCGCGTCCACGCGCGCGCTCTATTTCGTCGCCCGCGGCGACGGCAGCAGCGAATTCAGCGCTTCGCTCGCCGACCATAATCGCGCCGTGTCCAAGTACCAGCGCGGCCGATGACGCCGGGGCGTTTCATCACCTTCGAGGGCATCGACGGCGCGGGCAAGAGCTCGCATCTCGAGGCCGTCGCGGCGTGGCTGCGCCGCCGCGGCCACGAGGTCGTCGTCACGCGCGAGCCCGGCGGCACCGAGCTGGCCGAACGCCTGCGCGAGCTCGTGCTGCACCAGGCGATGGACGCCCTCACCGAGGCCCTGCTCGTGTTCGCCGCGCGGCGCGACCATCTGCAGCGCCTGATCGAGCCGGCATTGGCGCGCGGCGCCAGCGTGGTGTGCGACCGCTACACCGACGCCAGCTTCGCCTACCAGGGCGGCGGCCGCGGACTCGACGCCGCGGTGCTGGGCGGGCTCGAAACCTGGGTCCAGCAGGGCCGCGAGCCCGACCTCACGCTGTGGTTCGAGCTGCCGCCGGCGATCGCGGCGGCGCGCCGCGGCGCCGCGCGCGCACCCGACCGCTTCGAATCGCAGGATCTCGACTTCTACGCCCGCGTCGCCGCCGCCTACGCCGCGCGCTGCGCGGCCGCGCCGGCGCGCTTCGTGCGCCTGGATGCGTCGGGCGAGCGCGCGGCCGTGGCGGCGCGCATCGAGGCCGCACTGGCCGCGCGGGGCTGGTGGTGAACCTCAGCGCCGATGCCGGCGGCGCGCTGCCGCTGCCGTGGCTGGCGGCGCCGCTGCGCGAGGTGCTGGCGACGCAGCGCGGCCATGCGCTGCTCGTGCACGGCGCCGCCGGCAGCGGCGCATTGGCGTTCGCCGTCACCCTGGCCCAGGCCTGGCTGTGCGAGGCGGCGGACGGCGCCGCCCGCCCCTGCGGCGGCTGCGGCAGCTGCCACCTCGTGCGCGCGCGCCTGCACCCGGACCTGCTGGTGCTGCTGCCCGAGTCGCTGCGCCGCGCGCACGACTGGCCGCTCGTCGACGACAAGGCCGATGCCGACGACGCCAAGCGCAAGCCCAGCCGCCAGATCCGCATCGTCGAGGTGCGCGCACTGATCGACTGGACGACGCGCACGCCGGCGCGCGGCCGCGGCAAGGTCGCGCTGCTGCACCCGGCCGAGGCGCTCAACGTGCAGTCCGCGAACGCGCTGCTGAAGACGCTCGAGGAGCCGCCCGGTTCGACCCGCCTGCTGCTGACCTGCGCCGACCCGGCCTGGCTGCTGCCGACGGTGCGCAGCCGCTGCCAGCGCGTGCGCCTGCCCGATCCCGAGGCGGCGCAGGCCGCGGCCTGGCTGGCCGGGCAAGGCGTGGCCGATGCCGCGGCTGCGCGCATCCTGATCCAGGCCTGCAACGGGCGCCCGCTCGATGCGCTGGCGCTGGCGCAGCAGGGCGTCGACGCGGCGGCCTGGACCGCGCTGCCGCGCGCCGTCGAGCGCGGCAGCGCCACGGCGCTCGCCGGCTGGCCGATACCGCAGGTGCTGGACGCGCTGCGCAAGATCTGCCACGACGCGATGGCGCGCAGCGTCGGCGGCGAGGGGCGCTATTTCCCGCCCGATGCGGTGCCGGCGCGCGCCTGCATGGCCGCGCTGGCCGACTGGTCGCGCGAGCTCGACCGCGTCGCGCGCCATGCCGAACACCCCTGGAACGAGGGGCTGCTGATCGAGTCGCTGGTGCAGTCGGGCCGCACGGCCCTGGCGCCGGAGCCGGGGCGCGGTCGCATGGATACACTGCGCCCATGAACGACCGCACCACCACGACCCGGGCCGGTACGCTGAATGCACCCCTGACGCCGGCGTCGCCGGCGCCGAACATCCGGCCGGCCGTGATCCAGCTCGTGTTCCGCGAGAAGGGCGCGCTGTACGCCGCCTACATCCCGGTCTTCACCGACGGCGGCCTGTTCGTGCCGACGCAGCGCGAATACCGCATGGGTGACGACATCTACCTGCTGCTGTCGTTGCCCGACGATCCGCAGCGCTTCCCGGTCGCCGGCAAGGTGGCCTGGATCACGCCGGCCAACGCCTCGGGTGGTCGCACCCAGGGCGTGGGCGTGCGGTTCCCCAACGACGAAAAGTCGCGCCACCTGAAGATCAAGATCGAGGAGATCCTGGGCACCAGCGTCTCGTCGTCCAAGCCGACCCAGACGCTCTGACCGCGGCGCGCGCACCGGGTCCCCCCGCATGTACGTCGACAGCCATTGCCATCTCAGCGACCCCGGGCTGCTCGCGCGCCTGCCGCAGATCCGGCGCTCGATGGCCCAGGCACGGGTCGAGCGCGCGCTCGTGATCTGCACGACGCTGGAGGAATTCCCGACTGTCCACGCGCTGGCCACCGGTGACGACGGGATCTGGTGCACGGTCGGCGTGCACCCCGACCAGGAGGGCGTGACCGAGCCGACGCTGGACGATCTGCGCCAGCGCGCCGCGCTGCCGCGCGTCGTCGGCATCGGCGAGACCGGGCTCGACTACTACCGCCTGGGCGGGCGCAGCGTCGCCGACATGGCCTGGCAGCGCGAGCGCTTCCGGGTCCACATCCGCGCCGCCCGGGCCACCGGGCTGCCGCTGATCGTGCACACGCGCAGCGCCAGTGCCGACACGCTGGCCGTGCTGGCCGACGAAGGGCAGGGGGCCGTGCGCGGCGTGTTCCATTGCTTCACCGAGACGATGGAGGTGGCCGAGGCGGCGCTGGCGCTCGGCTTTCACATCTCCTTCTCCGGCATCCTGACGTTCCGCAACGCGGCCGAGCTGCGCGAGGTCGCGCGCCGCGTGCCGCTGGAGCGCTGCCTGATCGAGACCGACAGCCCCTATCTGGCGCCGCTGCCGCATCGCGGCAAGACCAACGAGCCGGCCTACGTCGTCCATGTCGCGGCCCAGCTGGCGGCGCTCAAGGGTGTTCCGGTCGACGCCATCGCGCGCGCCACGACGGCCAACTTCGAACGCCTGTTCGCGCTGCCAGGCGCGCTTCCGGCATCGCCTGCGGGATCGGAACGTGATTAGAAAGTACTTGAGATATATTACCTACGCCCTTGTGTTGATTGCATCTTTTGCAGCCAAGGCCGATCCTGCCGTGGATTTCTTCCGCGCCGTCGGTGTCGACAATTCGCTCACCGTGCGCGAGTTGCTGAGCCAGGGATTCAACCCCAACACGACCGATCCCCGGGGTCAGGTCGGGCTCTACCTGGCCTTGCGCGAGCATTCGTTCAAGGTCGCCGAGCTGCTGCTGGAGCAACCCGGGATCGCGTACGACGCGGTCAACCCGGCCGGCGAGACGCCCTTGATGATGGCGGCCTTACGCGGTGAGACCGACTGGGTGCGCAAGCTGATCGACCGCGGCGCGCGGATCAATCGCCAGGGCTGGACGCCGCTGCATTACGCGGCCTCCGGGCCCGAACCCGAGGTCGTGAGGCTGCTGCTCGAACATGGCGCCGCCATCGATGCGCCCTCGCCGAACCAGACCACGCCGCTGATGATGGCCGCGCGCTATGGCCGCGAGGAATCGGTCTCGATCCTGCTCGCGCATGGCGCCGATCCGCGCCAGCGCAACATCCAGGGGCTGGACGCGGCGGCCTTCGCGCGCCTGGGCGGACGCGACAAGCTCGCGGCCAGACTGGCCGAGGCCGCTGCTGGCAAGCCCTGAGCGCACGGCTGTTGCACGCGCGGCTCGCGATTCGTGTCGGAATTCTTCCGACAGCCGCTCGGGCGCTGCGCCGACTTCGCCGGCGCGCGTCGGCGGCGTAGAGTGCAACCAGGGTTGATCGAACAGCCCGTGGAGCCGCGAGATGTCCCAGCAGACTTCGGTACGCAATCCGTTCCAGATGATGATCGACCCTGAACTCGTGCTGGCCGCGGTGGCGCGCTCCGAGCGTCTGGGCCAGTTGCAGCGGCGGCTCTGCCGGCCGCTAGACCGGGTATCCGGTACCGGCGCGGCTGCCGATGCGCTCGATGCCGGCGACCTGGCCGACGCGTCCGATGCGGGTGACGGCGACGAGCCGGGCGCCGACTTGAACTGATCCCGGGTCTGGCCCGGCTGGGCTGGGCAGATCGGTGGCTCGCGCGCCTTGCGCTGGTTCCCGACCCAGGAGCGATGGACTTGCCGCGACTGCATCGCGTTTTGTTAATAGTGCACAATGTATATTATGTTAACTCATTGATGCCGAAGGCTCCATAAGGAATCGCGCGCAGTGTCGAAACAGGCTTGCCCCGCCAACGTTGCCGGCTAAGCCTGCTCCCTGGGCATCCGCGCCGCCGGCGAGGTCTGCACGGGCCGGCCCAAGAGCCCGGGTTCGGTCATTGAACAGGACCGATCGATCGCGGTGGTGGAACTGGCCAAGAGCATCGTCCCGGTCAAATCACCGATGCTCGGCACGGTGCTCGAGCGCAACGGGCGCCTCGCCGAGGCTCCCGACTCGTCCATCGCGCGCCCTACGACGCGGGCTGGCTGGCGCGCCTGCGCCTGGCGGACTTCGATGCCGACCGCCCCGCCCTCATCCAGGGAGCCGACATGGCGGCAGCGATGGCGCGCCATGCCCGCCTGCATCGGATCGGGGATGGCGCATTCAAGGAGTCCGCTCGGGCGGCGCAGGATCGGCGTCTGAAGCCCCGCCGTCAGTCTCGGCGCCGCCCTGGGCATAGGTCGCCATCGCCTGGCGCAGCGACTGCATCTGCAGCCGGTAGCGCTTGCAGCCGCTGCACATCATCAGATGCAGCCCCATGCCCAGGCGCTCGCCGCGGCGCAGCGGAGCGTCCAGCTCGCGCGAGCACAGTTCGGCGACCTGGCGGCAATTCAGCATCCAGCGCCCCCGGGCCGGCCCCAGCCGCGCTGCAGGCAGTCGCGCAGCTTCAGGCGCGCGCGGTGCAGCAGCACGTGGCAATTGCTGCCCGAGACGCCGGCCTGGGCGCAGATCTCGGACGTCTCCAGGCCGAGGAATTCACGCATCATGAACACGCGTCCCATCTGCTCCGGCAGATGATCGAGGCAGGCCTCGAAGACGCGCCAGAACTGCTTGCTCTGCATCGATTCGTCGGGCGCCGGCCAGGTCACCGGGCGCGCATCCTCGCGCCAACGCCCCGACTCGTTGAACATCGCCTCGACCTGCTCCTGCCAGTCGTCGCCCTCGTCGACCAGCGACGACATCGGCACCACGCGCGAGGCCGTGCGCAGGTGGTCGATGATGCGGTGGCGCAGGATGGCGAAGACCCAGGTCTTGAGCGACGACTGCCCGGCGAAGCCCGAGGCGCCGCGCAGCGCAGCCTCGATCGCCTCCTGCACCAGATCCTCGGCGATGTCGGCATGGCGCAGTTGCAGCCGCGCGAAGCGAAGCATGTCGGCGCGCAGCGCCAGCAAGGCGGTCGGGTCGAGTTGGGTCAACGTGGCCGGCGCGCGGGCTGGCGGATTCGAGGGCATGGACGGGCATTATGCGAAGAACGGGGCGGTGGTCAGGTTCCAGACGGCGATGGCGTCGATTTCTTACGCGCGCATGCCGTCCCGGCTTCCCGCGACGTCCGGCGTCGAGCGCGCGCGTGCCGTCAATCGCGGGCTCACGCTGGCCGAGTGCAGGCGCGCGGACGCGGAATGCGCGGCCCCAAGGGAGCGGTCATCGAGCTCCACACCGCCTCCGGATGTTGCCAACGCGGATGACGATCGGCTGATTCGGTCGCTCCTCGAGCAGTCTGACGCGGAGATCGCCAAGAGCTCCGACGCGGCGCGGCAGGAAGCGGCCCGAGGAACGAGGTAGCGCGGTACCCGGGCGGGCGTCCGCTTCTGTGTTGGTCAGGCAGGCGCGGGGCGGGCTGTGTGACCTGCCCCCTTCAATCGTAACCAGCTGACGGTAGGCAGGCGTCCACCAATCAGGCGCAAGGCAGACGAAAAGGCGCCAAGTCGTTGATTTACTTGGCGCCTTGGTCGTTTGTGGCCCCTTGCGGAGCCGTAAATGGTGGTGGGCCTGTAACCCGCGCCAAACCTAGATAACTCAGCGCCTTACAGCCGGTGCAAACCGCTGCGGAACGCTGCGGATCAGACCCATTTTCGAGGTGAATCGTAGCAGCTCGCCCCCATCGCCACCGCGATCGCCACCGTTGGGTTCACCGCCAGTTCGATTCCTTGTTGCTCAATCGAACCGGCGTCCGCGCCCGTCGCCCACAGAAACCGGCGAGTGCCACCAAGCAGCGCGACTGATCGATCTGCTTGATCTCCCCCGCTCACCCGCAAGGCCACCGCCAACACTCCGACCTCTGGTGGTCTTGGATCAGAGCTGTTCGAGGATGCGACGGCGGGATGCGTCGTGCTCAGCCTGCGTTATGGTGCCGTCCGCCAGCAGCGCAGCCAATCGGTTGAGCCTCTCTTTCAGAGTCAGACTAGTCTTCGCTTGGGATGAGACAGTACCTGGGTCTGTTGCGACCGGGATTACCTGCTCGTCTCTCTCGAATTCGTGTTCCAGCTTCAGCACGACCCACCTGAGGGGCGTATCAAGTCTGTCTGGATTCCACCGCTGCATGCGCGGACTCATGTGAAGCCCTATGGCCGGATCCCCAAAGCTGCCCCAGTGACGCTCGTGGCCATCGGGCGCTTGCGCGCGCTGACCTAGCCACTCCCGTGCCTGCTGCTCCAGGTCGCTGGCGCGAGAATCAATTGTGGTCAGGGCTTCACGAAGCTCAGCCAGCTGACCCCTGAGAAACTTCTGCGCACCGATAGCCGTGGCTCGTTTTCGCAGATCTGTGTCGGCGTTCGCCATGTCTGCGAATCGCCGCAGCGCTGCATCGACATTCCAGGAGTCTGGCGATCCTGGGTTACCAACTACATTCAGATATTCCCGCAACTTGGCATCAATCACTCGTTGCAGCTCATCCGCCGTACGCCGATCTAGATACTGTGTGATCTCAGCAAAATTCTCTATCCCAAACGACGCGACCGCTCCCAAATAGGGAGTCATCTGCCTGCTCTCAGCCGCTACGCTTCGGATCAGCGAAACGATTAAGAGCATGAGCTCTTGTTCTTGATCCCTTGTAAGCTCCTCGACCTCCAAGTCATCATCTGCACCCAGCAGTTCGGTGAGAGCTTCGTATAGCTGATCCGCATGCTGCCTGAGGATGTAGGCAACGGTGCTGGGCCTGATCGCGGCCGGCGTCTTCATATCTCGTGACATTGACAAGTCAGTTTGAAGTTTGGGATGCACGGACCCGTTCCGCGAAAGCGAAAAATTGAGCGCCACCGTCTGGCAAAGATGCGCTCAGAAGGCTAGGCCAAGCCATCATCAATTGACTTTCTCCGAGTCCGTAGTGACTGCAGGTTCACCGGCCGCAACCAGAACTCCATTCACTGCAGCAACGACAGCAGCGTCCTCCGATCGCGCCGCCATCCCACGAAGCACTCGAACCGTCGTGGTTCGGTTTCTTGAGCGGTCAAGGGCGGCGAGTAACGCCCCGTGCGCCAAGTCGCTCTTGCCACTGAGGGCGGCGTCGATTCCGACGACGATCCATGTGTTCGTCGCGCCCGGGGCAAGCGCTGGGAGAATCGCTGCCGTCACCTGAAGCAGGTCCCGCTGAGCCAAGGCGATCGCCGAGAAACCGAGCGCAGTGTGGTAGTCGACTTTCAGCGGGTCGGCGTAGATCGCAGCGGTCGT
>JAGWVB010000095.1 GCA_018971105.1 Burkholderiales bacterium
CTCTCGACCCTGCTGGGCCGCAGCGACGTCATCGCGCTGGCCTTCCACGTCGACTACTGGGATCGCCTGGGCTGGACCGACCGTTACGCCACGCCCGCGGGCACGGCGCGCCAGCGCGAGCTCGCGCGCCGCGCCGGCAGCGACGGCGTCTACACGCCGCAGGTCATCGTCGACGGCGTCGATCGCCGCGACTGGCGCTTGATGCGCCGGCCTGGCGCCGCGGGCGCCGGCGCGCCCGCGCTCGAGCTGGGGCGCGACGGCGATCTCGTCGAGGTCGAAGTCGGCGCGCTGGCCGCCGCGCCGCGCGAACTCGCCGGCTACTGGGCCGTCGTCGAGGACGGCTATGCGAGCCGCGTGCGCGCGGGCGAGAACGCCGGCGCGACGCTGCACGACGATGCCGTCGTGCGGCTCTACAAGCCGCTGCCGCCCTGGTCCGGCGCGGCGGCGATGCAAGCGCGCATCGAGGTCACGCGCGGCGTCGCCGCCCACCCGCGCCGCGTCGTCTTCGTCGTCACCGATGCCGCGTCCGGCCGGCCGCTGCAGGCGCTGGCGCTCGGCTGCTGAAGGCGGCCCGGGATGCGAAGCGATGCGCAAACGCGCGCGCCCACCGGTGCGCGTACCGCCGCGCCTCAGCGGCGCCGCAGCGCCTGCCGCAGTTGCGCGCCGATCTCCGGCTGCGCGGCGTAGGGGTCGCTCGGGTCGCGCAGCGCCAGGATGTCCTCCAGACGCGACTTCACGCCCCCGAGCGCGCCCGGGTGGCTGTAGATGTAGAAGCGGCCGGCGTCGATGGCGTCGAAGACGAACTGCGCGACCTCGGCCGCCGTGACCTTGCCGCGGCTGACCGCGCGTTCGAGCTGCTGCTGGGCGATGCGCTGGCTGGCCGTCGGCGGCGCGGCATCGGCCTCGGCGGCGCGATGGCGCTCGCTGCGGGCGATGCCCGTCGGCACGAAGAACGGGCACAGCACATGGGCGTGGACCTGGTCGCTCACCAGCGCCAGGTCCTGGTACAGCGTCTCGCTCAGCGCCACCACGGCATGCTTGCTGACGTTGTAGACGCCCATCGTCGGCATGTTCACCAGCCCCGCCATGCTCGCGGTGTTCACGATATGGCCCTGCCAGGCCGGATCGGCCGCGGCGGCGGCCAGCATCGCCGGCGTGAACACGCGCACGCCATGCGCCACGCCCATCAGGTTCACGCCCAGCACCCAGTCCCAGTCGCTGGCGCGGTGCTCCCAGATCAGCCCGCCGGCGCCGACGCCGGCATTGTTGAAGACCAGGTGCGGCGCCCCCCAGCGTGCCAGCGTTGCCGCGCCCAGCGCCTCGACCTCGGCGGCCTTGGAGACATCGAGCCGGAACGGCAGCACCGCGGCGCCCAGCGCCTCGATCTCGCGCGCCGCCGCCTGCAACGCCGCGGCGTCGACATCGGCCAGCACGACGTTCATGCCGCGCCGCGCCGCGATGCGGCTGGCCTCGAGGCCGAAGCCCGAGGCCGCGCCTGTGATCACCGCCGTGCGGCGGCCGGGCTTGTCGTGCGTCATCGCAGCCTCAGTGATCGGTTTCGACGGGCAGCGCCCGCTGCACGATCGCCTTGGCGTCGTGGCGCGGGCCGAGCAGGCCCCAGACATCGGAGCGCGCCGCGATGCGGCTGTCGCACCAGGCCTCGAACACGCCCTGCGGCGCCTGGCGCTGCAGCAGCGCGGCCTGCACCAGCAGCGCGACATCGCGCGCCAGGCGCCGCGCCTGCGCCTCCTCGGTGACGCCGCCGAGCTCGCGCAGCAGCGCGTCGGCGGCGGCGTCGAAGGCGGCATCGGCGCCGCGCGCGGCGGCCAGTTCGCGCTCCAGCGCCGGTGCCACGTCGGCGGCGCGCAGCGCGCGCAGCAGGTCCAGCGCCATGATGTTGCCGGCGCCCTCCCAGATCGAGTTCACCGGCATCTCGCGGTAGATGCGCGCCATCACCCCGGCGCCCTCGGCCTCGACATAGCCGTTGCCGCCCAGGCATTCCATCGCCTCCTGGGCGTAGGAGGCGCCGCGCTTGCAGATCCAGAACTTGGCGATCGGGTTCAGCAGCCGGCGCAGCGCGCGCTCGTGGTCCTGGTCGTGGTCGCCACCGCCATGCTCGCTGCGGTCCACCGCCAGCGCCAGGCGCAGCGCCAGCGCCGTCGCGGCCTCGCTCTCGAGCGCGAGATCGGCGAGGACGTTCGTCATCAGCGGCTGTTCGATGAGGTCGCGCCCGAAGGCCTGGCGCTGGTGGCAGTGGTGCAGCGCCAGCGCCAGCGCCTGGCGCATCAGGCCGGCGCTGCCGAGCGCGCAGTCGAGCCGGGTGAGCGTGCCCATGGCGAGGATCTGCGCCACGCCGCGACCCGGCTCGCCGACGAGCCAGGCGGCGGCGCGGTCGAACTCGACCTCGCTGCTGGCGTTGGCCCGGTTGCCGAGCTTGTCCTTCAGGCGCTGGATGGCGAACGCATTGCGCGTGCCGTCGGGCAGCCAGCGCGGCAGGAAATAGCAGCCCAGGCCGGCGTCGCCGCGCGCGAGCACGAGGAAGGCATCGCACATCGGCGCCGAGAGGAACCACTTGTGGCCGGTGATGCGCACGCGCTCGCCCCAGGCGTCGCGGCCGTCGGCCTCGGCGCGGCTGCGGTTGGCGCGCACGTCCGAGCCGCCCTGCTTCTCGGACATCCCCATGCCCATCGTGACCGCGGTCTTGCCTTCGAAAGGGATCACGCGCGGGTCGTAGCGGCGGCCCGCGAGCCTGGGGCCCCAGGCCGCCTGCAGCGCCGGGTTGGCGCGCAGCGCCGGCGTCGCCGCGTAGCTCATCGAGACCGGGCACAGCGTGCTCGGCTCGGCGCCGGTCCACAGCATGAAGGCCGCCGCGCGCTCGAGATGCGCCAGCGGCGCCGCGCTCCAGGGCGCGCCATGCAGGCCATGGCGCAGCGCGCCTTCCATCAGCGCGTGGTAGCTGGGGTGGAACTCGACCTCGTCGATGCGCCGGCCCTGCGCGTCGTGGGTGTGCAGCACCGGCCCGTGGTGGTTGGCCAGGCGCGCATGGGTCTGCAGTTCGGCCGAACCGGCCTCGGCGCCGACGACCGAGAGCCCGGCGAGATCGAGCCCCGGCGCCAGCGCCTTCAAGGCGTCGCGCAGCGGCCGGTTGGAGCGGAACAGGTTGACCCCGACGAGCGGCTCGGCCTGGTTGAAGACCTCGTGCGTGACACTCATGGCTGCCTCAGCATTTCCAGATGTGGGATCGAGTCCTCGAGGTATTCGTTCCCGACGCGCACGAAGCCGAATTCGCCATACCAGCGCTCGAGATGGGCCTGCGCGCTGATGCGGATGCCGCGCCCGGGCCAGGCATCGACGCAGCGCGCGACGCCCTCGATCATCAGCGCGCGCCCGCTTCCGCTGCCGCGCACCTCGGGCGCGGTGATGACGCGGCCGATCGACGGCTCGGCGTACTTGACGCCGGGGTCGACGACGCGCAGATAGGCCTGCAGCGCGCCCGCGGCGTCGCGCCCGAGCAGGTGCCAGCAACGGCGGTCGACGCCGTCGGGGTCGAGATAGGGACCCTGCTCGAGGATGAAGACGCGGCAGCGCAGCGCCAGCGCGTCGTACAGCCGGTCGACGCCCAGCGCCTCGAAGCGCAGCCAGTCCCAGTTCAAGCCAGCTGCACCAGTTGCTTGCCGAAATTGCGTCCCTTGAGCAGGCCGATGAAGGCCTCGGGCGCCGCGGCCAGGCCCTGCGCGACCGTCTCGCGGTATTTCAGCCGCCCGGTGGCGACGGCGGCGCCGAGCTCGGCCAGCGCCTGCGGCCAGACCTCGAGATGCTCGCTGACGATGAAGCCCTGCAGCTTGAGCCGCTGCGTCAGCACCAGGCGCGGGTTCGTGATCGGCAGCGGGCTGCCGTCGTAGCCGGCGATCATCCCGCACAGCGCGATGCGGCCGAAGGCGTTCATGCGCGACATCACGGCGTCCATGATCACGCCGCCGACGTTCTCGAACAGGCCGTCGACGCCCTGCGGCGCGGCGGCGTCGAGCGCCGCCGTCAGCGCCTTGTAGCCGGCCTGGGCCTTGTAGTCGATGCAGGCGTCGAAGCCGAGCTCGCCCGTGACATAGGCGCACTTGTCGGCGCCGCCGGCGATGCCGACGACGCGGCAGCCGCGCGCCCGCGCGAGCTGGCCGACGACGCCGCCGACCGCGCCGCTGGCGGCATCGACGACGATGGTCTCGCCCGCCTTCGGCTCGATGATCCGGCCCAGCCCGTACCAGGCCGTGACCCCGGGCATGCCGACGGCGCCGAGGTAGGCCGACAGCGGCACATGGCTGGTGTCGACCTTGGTCAGCGCACCGGGAACGCCGGCGTCGAAGTCGGCGATTTCCTGCCAGCCGCCCATGCCGACGACGGCGTCGCCGGGCTTGAAACGGTCGTGGCGCGATTCGACGACCTCGCCCACGGTGCCGCCGATCATCACCTCGCCCAGCGGCTGCGGCGCGGCGTAGCTCTTGGCGTCGCTCATGCGGCCGCGCATATAGGGGTCGAGGCTGAGGAAATGGTGGCGCACCCGGACCCGGCCCGGCGCCAGCGGCGCCAGCGCGACCTCCTCGAGCCGGAAATGCTCGGGCCCGACCTCGGCCTCGGGGCGCGAGGCGAGGACGATGCGGTGGTTCATCATGGCGTTCCTTCGATGTTCGGTTGCAGGGGTTTGAGCTCGCGCCGCTTCGAGGGCAGCGCGCGCAGGTACTTGAAGGTGGCGGTGGCATGGGCGCAGAGCGCGCCGTCGTCGTCGAGCACGCTGCCCTCGCAGAAGGCCAGCGTCGTCGTGCGGTGCAGCAGCTTGGCGTTCGCCGTCAGCCGGCCCTCGGCGGCGCGCATGAAGCTGGTCTTCATCTCGATCGTCGCGACGCCGGGGCCATGATCCTCCTGCGCCGCGTTGACGCTGCGCGCCGCATGCGCCATCGCGACGTCGAGCAGCGTCATCAGCACGCCGCCATGCGCGACTTCCCAGCTGTTGAGATGCGCCTGCGCGAGGTCGACGCGCAGCTGCGCCTGGCCGCCGGCAAAGGCCCAGAGCTCGAAGCCCAGCTCCTCGACGAAGGGGATGTGCAGCGGGAAGCGCAGCGGTCCGTGCTTCATCGAGCCTCACCCGGCATGGACGGCGCTGACGCCGCCGTCGACGGCCAAGATCTGCCCCGTGATGTGCTTGCCCGCGGCGCTGGCGAACAGCAGCACGGCGCCCTTGAGGTCGTCGTCGTCGCCCAGCCGGCGCAGCGGCGCCGCGGCGGCGAGCTGGTCGGCGCCGAAATGCGCGATCACGCCCTGCGTCATCTTGCTCGGGAAGAAGCCGGGCGCGAGCGCGTTGACGGTGATGCCGTAAGGCCCCCATTCGCCGGCCAGCGTGCGCGTGAAATTGACGACCGCGCCCTTGCTCGTGCCGTAGGCGATGAACTTCATCTCGAGCGAACCGCCCAGGCCGGCGATCGACGCCAGGTTGATGATGCGGCCCGCGCGGTTCGGGATCATGCTCGCGCGCGCCACCGCCTGGGCGTAGACGAAGAGGCTGCGGATGTTGAGGTTCATCACCTTGTCCCAGGCCGCGATCGGATAGTCCTCGGCCGGTGCGCCCCAGGTCGCGCCGGCGTTGTTGACGAGGATGTCGATGCGGCCCAGGCGCTGCATCGTCTCGGCGACGACGCGCTCGATCTGCTCCGCATCGCTGGAATCGGCGGCGATCCAGCGCGCATCGATGCCGCGCGCGGCCAGCTGCGCCGCCGCGGCCTCGAGCTCGCCGGCCTTGCGCGCCGTGAGCATGATGCGCGCGCCGGCCTCGCCCAGCGCCTCGGCCATCTGCAGCCCGAGCCCGCGCGAGCCGCCGGTGACGAGCGCGACCTGGCCATCGAGTTCGAACAGTTGCCGGACCGGTGTGCCCATCTTGTCGTTGACTCCGTCGTCGTTTCAGCGCCCGCGTCGCGAGCGCACCCAGATCAGGAAACCGCCGATGCCGCTGGCGACCAGGCCGCCGCCGATGATGCGCCAGCCCAGGCCGGCGTCGCGCAGCCGGACCGCGAAACCCAGGCAGACCGCGAGCAGGCCGCCGTAGATCAGGGTCCAGGTCAGGCCGTCGAGCTTGGCGTCGTTCATGGCCGCGGCCCCGGCTCAGAGCACCTCGAACACCCCGGCCGCGCCCATGCCGCCGCCGATGCACATCGTCACGCACACGCGCCTGGCGCCGCGACGCCGGCCCTCGATCAGCGCATGGCCGGCGAGGCGCTGGCCGCTGACGCCGTAGGGATGGCCGACGGCGATCGCGCCGCCGTTGACGTTGAGCCGGTCCATCGGGATGCCGAGGCGGTCGGCGCAGTACAGCACCTGCACCGCGAAGGCCTCGTTGAGCTCCCAGAGGTCGATGTCGGCGACCGTGAGGCCGAGCCGCTGCAGCACCTTGGGCACCGCGAACACGGGGCCGATGCCCATCTCGTCGGGCTCGCAGCCGGCGACGGCGAAGCCGAGGAAGCGGCCGAGGGGGCGCAGGCCCCGGCGCTCGGCCAGCGCCTCGTCCATCACGACGCAGGCGCCGGCGCCGTCGCTGAACTGGCTCGCGTTGCCGGCGGCGATCACGCCGCCGGGCAGCGCCGGGCGGATCTTGCTCACGGCCTCGTAGGTCGTGCCCGGGCGTATGCCCTCGTCGGCGGCGACGGTGACGCGCCTGGTGATGAGGCCGAGCTGCGGGTCGACGACGCCGGCCGTCACGGTGATGGGCGCGATCTCGTCGTGGTACAGGCCCGCGGCCTGCGCCGCCGCGGCCTTGCGCTGGCTCTCGGCGCCGTAGCGGTCCATGCGTTCGCGCTCGATCCTGTAGCGCAGCGCGACCTGCTCGGCCGTGCGCAGCATCGGCCAGTAGATCTCGGGCTTGTGCTCGGCGAGCCAGGGATCGGCCGCCATGTGCCGGTTCATCTCGTTCTGCACGCAGGAGATGCTCTCGACGCCGCCGGCGACATGGATCCCGCCCTCGCCGGCGGCGATGCGCTGCGCCGCGAGCGCGATCGCCTGCAGACCGCTGCTGCAGAAACGGTTCACGGTGAGTCCGCTCACCGTCACCGGCAGCCCGGCGCGCAGCGCGATCTGGCGCGCGATGTTGCCGCCGGTGGCGCCCTCGGGGTTGGCGCAGCCCATGATCACGTCCTCGACCTCGGCGGCTTCGATGCCGGCGCGTTCGATCGCGGCCTTGACGGCATGGCCGCCGAGGGTGGCGCCATGGCTCATGTTGAAGGCGCCCTTCCAGCTCTTGGCCAGCGGCGTGCGTGCGGTGGAAACGATGACGGCTCGGGTCATGATGGGCCTTCGGAGATGTCGGACTCAGGTGAACGAGCGGCCCTCGGCCGCCAGCCGCGCGAGCAGCGGCGCCGGTTGCCAGAAGGAGGCGTCGTCGTGCGGGTTGGCGGCGAACTGGCGCATGCGGCGCGCGACGTTGTACAGGCCCTGCTGGTCGGCGTAGCACATCGGCCCGCCGCGCAGCAGCGGGAAGCCGTAGCCGCTGAGGTAGACGACGTCGATGTCGCCGGCCTTGGCCGCGATGCCTTCCTCGAGCAGCCGCGCGCCCTCGTTGACGAGGGCGTAGACGAGGCGGTGCACGATCTCGTCGTCGCCGATGCGGCGCGGCTGGATGCCGAGCTCGGCGCGGTGCTGCTCGATCATCGTCGCCACCACCTGCGACGGCAGCGCGTCGCGCTGGCCGGCCACATAGTCGTACCAGCCGGCGCCGGTCTTCTGGCCGTAGCGGCCCATCTCGCACAGGCGGTCGGCGCTGGCGCTGTAGCGCAGCCCCGGCTTCTCGAGATAGCGGCGCTTGCGGATCGCCCAGCCGATGTCGTTGCCGGCGAGGTCGCCCATGCGGAACGGCCCCATCGCCATGCCCCAGGACTCGATCGCGCGGTCGACCTGCGCCGGCGTGCAGCCCTCGTCGAGCAGGAAACCGGCCTGGCGCACGTACTGCTCGATCATGCGGTTGCCGATGAAGCCGTCGCAGACGCCGGCGACCACCGCCGTCTTGCGGATCCGGCGCGCGAGCGCCATCACGGTGGCGAGCACGTCCTTGGCCGTCTTCGCGCCGCGCACGACCTCGAGCAGCTTCATCACGTTGGCGGGGCTGAAGAAATGCGTGCCGATCACGTCCTGCGGCCGCTGCGTGAAGGCGGCGATGCGATTCACGTCGAGCGTGCTCGTGTTGGTGGCGAGGATGGCGCCGGGCTTCATCACCGCGTCGAGCTGGCGGAACACGGCCTCCTTGACGCCCATCTCCTCGAACACGGCCTCGATCACGAGGTCGGCGGCGGCGATGTCGGCATAGGCCAGCGTCGGCGTCAGCAGCGCCATGCGCTCGTCGAGTCTGGCCTGCGTGAGCTTGCCCTTGCGCAGCTGGGCCTCGTAGTTGCGGCGTATCGTCGCCAGGCCGCGGTCCAGCGCCGGCTGCGCCGTCTCGAGCATCGTCACCGGGATGCCGGCGTTGAGGAAGTTCATCGCGATGCCGCCGCCCATCGTGCCGGCGCCGATCACGGCGACGCGCTCGACGGCGCGCCTGGGCGTGTCGTCGCCGACATCGGCGATCTTGCCCGCCGCGCGCTCGGCGAAGAAGGCATGGCGCAGCGCCTTGCATTCGGGCGTGAACATCAGCGCCGTGAAGATCTCGCGCTCGCGCTGCAGGCCGGCATCGAAAGGGCCGGCGACGGCGGCCGCGATGGCCTCGACGCAGCGCGGCGGCGCCGGGTAGTTCTTCGCCATGCCCTGGACCATGTTGCGGGCGTAGCCCAGGTAGGCCTCGGCGTCGGGATGGGCGATCGCGAGGTCGCGCACGCGCGGCAGCGGCCCGCCGTCGGCGGCATGGCGCGCCGCGACCTCGGCCGCAAAGGCGCAGGCGCCCTCGAGCAGGTCGCCGTCGACGATGCGCTCGAACAGGCGCTGCCCCGGCAGCGCCGCCAGCCGCTCGCTCTGCACCGGGTCGCCCTTGACGATCATGTTCAGCGCCGTCTCCAGGCCGAGCACGCGCGGCAGGCGCTGGGTGCCGCCGGCGCCGGGGATGAGGCCGAGCTTGACCTCGGGCAGCGCGATGTCGGCGCCCGGCGCGGCGACGCGGTAATGCGCGCCCAGCGCGAGCTCGAGCCCGCCGCCCATGCAGATGCCGTGCACGGCGGCGACGACCGGCTTCGGGCAATCCTCGAGCTGGCGGATCAGCGTCAGCAGGTTGGGCTCGGCCACCGCCTTCGGGCTGCCGAACTCGCGGATGTCGGCGCCGCCCGAGTAGGCGCGGCCGGCGCCGGTGACGACGATGGCGTCGACCGCCGCATCGGCCGCGGCGCGGTCGAGCGCGGCGCTGAACTGCACCCGCGTCTCGTGGCCGAGGCCGTTGACCGGCGGGTTGTCGAGGCTGATGACGGCGATGCGTCCGCTCAGGACCAGGCTGGCGCCCATGAAGTCTCCTCTCGGCAAGGACGGAAGAAAAAGGAACGATCGTTCGATTCTAGGGTCCGGCAGGCCCGCGCCGCCGCCGCGCGAACCCGAGGTCTATCGGCCGCCGGCTGACGCCGGTCAAGGCGGCGGCGGCGCACGCCGGCTACGGTAGCCGTTTGCACGCCGATCCGCCATCGACCCGAACCGACCCGACCCGCGAGGCCCCCGCCATGTCCCATCCCGATCTCATCATCGTCGGCGCCGGCCCGGCCGGTCTCGCGCTCGCCACCGCGCTTGCGCGCGACGGCACGCGCAGCCTCGTGCTCGAGCAGCAGCCGCAAGCCGCCATCGAGCAGCCCGCCGAGGACGGGCGCGACATCGCGCTCACCCACCGCTCGCGCCGCATCCTCGAGGCGCTGGGCATCTGGCAGCGGCTGCCGGCGCAGGAGATCGCGCCGCTGGTGGAGGCGCGCGTGAGCAACGGCGGCTCGCCGCTCGTGCTGCCCTTCGATGCCCGCAGCGACGGCCACGAGGCGCTGGGCTGGCTCGTGCCCAACCAGCGCCTGCGCGAGGCCGCTTGCGCCGCGGCGATCGAGGCCGAGGGCGTCGAGCTGCGCACTGGCGTGCGGGTGACGGCGTTCGAACGCGGGGCCGGCCAGGCGACGCTGCGCCTCGAAGCGGGCGCGGCACTGCAGGCGCCGCTCGTCGTCGCCGCCGACAGCCGCCATTCGACGCTGCGCCGCATGGCCGGGATCGGCGCGCAGATGCATGATTTCGGCCGCACCGCGATCGTCTGCCGCGTCGGCCACGAGCGCGCCCACGATGGCGTCGCGCTCGAATGCTTCGGCCACGGCCATACGCTGGCGCTGCTGCCGATGGCCGGGCGCGTCTCGTCGGCCGTCGTCACGCTCGACAGCGACCGCGCGCCCGAGTGGCTGGCGCTGTCCGACGCCGAATTCGCCGCGCGCATCGAGCAGCGGGCCCGGGGCCGGCTCGGCGCCATCGCCACCGCCGGGCGCCGCCACAGCTACCCGCTGGTCGGCGTCTACGCCCACCGCTTCGCGAGCGAGCGCTGCGCCCTCGTCGGCGATGCCGCCGTCGGCATGCATCCGGTGACGGCGCATGGCTACAACTTCGGCCTCTACGGCGTCGAGACGCTGGCGCGCGAACTCGCCGCCGTGCGCAGCGCGGCGCGCCCGCTGGCCGCGGCGCTGCAGGCTTATGCGAGCGAGCACCGGCGCGCGACGCTGCCGATCTATCTCGGCACCAACGCCATCGTCACGCTGTACACCGACGACCGCGCGCCGGCGCGGCTGCTGCGCGGCGCCGTGCTGCGCGTGGCGCGGCGGCTGCCGCCGCTGCGCACGCTGATCACGCGCCAGCTCACCGGGGCGGCGCGCACCTGAGCCCGCGGCCGGCACGGCGGCACAAACGGGGCCGGGGCAGAATCGCCCCATGCTCAGCCCCCGCACCGAACCCGGCACCCAGGTCACCCGCGCGCCCAACGGCGTGCGCACGCTCACGATCGCGATGCCCGGGCGCGAGACCGTCGCCGTCAGCGTCTTCGTGCGCACCGGCAGCCAGCACGAGTCGCGGCGCCAGTCGGGCATCAGCCATGTCGTCGAGCACATGGCGTTCAAGGGCACGGCCACGCGCGACTGCCAGCGCATCAACCTCGAGGCCGAGCGCCTGGGCGCCGAGGTCAACGCGCACACCGACAAGGACCACACGGCCTACCACATCGTCGGCCTCAAGCGCGACCTGGGCGACTTCGTGCGCCTGCTCGGCGACATCGTCCAGCATGGCACCTACCCGGCGGCCGAGCTCGAACGCGAGCGCCAGGTCATCCTGCACGAGCTGGCCGAGGACGACGAGGACAGCCTGTCGACGGCGTTCAAGCTCTTCGACCGCGCCTGCTGGGGCGAACATGCGCTGGCGCGGCCGGTGATCGGCCACCGCGCCAACATCGAGCGCTTCACGCGCGACGAGCTGCTGGCCTATGTCGAGCGCCAGTACACGGGCGGCAACGTCATCGTCGGCGTCGCCGGCGACATCGACCCCGAGGCCGTGCGGCGCGAGGTCGAGGCGGCCTTCGCCGACCTGCCGCCGGGCGCCGACAACCTCGTCGAGCCGCCGGTCTATCGCGGCGGCTTCCTGCAGCGCAGCCTCGCCGGCAGCGTCCAGACCCATGCCGTGCTCGGCTTCCCGATTCCCGGGCTGCGCGAGGACGCGGCGGCCGAGACCGTCGCCGCCGCGCTGTTCGGCGAAGGCATGAGTTCGCCGCTGCTCGACCAGCTGCGCGAACGCCGCGGCCTCGCCTACCACGCCGCCTGCTCGGCCGACCGCGGCGAGCTCGCGGGCCAGTTCGTCGTCGAGGCGTCGACGGCGCCCGAGCAGGTCGAGGAGCTGTTCGAGCAAGTCGTGCGCCTGCTCGCCGAGCAGGCCGAGGCGATCGATCCGGTGGGCCTCGAGCGCGCGCGCAACCAGCTCACGGTGCGCAAGCTGCGCGCGCTCGAGCGGCCGGTGCAGCGGCTCGAGACGGCGGCGCTGGACCTGTATGCGCACGGCCAGGTGCGGTCGTCGGCGCAATGGCTCGAGCGCATCGCCGAGGTCGGCGCCGACGAGGTGCGCGCGGCCTGCCGGCGCCTGCTCGCCTGCCGGCCGGCGATCGCGCTGGCCGGGCGCGTGACGCGGCGCGCAGCGCAGCGGGTGCCGGGGATCGTCGAGCGCTTGCGGCGGTCCGGCCCGACCTGAACCCATCGCGTCCGGCCATCGCGGACGGCGCGGCGCCAGATATGAAGCGAGTCACGGGCATCGGCGGCATCTGCTGCCAGGCGCGCGACCCGGCGCCGCTCGCGGCCTGGTACCGCACGCATCTGGGCATCGACGTGCAGTCCTGGGGCGGCGCCGCGTTCGACCGGGCCGACGACTCCGAATACGGCAAGTTCGGCTGGGTCATGGACCCGGAGGGCAACAAGGTCGAGCGCTGGGAGCCACCCGCAGGCGGCTGAGCGTTCAGGCCAGCGCCTTCGTCATGAACAGGCTGTTCGGATCGGGGCGGTAATTCGCGAACGGTTCGGTGCGCTCGAAACCGAAAAGCTCGTAAAGCCGCCGCGCCGGCTCGAAGGCTGCCATCGAACCCGTTTCCAGGCTCAGCCGCGCATAGCCGCGGCGGCGCGCCTCGGCGACGATGTGGTCGAGCATGCGGCGCGCGACGCCGCGCCGCAGATGCGCGGCGGCGGTGCGCATCGACTTGATCTCGCCGTGGCGCGCATCGAGTTCCTTGAGCGCGCCGCAGCCGAGCAGTTCGCCGCCCTCCCAGGCGGACCAGAAGCTGATCTCGGGGCGGCGCAGGCCGTCGAGGTCGAGCGCGTGCACGCTCTCCGGCGGCGAATGGCGGTGCATGTCGCGCAGATGCTCCTCGAGCAGTTCGCGGATCGGCGCGCCGCGCAGGTCGTCGAGTCGGATGTCCATGCCACCATGCTAGCCGAGCCCCATGGCGCCGGCGCACCGCGGGCGCGGCGTGTGCCGACGTCCGACCGACGGGCCCTTGAAGCCCCTCAATGCGCCATCAACACCGGCAGCGTCATCGCCCGCAGCACCGTGCGCGTGGCGCCGCCGAGCACGAATTCGCGCGCCCGGCTGTGGCCGTAGCAGCCCATCGCCAGCAGGTCGGCGCCGGTGTCGGCGGCGAGCGAGAGCAGCCGCTCGCCGACATCGGCATCGCCCAGCGCATGCACCGTGACGCGGCCGCCGACGCCGTGCAGCGCGAGCCAGCGCCGCAGCAGCGCCAGCCCCGCCTCGTCGGCCTCGGGATGCGGGGCCGCGAGGTGGACCTCGGCCGCGCCGCGCAGCCAGGGCAAGGCGGCGCTGGCGGCACGCGCGGCCTCGCGCGTCGGCTTCCAGGCCAGCAGCACGCGCCGGCCCGGCGGCGCGAGCTCGCCGACATAGGGCACGACGAGCGCCGGCTTGCCGCTGTCGGTGATCAGCGCGGGGACGAAATCGGCCGGCAGCGCGCCGGTCTGATCGTCCCGGTCGTCGCCCTGGCCGAGCACGAGCAGGTCGGCGCACAGCGCCTCGGCCAGCAGCGTGTCGTGCAGGCCCCGGGTGCCGACCTCGGCCCAGCTGGCGGCCGGCCCGGCGACGCGCTCGAACAGCGCGCGCGCACGCTCGCGCTGGCCGCGGTCGACCTCGGCCAGCGCGGCCGCGGCGGCGGCCATGCCGTCTTCGCTGGCCCAGGGCATCAGCAGCAGCGCCGGCAGCACGGCATAGACCGCCCTCAGCGCCGCGCCCTGCGCCTGCGCCAGGTCGCGCGCGATGACGAGCCGGGTCGCCGCGCGCGGCGACGCGTCGAGATGGACGAGGATGCTCTTCATGACGGACTCCCGAGGACTCGATGCGGGGATTGGACGCGCCCTGGCGGGTCCGCCGCTTGACCTGCAGCAAGCGCCGCGGCGGGGACCTGCCAAGCCGGAGTTTGATGCAAGGTCGCGCGCTTCGCGGTAAGGTCGCGGCCATCACGGCTTGGCGGCCCGAGGGCCGGGCTTCGGTGCCCGGGGCGGACCGGATCGAAGGAGCGCCATGTCCACGCTGGCCCACTTGATCGAACCGCGCCTGGCGCGGCTCTCGCCTGCCCTCAGCCTCGAATGGCCCGGCGGGCGCGCCGGCGAGCCGGCGGCGCCGGTGCGGCTGCGCCTGCGCGACCGCCAGCTGCTGCTGCGGCTGGCGCGCGGCCAGATCGGCAGCCTGGCCGACGCCTATGTGCGCGGCGAGCTCGAGATCGACGGCACGCTCACCGATGTCATGGCCGTGGCGGCCGAACTCGTCGGCGACCCGCTCGGCCAGGGCCGGCGCACGCCCTGGCCGGGCTGGCTGCAGCGGCTGCGCTCGAACTGGCGCCACCGCCTGACGCGCGACGCGGCGCAGATCCGCTTCCACTACGACGTCTGCGACGCCTTCTACGCCCTCTGGCTCGACCCGCTGCGCGTCTATTCCTGCGCCTATTTCGCCGCGCCGACGATGGACCTGGCGCAGGCGCAGCAGGCCAAGCTCGACCTCATCTGCCGCAAGCTCCAGCTCGCGCCGGGCCAGCGCTTCCTCGACATCGGCGCCGGCTGGGGCGCGCTGCTGCTGTGGGCGGCGCGGCATTACGGCGTGCACGGGGTCGGCATCACGCTGTCGCGCAACCAGCATGCGCATGTGAGCCGGCTCATCGACGCGGCCGGGCTGCGCGGCCGCGTCGAGATGCGGCTGCTCGACTACCGCGAGCTGCCCGAGGACGAACCCTGGGACCGCATCGCCTCGGTCGGCATGTTCGAACATGTCGGGCAGGCGCGGCTCGACGGCTATTTCGCCAAGCTGCGCCGGCTGCTGCGCCCGGGCGGGCTGCTGCTGAACCACGGCATCGCCGCCGGCGCGCTGAACAACGCCGAGCTCGGCGCCGGCATGGGCCGCTTCATCGAGCACCACATCTTCCCCGGCGGCGAACTCGTCCATGTCGCGCGCGCCGCGCAGGCGCTGGCGCGCGGCGGGCTCGAACTGCTCGACGCCGAGAACCTGCGCCCGCATTACGCGCGCACGCTCTGGGCCTGGTCGGCCGGGCTCGAGGCCCGTCTCGATCAGGCCCGCGCCCTCACCAACGAGGCCACGGTGCGCGCCTACCGGCTCTACCTTGCCGGCTCGGCGATGTGCTTCGAGCGCGGCTGGCTCGCGCTGTACCAGCTGCTGGGGGCGCGCTCGCGCCCGGGCGGTCCGGGCGGTCCCTCGGGTTCCGACTATCCCTATACGCGCGGCCACATGCTGGGGTCCCATCCCGCCGCCTGAGCCGCGACGGCATCGACGGCGCCGGCGCGCTCGTCGGCCTGCAGCGGCTGGGCGTGCGCGAGCTGCCAGTCGAGCACCGCCTCGTCGGCCTCGGAGGCGTCGCCGCGGCGCGCGCGCAGCCGCTCGCGCAGCGTCGGCGC
>JAGWVB010000096.1 GCA_018971105.1 Burkholderiales bacterium
GCCGGCCCGGGTCGAGTCGCCCCGGCCCGCGCTCCGGATCCCGCCGCCGTCGAGTCCGCCCGCGAGCCTGCCTTCGACCCCGCCCGTGCAGCCTCCCGCGCCGCTCGCACCGGCCGCTGCGCCGCGGCCCTGGTCCCAGCTCACGCCGGCGCAGCAGCGCGCGTGGCCGCCGCTGGCGCTTGGCGGCGTGATCTGGAGCGCGAACGCCGCCAGCCGCGTCCTCATCGTCAATGGCCAGGTCGCGCGCGAGGGCGACATCGTCGCCCCCGGCGTCGTGCTCGAACGCATCGGGCCGCGCAGCGCCGTCCTGAGGCGCCAGGGCGAGCGTGTCGAGATGCCGTTCTGATGCGCACGTCGGGCGTCGCCGGTCCGATCCCGGGCGATACTGCGCGCCGGCAACCACTACCGATGCATCCCATGGCTGGTCTGAGCTGGAGTGAACAGAAACGGCGGCCCCGTGCCGGGCGGATCGCGCTGCTGGCCTGCCTGCTGCTGCTCGGGGTGCCGGCGCGGGCGGCCGAGCAGCTCATCGCCGGGCCCGACGGCACGCCGATGACGCTCGACGAGGCCGTGCACCGCGCCGCCGACGGCGACACGATCGAACTGCTGCCGGGCCAGTACCGCTCGCCGATCGTGATCGCGAACCGGCACCTGACGCTGCGCGGCATGGGCGACAAGCCGCCGGTGATGCAGGGCGACGACAAGATCGGCAGCGCCCAGGCGCTGTGGACGGTGCGCGGCGGCGATGTCACGATCGAGAACGTCGAGTTCCGCGGCGCCCGCTCGGCCGAGGGCAGCGGCGCCGGCGTGCGCATGGAGGGCGGGCACCTGCACATCGTCCACTGCACCTTCTTCGACAACGAGCATGGCCTGTACGCGCTCAACGACGCGCAGGCCGAGCTCGACATCCGCGCCAGCGTGTTCGGCATGGCGCCCAAGGTCGTCGGCGGGCTCTACCACCTGCTCAATGTCGGCCGCATCGCCAGGCTCAGCATCACCGGCAGCCGCTTCCAGCAGGGTTTCGAGGGCCACCTGATCAAGTCGCGGGCGCGCGAGGCGACGATCGCCTACAACCTGATCAACGACGGCATGCATGGCGGCGCCTCGTACGAGATCGACCTCGCCAACGGCGGCATGGCGACCGTCATCGGCAACGTCATCGGCGAGGGCGTCGACCGCCAGAACCCGGTGCTCGTGGCCTACGGCAGCGAGGGCCGGCATTGGGACCGCAACGAGCTCTACCTCGTGCACAACACGATGATCAACCAGAGCTGGATGCCGGCCTGGTTCGTGCGCGTGTTCAGCGAGCCGTTTCCGGCTGGCGTCAAGGTCTACGCCGTCAACAACCTGATCGTCGGCCCGGGCCTGTTCTGGTTCGGCTTCAGCGGCGAGACGGCCGGCAACCGGCCGGCTTCGATCGGCATGCTGCGCGATGCGCCGACCGGCGCCTACGAACTCGCGCCGGGCTCGATCTGGCGCGACAGCGGCGTCGACCCGCACCATGTCGGCGGCCGCGACCTGGCGCCGAACGCCGAATTCGAATGGCCCACCGGCACCGTGCCGATCGGTCCCGGCCGCACGCGCTGGACCCCCGGCGCCTACCAACGCTGAAAGCGAGTACCCCGATGAGCGAGCTGCGACCCGAAAGCTTGAGCGCCCAGGGCCTGGGCTGGATCGACGAGACGACGCGCGCCGTCACGCCGCCGATCCATGTCTCGTCGACCTACCTGCGCGACGCCGACAACCAGTACCGCTCGGGCCGCGTCTACATGCGCGCCGACAACCCGGCCTACGACCAGCCCGAGGCCGTGATCACCGCGCTCGAGGGCGGCCACCAGACGCTGCTGTTCGCCAGCGGCATGGCGGCGGCCACCGCGGTATTCCAGGCGCTGGCGCCGGGCGACCATGTGCTGGCGCCGCAGGTCATGTACTGGTCGCTGCGCAACTGGCTTGCCGGCTACGCGCGCTCCTGGGGGCTCGAGGTCGAACTCATCGAGATGACGAGCCCCGCGGCGGTGGCCGCGGCGGTGCGTCCCGGACGCACCAAGCTGGTCTGGGTCGAGACGCCGGCGAACCCGCTGTGGACGGTGACCGACATCGCCGCCACCGCGCGCATCGCGCACGCGGCCGGCGCGCGGCTGGCGGTCGACTCGACGGTCGCCACGCCGGTGCTGACGCGGCCGCTGGCACTCGGCGCCGACCTCGTGATGCATTCGGCGACGAAGTACCTCAACGGCCATTCGGACCTCACCGCCGGCTCGCTCACCGTGGCCGCCGACAGCGCCTACTGGCAGCGCGTGCGCGGCGTGCGCGCGCAGATCGGCGGCACGCTGGGCTCGTTCGAGTCCTGGCTCCTGCTGCGCGGGCTGCGCACGCTGCACCTGCGCGTGCGCGCAGCCTGCGCCTCGGCGCAGCGCATCGCCGAGCATTTCGCGCACCATCCACGCATCGCCCAGGTGCTGTACCCCGGCCTGCCGGGCAGCGCCGGCCATGCGGTGGCGGCGGCGCAGATGCAGGGCGGCTACGGCGGCATGCTGTCGCTGCGCGTCGGCGGCGCCGGGCTTGATGGCGAGAAAGCGGCGATCGCCGTCGCCGCGACGACGCGGCTGTGGAAGCGCGCGACCTCGCTCGGCGGCACCGAAAGCCTGCTCGAGCACCGCGCCAGCGTCGAGGGCGCGGGCTCGCCGGTGCCGCCGGACCTGCTGCGGCTGTCGGTCGGCATCGAGCATGTCGACGACCTCATCGAGGATCTCGAACAGGCGCTCGCAGGTCTGCACCCGGATTGACCCGGCGATGAAACCGAGGCATCATCGAGCCCGTAACTAAGTTACATCCACGACTTAAGGGTTCGGTACATGTCCTTCGACCTCGTCCTCTTCGGCGGCACCGGCGACCTCACCTGGCGCAAGCTGATGCCGGCGCTCTTCCAGGCCTTCCGCCATGGCAAGCTGCCGCCCGGCGGGCGCATCCTCGCCGTCGCGCGCGACGAGCGCAGCGATGCCGAGTACCGCGCCTTCATCCGCGAGAAGTTCAACGGCGTCGAGGAGGCCAAGCAGCCCAGCGACGACGAGTTCGCGCGCTTCGCCGAGCTGCTGCACTACCGCCGCATGGACCTGTCGCAGCCGGCGCATTACGCCGGCCTCAAGCAATGGACCGAGGAGCGCAACGCCGACACCGTCGTGCTGTTCCTGGCCACGAGCCCGAACCTGTTCTCGACCATCTGCGAGCAGCTCGGCGCTGCCGGGCTGAACGGGCCGCATGTGCGCGTCGTGCTCGAGAAGCCGCTCGGCCACGACCTCGTCAGCGCGCAGGAGATCAACCGCATCGTCGGCGCCACGTTCCGCGAGGAGCAGGCGCTGCGCATCGACCATTACCTGGGCAAGCCGGCGGTGCAGAACCTGATGGCGCTGCGTTTCGGCAATGCGCTGTTCGAGCCGCTGTGGCGGCGCGAGAGCATCGCCAACATCCAGATCACGATCGCCGAGTCCATCGGCGTGGGCACGCGCGGCGACTTCTACGACACCACCGGTGCGCTGCGCGACATGATCCAGAACCATGCGCTGCAGCTGCTGACGATGATCGCGATGGAGCCGCCGTCGACGAGCGAGGCCGACGCGATCCGCGACGAGAAGCTCAAGGTGCTGCGCTCGCTCAAGCCCTTCACGGCGGAGACGGTGACGCGCGACGTCGTGCGCGGCCAGTACAAGGCCGGCACCGTCGACGGCAAGCGCGTGCCGGGCTATCTCGAGGAGGCCAAGGTGCCCGCGGGCAGCGCCTGCGAGACCTTCGTCGCGCTGCGCACCGAGGTCCAGAGCTGGCGCTGGGCCGGCGTGCCCTTCTACCTGCGCACCGGCAAGCGGCTGGCGGCGCGCGACGCCCAGATCGTCGTCAATTTCCGCGAGGTGCCGCACCCGATCTTCGCCGGCACGCGCCAGGCCAACAAGCTCGTCATCAAGCTGCAGCCCGAGGACGGGCTCGAGCTGCACCTGCTCGCGGCCAAGGGCGGCGGACCGGCGCAGGACGGCAACGAGGTGCTCTCGCCGGTGTCGCTGGACCTGGACTTCGACAAGGCCTTCCCGAGCGAGCGCGTCGGCGCCTACGAGCGGCTGTTGCTCGACGCGATCGCCGGGCGGCTCAACCTGTTCGTGCGCAGCGACGAGCAGGAGCAGGCCTGGCGCTGGGTCGAGCCCATCCTCGACGCCTGGTCGCGCGACACGATAGGCCCGCGCGCCTATGTCGCCGGCAGCTGGGGCCCGGCGGCGGCGAGCGCGCTGGTGGCGCGCGACGGCTGCGTCTGGGCCGAAGAGCAATGAGCGCCTGCGCGGCATCGCGCTCGCGCCGCTGATCCCGTCGATCCGGCGATGCTGGACCGCATCCGCGCCTCGATCCCCGCGCTGCCGCCGGCCGAGCAGCGCGTGGCCAAGCTGCTGCTGTCCGACCCGCGCAGCTTCGCGACGCTGCCGGTGGTCGAGCTGGCCGAGCGCTCGCATGTCAGCAAGCCCACCGTGGTGCGCTTCTGCCGCAGCGTGGGCTACGACGGGCTGGCGGACTTTAAGCTCAAGCTCGCCGGCAGCGTCAACGAGGGCGTGCCCTTCGTGCATCGCGCCGTCGACGACGACGACAAGGCCGGCGACATCGTCGTCAAGGTGATCGACAACGCCGTCGCGGCGCTGCTGCGCTACCGCAACGCGGCCGCCGCGCCGGCCGTCGAGCGCGCGATCGCCGCGCTCGCCGACGCCTGCCGCGGCGGGCACCGCATCGAGTTCTACGGCGTCGGCAATTCGGGCATCGTGGCGCAGGACGCGCAGCACAAGTTCTTCCGCCTCGGCGTCAGCGCGACGGCCGTCAGCGACGGCCACATCCAGGTCATGAGCGCGACGATGCTGGGCGCCGGCGACTGCGCCGTCGTGATCAGCAACTCGGGCCGCAGCCGCGACCTGCTCGACGTGGCCGAGATCGCGCGCCGCAAGGGCGCCATGGTGATCGTCATCACCGCCAGCGGCTCGCCGCTGGCGCAGGAGGTGCAGCGCGGCGGCGGCAACCAGATCCTGCTCGCCGCCGACCACCCCGAGGACGCCGACCGCTACAGCCCGATGGTGTCGCGCCTGCTGCACCTGCTGATCATCGACATCCTGACGACCGGCGTCGCGCTGCGCCTGGGCTCGGCCCAGCTGCGGCCGATGCTGCAGGAGATCAAGCGCAACCTGCGCCAGCGGCGCTACGCCGAGACGACGCGCTCGCGCGGCCCGTCGGACGTCGGCACCGAGGCCAGCGACAGCAATTCCTCGACGCCGTAGAGCCGCGCCAGCTCGGCGAGCTGCCGCGGCGCGCCGTCGACCGCGAAGCCGCGCCCGGCGGCCTGCGCCAGGCGCCGCGCCTGCAGCAGCAGCGCGATCGTCGAGCTGTCGTAGGACTGCAGCTTCGAGGCGTCGATGCGCAGCGCGCCGCCGCCGCCGGCCACGGCCGCCGGCAGCGTGGCGGCGAGCGCCGCCGCCTGCTCGAGGGTGGCCTTCGCGGGCAGTTCCATCGCCGCCGGCCCTACTTGGCCTGCGCCTGGTTGCGCGCGACCAGGGCCTTGATCAGGCCGTCGATGCCGCCGCTGGCGAGCTCGCCGGCGAACTGCGCGCGGTAGTTCTGCACGAGCCAGATGCCGGCGACGTTGACGTCGATGATCTTCCAGGCGCCGTCGAACTTGTCGAGCCGGTAGTCGAGCTTGATCGGGTCGCCGCTGCCGCGGATCTCGCTCTGCACGACGACCTGGGTGCTGCCGTGGACCGGCAGCGTCTTCGTGATCTGCACCTGCTGGTCCTTGACCTGCTGCAGCGCGCCCGAGTACAGGCGCAGCAGCAGGATCTTGAACTCGGACTGCAGCTTGGCGCGCTGCGCCGCGGTGGCGTTGCGCCATTGCGGGCCGACGGCCGAGCGCGTCGCGACCTCGAAGTTGACGCTCGGCATCACCTTGCTGTCGACGAGGGCCGAGATGCGGCCGAAATCGCCGGCCTGGATCGCCTTGTCGGCCTTCGCCGCATCGATCACGTCGACCGAGATCTTGCGCACCAGTTCGTCGGGTGCGACATCGGCGCGCGCCGGCGCGACGGCGACGAGACCGACCAGCAGGGAGCAGGAAAGCAGCAGTTTCTTGAGCACGTTCATCCTTTCGATAGGCGGCCCGTCGAGGCGGTCCGCGCGTCCATAACGCGCCAGGGGCCTCGTCGGTTCACCGCGACGCTTTATTTGGGCGGCGCCGAGGCCGCCGGATCGGGGGCCGGCGGGGAATCGGCGTCGTCGTCCATGTTCTCGAGCGGCGGTGCGCCATCGTAGACGGCGTCGCGCCGGCGCGACAGGTAGGCGTCGCGCACGAAGACATAGGGATCGAGCGCGACGTTGTCGATCAGCGACGTCGTCGACAGCAGGCTGGCGCGCAGATTGATCGCGTCGACGACGGTGACGGCGTTGCGGCCGCGCGCGCTCTCGGGCAGCGACGAAGGGCCGGCCTTGAAGCCGGCGATGAAGCCGATGCTGTCGCGGATGTCCGAGGGACCGAGGATGGGCAGCACGAGGTAGGGACCGGGGCCGAAACCCCAGTGGCCGAGCGTGATGCCGAAATCGGTCGACTGGCGCGTGAGCCGCATCTCGCTCGCCGGGTCGAGCAGGCCGCCGAGGCCGAAGAAGGTGTTCGTCAGCACCCGCATGCCCATGTTCAGACCGGTCTCGACATGGCCCTGCATGAGGTGGTTGGCCGCCGACCAGACATCGCGGATATTGCCCAGCACGTTGTCGACGCCGGTGCGCACCAGGCTCGGGACCACCTTGCGGTAGGTCTGGGCGACGGGCTTGAGCACCGCCCGGTCGACGCTGTCGTTGAAGGCGTAGACCTTGCGGTTCCAGTTCTCGAACGGATCCGGATTGTGCGGCACGGCCGCCGCCGCGCCGGCCCGGGCGCCTGCGGCCGGCGTCACGCTCGTCGTCGCGCAGCCGGCGATCAGCGCCGCGGCCGCCAGCGCCGCGCCGGCCGCGGCCCTGCGCAGGCGCGGCTTCACTTCGCCGACCCCGATGCCGCTGCGGCGCTGCTGTCGGCCTTGTTGCCGAGGAACTGGCCGATCAGGTTCTCGAGCACGACGGCCGACTGCGTCTGCGCCACGGTGTCGCCGGGGGCCAGGTTCTTGTCGTCGCCGCCGGGATCGAAGCCGATGTACTGGTCGCCGAGCAGGCCGTTGGTAAGGATCTTGGCCGCCGTGTCCTTGGGGAAGCGGTAGCCGTCCTCGATCGCCATCGTGACCACGCCCTGGTAGGTCTTGGGGTCGAGCGCGATCCGCGTCACGCGGCCGACGGTGACGCCGGCGGTGCGCACCGGCGCGCGCACCTTGAGGCCGCCGATGTTGTCGAAGCGCGCCTGCAGCACATAGGTGTTGCTGCTGCTCACGCTGCCGAGGTTGGCGGCCTTCATCGCCAGGAACAGCAGGCCCAGCATGCCGAGCAGCACGAAGAAGCCCACCAGCAGTTCGATCGTTCGTTTGTTCATAGCCAGCCCGCCCTCAGGGCGTCGAAAACATCAATGCGGTGAGGATGAAGTCCATCCCGAGCACCCACAGCGAGGAGATCACCACGGTGCGCGTGGTCGCGTAGGCGACGCCCTCGGGCGTGGCCTCGGTTTCGTACCCCTGGTAGAGCGCGACGACGGTGCAGACGATGCCGAAGACGAAGGCCTTGACGAGGCCGTTGCCGATGTCGCGCTGCAGGTCGACCTGGGTCTGCATGATCGACCAGAAGTTGCCGGCGTCGACGCCGATCAGCAGCACCGCGACGACCCAGGCGCCGAGGATGCCGATGGCCGAGAACAGGATGGCCAGGATGGGCATCGAGATGATGCCGCCGATGAAGCGCGGCGCGAGCACGCGCGACACCGGGTCGATCGCCATCAGCTCCATCGCCGCGATCTGCTCGCCCGCCTTCATGAGGCCGATCTCGGCCGTCAGCGAGGTGCCGGCGCGGCCCGCGAACAGCAGCCCGGTGACGACGGGCCCCAGCTCGCGCACGAGCGCCAGGTTGACGATCAGGCCCAGGCTCTCGGCCGCGCCGTAGGTCACGAGCGCGTAGTACATCTGCAGCGCGAGCACGAAACCCACCGCCAGGCCCGAGGCGGCGATGATGATCAGCGAGCGGTTGCCGATGGCGTAGATCTGGTCGACGACGAGGCCGAAGCGGCGCAGCGACGCGGGAATCGCGCGCAGCAGGCGCAGGAAGAAGAAGGCGGCATGGCCCCAGCCGCGGAACTGGTCGAGCGCGATCGCCCCGATGTTGACGACGAAGTTCATGCGGCGGCGACCCCGAAGTCGACGGCGATCGGCGGCGCCGGGTAATGGAACTTGACCGGGCCGTCGGGTTCGCCGCGCACGAACTGGCGCGTCTCGGGGTCGGTGCTGTCCATCAGCTCGGCCGGCGTGCCCTGGGCCACGATGCGGCCCTGCGCCGCGAGCAGCACGACATGGTCGCTGATCGCCATGCATTCCGGCACGTCGTGCGAGACGACGAGCGAGGTCGCGCCGGTGACGTCGTTGAGGGTGCGGATCAGCTTGGCCGTGACGCCCATGCTGATGAGGTCGAGGCCGGCGAACGGTTCGTCGTAGATGATGAGTTCGGGGTCGAGCGCGATCGCGCGCGCCAGCGCGATGCGCCGCGCCATGCCGCCCGAGACCTCGGAGATGCGCAGACCCGCGGCGCCGCGCAGGCCGACGGCGTTGAGCTTCATCAGCACGAGGTCGCGGATCATGTCCTCGGGCAGCTGCGTGTGCTCGCGCATCGGAAAGGCGACGTTCTCGAACACCGTGAGGTCGGTGAAGAGGGCGCCGAACTGGAACAGCATGCCCAGGCGCCGGCGCAACCGGTAGAGCTGGGTATGGTCGCGCGTGTCGATCACCTCGCCGTCGAAGACGACGCGGCCGCTGTCGGCCGCATGAACGCCGCCGATCAGGCGCATCAGCGTCGTCTTGCCGCAGCCCGACCCGCCGAGGATGGCGGTCACCTTGCCGCGCGGGAACTTCAGCGAGACGTCGCGCAGGATGGTCCTGCTGGCGTCATAACCGAAGGTGACGTGGTCGATCTCGATGAAGGTATCGTTGGACAAGCTCGTGCCGAGCAGGGCGGAGGCCGCCCATGCAGACTTGCTGGGATGGCGTTCATTCTCGCATGCACGGGCAAACCCCGATGCCGGGCGCGCGTGGCGGAGATGTGACGCGCTGTGTGGTCGCGCAACAGCAGCGTGCCGCGGCGGACGGGCCGGCCGGCGCGGCCGCCGCCAGCCGGCGATCAGCGCGACGATCGGCTCGCCGGTCAGCGCGGCAGCGCGCTGTGGCCCATCAGGTACTCGTCGACGGCGCGCGCCGCCTGCCGGCCCTCGCGGATCGCCCACACGACCAGGCTCTGGCCGCGCCGCATGTCGCCGGCGACGAAGACCTTGTCGACGTTGCTGCGGTAGCCGCCCTGCGCCTCGGTCGTCGCCTTGGCGTTGCCACGCGCGTCGCGCGCGACGCCGAAGGCCTCGAGCACGGTCGCCACCGGGGCGACGAAGCCCATCGCCAGCAGCACGAGGTCGGCCTTGTATTCCTGCTCGCTGCCCGGCACCTCGACCATCTTGCCGTCCTGCCACTGCACGCGCACGGTCTTCAGCGCCGTGACACGGCCCTTGGCGCCGACGATCTCCTTGGTCGAGATCGCGAACTCGCGTCCGCAGCCCTCGTCGTGGCTCGAGCTCGTGCGCAGCTTGATCGGCCAGTACGGCCAGGTCATGGGCCGGTTCTCCTCGACCGGCGGGCGGGGCATGAGCTCGAACTGCGTCACGCTGGCGGCGCCATGGCGGTTGCTCGTGCCGACGCAGTCGCTGCCGGTGTCGCCGCCGCCGATGACGATCACATGCTTGCCAGTGGCCTTGATCTGGCCCTTGACCTTGTCGCCGGCGACGACCTTGTTCTGCTGCGGCAGGAACTCCATCGCGTAATGGACGCCGTCGAGCTCGCGCCCCGGCACCGGCAGGTCGCGGCTGGTCTCGGAGCCGCCGGTGAGCAGGACGGCGTCGAACTCGGCCTTGAGCTGCTCGGGGCTGATCGTTTCCTTGGCGTCGTTGGTGACCTTGCTTTCGGCCGGCAGCGCGCCGACGAGCACGCCGGTGCGGAAGACGACGCCCTCGGCCTGCATCTGCTCGATGCGGCGGTCGATATGGCTCTTCTCCATCTTGAAGTCGGGTATGCCGTAGCGCAGCAGGCCGCCGATGCGGCTGTTCTTCTCGAACACCGTCACCGCATGGCCGGCGCGCGCGAGCTGCTGCGCCGCCGCGAGCCCGGCCGGGCCGCTGCCGACGACGGCGACCTTCCTGCCGGTCTGCACGGCCGCCGGCTGCGGTGCGACCCAGCCCTCGGCCCAGCCGCGGTCGATGATGGCGTGCTCGATGCTCTTGATGCCGACCGGATCGTCGTTGACGTTGAGCGTGCAGGCGGCCTCGCAGGGGGCGGGGCAGACGCGGCCGGTGAACTCGGGGAAGTTGTTCGTCTGGTGCAGCGTGTCGAGCGCCGCGCGCCAGTCGCCGCGGTACACGAGGTCGTTGAAATCGGGAATGATGTTGTTGACCGGACAGCCGCTGTTGCAGAACGGCGTGCCGCAGTCCATGCAACGCGCGCCCTGGACCTTGGCCTGCTCCTGGTTTAGTCCGATCACGAACTCACCCCAGTTCTTCAGCCGCAGTTCGACCGGCTCGTAGCCTTCTTCCAGCCGTTCGTGTTCGAGGAATCCTGTGACCTTGCCCATGATCTTCTTTCGTCTTACTTGGCGGGAACGGCGGTGTGGGTGGCGGCGGCCTGCGCCTGCGCCGCGCGCGTCGCGAGCACGCGCTTGTATTCATGCGGCAGCACCTTGACGAACTTCGCGCGCGCCTCGCCCCAATGGTCGAGCAGCTCGCGCGCGCGCAGGCTGCCGGTCCAGCGGTGGTGGTCCTCGATCAGCGACCTGAGCTGCGCCTCGTCGGTCTGCTCGCGATGCCAGCCGGCGGCGGGGCCGGCCTGCTCGTCGCGCGGCAGCACCTTCTCGAGGCTGACCATCGCCGGGTTGCAGCGGCCGGCGAAATGGCCGTCCTCGTCGTAGACATAGGCGATGCCGCCGCTCATGCCGGCGGCGAAGTTGCGCCCGGTCTTGCCGAGCACGACGACGGTGCCGCCGGTCATGTATTCGCAGCCATGGTCGCCGGTGCCCTCGACGACGGCGTTCGCGCCCGACAGGCGCACCGCGAAGCGCTCGCCGGCGACGCCGCGGAAGAAGGCCTCGCCGCTCGTCGCGCCGTACAGCGCCGTGTTGCCGATGATGATGTTGCGCGTCGCGTCGCCGCGGAACTCGATGCTCGGCCGCACGGCGATGCGGCCGCCCGACAGGCCCTTGCCGGTGTAGTCGTTGGCGTCGCCGATCAGGTACAGCGTGATGCCGCTGGCGAGGAAGGCGCCGAAGCTCTGGCCGCCGACACCCTCCATCTGCATGAAGATCGTGTGATCGGGCAGGCCCTCGGGGCGGTGGCGGATCAGCTCGCCCGAGAGCATCGCGCCGACGCTGCGGTTGAGGTTGCGCACCTCCTCCATGAAGTGCACCTTCTCGCCGCGCTGGATCGCCGGCTGGCAGCGCTCGATCAACTTGACGTCGAGCGCCTTGGCCAGGCCATGGTCCTGCGTCTCGGTCTGGAAGCGCGGCACCGCGGCGTCGATCTGCGGCTGGTGGAAGACGCGCGCGAAATCGAGGCCGCGCGCCTTCCAATGCTCGATGCCCTTCTTCGTGTCGAGCAGGTCGCTGCGGCCGATCAGCTCGTCGAACCTGCGGATGCCGAGCTGCGCCATGATCTGGCGCGCTTCCTCGGCGATGAAGAAGAAGAAGTTGACGACATGCTCGGGCTTGCCGGCGAACTTCCTGCGCAGCACCGGGTCCTGCGTCGCCACGCCCACCGGGCAGGTGTTGAGGTGGCACTTGCGCATCATGATGCAGCCCTCGACGACGAGCGGCGCGGTCGCGAAGCCGAACTCGTCGGCGCCGAGCAGGGCGCCGATGACGACGTCGCGGCCGGTCTTCATCTGGCCGTCGGCCTGCACGCGGATGCGGCTGCGCAGGCGATTCAGCACCAGCGTCTGCTGCGTCTCGGCCAGCCCCAGCTCCCAGGGCGTGCCGGCATGCTTGATGCTGCTCCACGGCGACGCGCCGGTGCCGCCGTCATGCCCTGCGATCACGACATGGTCGGCCTTGCACTTGGCGACGCCGGCGGCGATCGTGCCGACGCCGACCTCGCTCACGAGCTTGACGCTGACACCGGCGCGCGGGTTCGCGTTCTTCAGGTCGTGGATCAGCTGCGCCAGGTCCTCGATCGAATAGATGTCGTGGTGCGGCGGCGGGCTGATGAGGCCGACGCCGGGCACGCTGTAGCGCAGCATGCCGATGTAGTCGCTGACCTTGCCGCCGGGCAGCTGGCCGCCTTCGCCGGGCTTTGCACCCTGCGCCATCTTGATCTGGATCTGGTCGGCGCTGACGAGGTATTCGGTCGTGACGCCGAAACGCCCTGAAGCCACCTGCTTGATCTTGCTGCGCAGGCTGTCGCCGGCCTGCATCGCGTAATCGGACTCGATCACCTTGGCGCCGATGACATCGCTGACCTTGGTGCCGGCCTCGATGCGGATGCCCTTGAGTTCGTTGCGATAGCGCGCCGGGTCCTCGCCGCCCTCGCCGGTGTTGCTCTTGCCGCCGATGCGGTTCATCGCGATCGCCAGCGTGCTGTGCGCCTCGGTGCTGATCGAGCCCAGGCTCATCGCGCCGGTGGCGAAGCGCTTGACGATCTCGGTCGCCGGCTCGACCTCGTCGAGCGAAATCGCCTTCGCCGGGTCGACCTTGAACTCGAACAGGCCGCGCAGCGTCATGTGGCGCCGGCTCTGGTCGTTGATGATCTGCGCGTATTCCTTGTAGGTCTCGTAGCGGTTGGCGCGCGTGCTGTGCTGGAGCTTGGCGATCGCGTCGGGCGTCCACATGTGTTCCTCGCCGCGCGTGCGCCAGGCGTATTCGCCGCCGGCGTCGAGCATGTTCGCGAGCACGGGGTCGGCGCCGAAGGCCGCGCGGTGCATGCGCAGCGCCTCCTCGGCGACCTCGAACACGCCGATGCCGCCGACCTGGCTCGCCGTGCCGCGGAAGTACTTGGCGACGAAGTCCTTCTCGAGGCCGATGGCCTCGAAGAGCTGCGATCCGCAGTACGACATGTACGTGCTCACGCCCATCTTGGACATGATCTTCGACAGCCCCTTGCCGATCGCCTTGACGTAGTTGTAGACGGCCTTCTCGGCGTCGACATTGCCCGGCAGCGAGCCCTGCAGTTCGACCAGCGTCTCGAGCGCCAGATAGGGGTGGACGGCCTCGGCGCCGTAGCCGGCGAGCACGGCGAAATGGTGCACCTCGCGCGCCGAACCGGTCTCGACGACGAGGCCCGCCGTCGTGCGCCGGCCTTCGCGCACGAGGTGGTGGTGGATCGCGGAGAGTGCCAGCAGCGCCGGAATCGCGACCTGGCTGCGGCTGATCGCGCGGTCGGTGATGACGAGGATGTTGTGGCCGGTCTTGATCGCATCGACGGCCTCGGCGCACAGCGACGCGAGCTTGGCCTCGACGCCCTCGTGGCCCCAGTCGGCGGGGTAGGTGATGTCGAGCTCGTAGACGCGGAACTTGCCGCCGGTGCGCTGCGCGATCGAGCGCAGCCGCGCCATGTCGTCGAAATCGAGCACCGGCTGCGTCACCTCGAGCCGCATCGGCGGGTTGACGGCGTTGATGTCGAGCAGGTTCGGCTTCGGTCCGATGAAGCTGTTCAGGCTCATCACGATGGCCTCGCGGATCGGGTCGATCGGCGGGTTCGTGACCTGGGCGAAGAGCTGCTTGAAATAGTTGAAGAGCGGCTTGTCCTTGTCGGACAGCACGGCCAGCGGGCTGTCGTTGCCCATCGAGCCGATCGCCTCCTCGCCGTTGGCGGCCATCGGCGCGAGCAGGAACTTCAGGTCCTCCTGCGTGTAGCCGAAGGCCTGCTGCCGGTCGAGCAGCGATTCGGCGGCGGCCGGCGGCGTACCCGGCGCGGCCTCGATCGAATCGAGCCGGATGCGCACGTTCTCGATCCACTGGCGATAGGGCCGCGCGCTCGCGTACTGGTGCTTCAGGTCCTCGTCGTCGACGATGCGGCCCTGCTCGAGGTCGATGAGGAACATCTTGCCCGGCTGCAGGCGCCACTTCTTGACGATCTTGCCCTCGGGCACCGGCAGCACGCCGGATTCGGAGGCCATCACGACGAGGTCGTCGTCGGTGACGATGTAGCGCGCCGGGCGCAGGCCGTTGCGGTCCAGCGTGGCGCCGATCTGCTTGCCGTCGGTGAAGACCATCGCCGCCGGGCCGTCCCAGGGCTCGAGCATCGCCGCGTGGTACTCGTAGAAGGCGCGGCGGCGCTCGTCCATCAGCTCATGCTGCTCCCAGGCCTCGGGGATCATCATCATCGCCGCATGCGCGAGCGGGTAGCCGGCCATCGTCAGCAGCTCGAGCGCGTTGTCGAAGGTCGCGGTGTCGCTCTGGCCCTCGAAGCTGATCGGGTAGAGCTTGGGCAGGTCGTCGCCGAGCACGGGCGACTTCATCACGCCCTCGCGCGCGCGCATCCAGTTGAAGTTGCCCTTGACGGTGTTGATCTCGCCGTTGTGCGCGACCATGCGGTACGGGTGCGCCAGCGGCCATTCGGGGAAGGTGTTGGTGCTGAAGCGCTGGTGCACGAGCGCCAGCGCCGAGACGACGCGCGCGTCCTGCAGGTCCTGGTAGTACTGGCCGACCTGGTCGGCGAGCAGCAGGCCCTTGTAGATCACCGTGCGGCAGCTCATGCTGGGCACGTAGTACTCGCGGCTGTGCGTGAGCTTGAGCGCCTGGATCGCCGCGCTGGCGGTCTTGCGGATGACGTAGAGCTTGCGCTCGAGCGCGTCGGGGACGATGACGTCGGTGCCGCGGCCGATGAAGATCTGGCGGATCACCGGCTCCTTGGCACGCACGGCAGGACTCATCGGCATCTCGCGGTCGACCGGCACGTCGCGCCAGCCCAGCAGCACCTGGCCCTCGGCCTTGACGGCGCGTTCGAGTTCCTGCTCGCAGGCCAGGCGCGAGGCATGTTCCTTGGGCAGGAAGATCATGCCGACGCCGTATTCGCCGAAGGGCGGCAGCTCGATGCCGGCGGCGGCCATCTCGGCGCGGTAGAAGTCGTCGGGGATCTGGATCAGGATGCCGGCGCCGTCGCCCATCAGCTTGTCGGCGCCGACCGCGCCGCGGTG
>JAGWVB010000097.1 GCA_018971105.1 Burkholderiales bacterium
ACCGACACCACCGGCAACGACGTGCTGTACCAGGCGCTGAAGAGCATCCGCACCGCGTTCGTGATCGGCAGCCTGGCCACGCTGGCCACGCTGCCGGTGGCGGTGGTGCTGGGGGTGCTGGCGGGTTACTTCCGGGGTTGGGTCGACGAGGTGATCCAGTACCTGTACACCGTGCTCTCGTCGGTGCCCAACGTGCTGCTGATCGCGGCCTGCGTGCTGATGGTGCAGGTGTTCCTGGACCAGCACCCGAACCTGTTCGACACCAGCGCGCAGCGCGCCGACGTGCGGCTGTTCCTGCTCTGCGCGGTGCTGGGCCTGACCGGCTGGGCCGGGCTGTGCCGGCTGCTGCGCGGCGAGACGCTGAAGCTGCGCGAACTCGATTACGTGCAGGCCGCGACCGCCTTCGGCGTCAGCGACGCGCGCATCATGCGCCGCCACATCTTCCCCAACGTCGCGCACCTGATGCTCATCGTCACCGTGCTCGACTTCTCCTCGCTCATCCTCTATGAGGCGGTGCTGTCGTACGTGGGCGTCGGCGTCGACCCGTCGATGAACAGCTTCGGCGGCATGATCAACATGGCGCGCAACGAGATGAGCCGCGAGCCGGTCGTCTGGTGGTCGTTCGCCTCGGCCTTCGTCTTCATGGTGACGCTGGTGCTGGCGGCCAACCTCTTCGCCGACGGCGTGCGCGACGCCTTCGACCCGCGCGCCGGCGCGCGCGCGCTGCGCCGCCGCCGCGCGCGCGCCCAGGCGAGTTGAGATGCTGAACATCGACGACCTGCAAGTCGAGATCGACGCCGAGGCCGGCGTCGTGCGCGCGCTCGACGGCATCAGCCTGGCGATCGAACGCGGCGAGACCTTCGCCCTCGTCGGCGAATCGGGCTGCGGCAAGAGCATGACGGCGCTGGCGCTGATGCGCCTGCTGCCCGACGCCGGCCTCGTCACCGGCGGCGACGTCGCGATCGGCGCCGGGCGCGACCGCGTCGACCTGCTCGCGCTGCCCGAGCGCCGCATGCGCGAGGTGCGCGGCCGGCGCATCGGCATGATCTTCCAGGAGCCGGCGACGAGCCTGAACCCGGTGATGCGGATCGGGCGCCAGATCGTCGAGGCGATCGAGGCCCACACGCCGCTGCGCGGCGCCGCCGCGCGCGCCAAGGCCGTCGACTGGCTGCGGCGCGTCGGCATCCCCGAGCCCGAGCGCCGCATCGACGAATACCCGTTCCGCATGAGCGGCGGCCAGAAGCAGCGCGTGATGATCGCGATCGCGCTCGCGGCCGAGCCCGATTTCCTCGTCGCCGACGAACCGACGACGGCGCTGGACGTGACGATCCAGGCCCAGATCCTCGATCTGCTCAAGGACCTGCAGCGCGAACAGCGCATGGGCATGCTGCTGATCACGCACGACCTCGCCGTCGTCTCCGGCATCGCGCACCGCGTGGCGCTGATGTACGCGGGCCAGATCATCGAGGTCGCGCCGGCCGACGAGTTCTTTGCCCGCCCGCGCCACCCTTATGCCCGCGCGCTGCTGCGCGCGCTGCCCGACGCCGGGCGGCGCGGCGTGCCGCTGGAGGCCATCGCCGGCACCGTGCCGCCGCTGACGCAGCGTTTCGAGGGCTGCCGCTACGCGCCGCGCTGCGCCGAGGCGATGGCGCATTGCGCGCACACGCGGCCGCTGCTCACCGAGGGGGCGCCGCGCCATGCCGTGCGCTGCCTGCTCTACGCCGAACCGGGCCACGCCGAAACGGGCGGCGCCGCGACGCAGGGCCCGGGCGCGAGCCTGAATGCCGCGGCCTCGATCGCGGCGTCCCGGGCCGCCGCAACGCCCGCGCCGGCGCCGGTAGCGATGTCCGCGTCGACGCCGGCATCGTCTTCCGCGCCGGCGCCCGCTGCGCCACCCGACGTCGCGGCATCGGCCGCGCCGCTGCTCGCGGTCGAGGACCTGCGTGTGCGCTTCGCGATCCGCGGCGGCCTGCTGCAGCGGCCGCGTGGCTGGTTCGACGCCGTGGACGGCGTCTCGTTCGAGGTCGGCGCCGGCGAGACGCTGGCGCTGGTCGGCGAATCGGGCTGCGGCAAGACGACCACCGGCAAGGCCATCGTCCAGCTGCTGCGGCGCATCGCGACGATCGAGGGCCGCGCGCTGCTCGACGGCCGCAATCTGTTCGAGATGGAAGGCGCCGACCTGCTGGCGGCGCGGCGCCAGGTCCAGATCATTTTCCAGGATCCGTACGCCTCGCTGAACCCGCGCATGCGCGTGGCCGAGATCCTCGACGAGGGTCTGGCCGCGCTGCAGCGCGACCTCGACGCGGGCGAACGCGCGCGCCGCATCGCGCAACTCGCCGACCAGGTGGGACTGCGCCAGGACGCGCTGGCGCGCTATCCGCATGAATTCTCGGGCGGCCAGCGCCAGCGCATCGCGATCGCGCGCGCGCTCGCGGTGCAGCCGCGGCTCATCGTCTGCGACGAACCGACCTCGGCGCTCGACGTCTCGGTGCAGGCGCAGATCCTGAACCTGCTGCGCGAGCTGCAGCGCGAGCTCGGCCTGTCCTACCTGTTCATCACCCACAACATCGGTGTCGTCGAGTACATCGCCGATCGCGTCGCGGTGATGCAGCGCGGGCGCATCGAGGAGCAGGGCCCTTGCGCCCGCGTGCTCGCCGAACCGGCGACCGCCTATACGCGCACGCTGCTGGCCGCGGTGCCGCGGCTGGCAACCGCGGCGGCCTGAGCCCGCCGCTCGACGCCCTGCTGCGCCGGCCTGGCCGGGCGCTGGAGGAGGGACGCGCGCCGAGGCCCCGGATGAACCGAAGCGCCCTGGGCCCCGTGGGTCGATCGCGCCGCTGAGCCATCTGCGTTGGCGCTTACGAATGCCCGACTTAGGTCGACCATAGGCAACATATTGATTATCAGTGACATGGATTCTTCATGTTGCTTGATGCCAACGAAATGTCATCGACCAGTCTTTCTAGTTGCTGGCATGGTCAATATAAGATGTTGATTTAAAAGATCATTTAATCCAGCTCGGAGGCGTGATCAGGTGTTTTGGGTTTACCCGAAACAAGTCAATGGACAAGAGGGTTCACACTGTAATTACAGTGCTTCTTGATGCGGCAACCAAGTTGCAATCGTCTTGGCGGAAGTGCGCCGCAGCAACGAGTCCATCCAACCTGATCGATCGGAGAGTTGATGATGTTCAAACCCACCCGGATCCGTAGAGCGGTGATGGCCGCGATGAGCGGCGGCATGCTGATCGGCTGTGGCGCCGCCTACGCGCAGCAGGCGCCGGACGCGGCGGCCAAGCCCGAACTGATCGAGATCACCGGTTCGCGCATCAAGCAGATCGCCACCGACACGCCATCGCCCATCGTCACCTTGTCGGCCGAGTCGCTCAAGATCGCCGGGGCGACCAATGTCGAGGAGATGCTCAACAACATGCCCCAGGTGTTTGCCGGCTTCGGCGCCGAGGTTTCGAACGGCGCCACCGGCACGGCGACCGTCGACCTGCGCGGGCTGAGCCCCGAGCGCACGCTCGTGCTGGTCAACGGCAGGCGCCTGCCGGCGGGCGACCCGGGCTACGTCCCTGCCGACCTGAACCAGATTCCGCCTTCGCTCGTCAAGCGCGTCGAGATCCTGACCGGCGGGGCGTCGGCCGTGTACGGCTCCGACGCGGTCGCCGGCGTCGTCAACTTCGTCATGAACGACCGCTTCCAGGGCGTGCAATTCGACGTCAGTCGCAGCCTCTACAACCACAAGCAGAACGGCGAAACCGATTACGCGCTGAATGCGAAGAACTACGCCATTCCGGGCAATGTAGGCGGCGACGGCGGCGTGACCGACATGAGCCTCACGATCGGGTCGAATTTCGCCGACAACAAGGGCAACGCGGTCGTGTTCTTCGGCTATCACAATCAGGCCGCCGTGCTCCAGTCGGCGCGCGACTATTCGGCCTGCGCGCTGAACCTGGACGGCAGTGCGTACACCTGCGGCGGATCCAGCACGACGGTTCCGGGGCGCTTCTTCAACGCCAACAGCAACAGCCCGAATTTCCTGAAGAGCTTCACGCTGGACTCGTCGGGCGCGGTCGTGCCCTACAAGTCGTCGATGGCGTACAACTACGGCCCGCTGAATTATTACCAGCGCCCCGACCAGCGCTACACGGCGGCGGCCTATGCGCACTATGACTTCAACGACGCCGTGCGGGCCTATTCCGAATTCAATTTCATGGACGACTATTCGGTCGCCCAGATCGCGCCCAGCGGCCTGTTCTTCGGCAACGTCACGTTCAATCTGTCCGGATTGAATCCCCTCATCAGCCCGGCGATGCAGCAGGCGCTGGGCATCACGGCCGGCAGCAGCGAGACCTCGCCGGTCTACATCGGTCGCCGCAATGTCGAAGGCGGCGGCCGGCAGGATCAATTGCGCCACACGATGTTCCGCGCCGTCGCCGGCGTCAAGGGCGACATCGGTCCCTGGAGCTACGACGCCTCGGCCCAGGTCGGCAAGGTCATTTACCAGGAACGGTATATGAACGACATGTCGGCGGTCAAGGAGGTGCGCGCGCTGAACGTCGTGACCGACCCGTCGACGGGCCAGCCGGTCTGCCAGTCCGTGCTCGACGGCACCGACCCGAACTGCGTGCCCTACAACATCTGGCAGCCGGGCGGCGTGACGCAGGCCGCGCTCGACTATCTGCAAACGCCGGGATTCCAGAGCGGCTACACCTCGCAGCTCGTCTACACCGCCAGCGGATCGGTCGACCTCGGCGCCTACGGCGTCAAGCTGCCGACCGCGTCCAGCGGCGCGTCGCTGGCGTTCGGCCTCGAAAGCCGGCACGAGGCCACGTCCTTGAATACAGACCAGGAATTCAGCTCGGGCGACCTGGCCGGGCAGGGCGGGCCGACCATCGGTGTCGCCGGCGGCTATTCGGTGCGCGACGTCTTCGGCGAATTCAGGATGCCGCTGCTGGAGAAGATGCCCGCGGCCGAGAATCTGGCCCTGTCGACGAGTTACCGCAATTCCAAGTACAGCACCGGCAATACGACGAATACCTACGGACTGGGGCTCGATTGGACGGTGATCAAGGGCTACCAGCTGCGCGGCAGCGTCCAGCGGGCGGTGCGCGCGCCGAACGTGATCGACCTCTTCGCCACGCCGCATATCGGTCTGTACAACAACAGCTCGGATCCCTGCGCGGGACCGATCGGTTCGAACGGTGTCGTCGAGGGCGGTGCCACGCTCGCGCAATGCGAGAACACCGGGGTCACGCCGGCGCAATACGGCAGCATCATCGACAACCCGGCGCAGCAATACAACGGCTTCTTCGGCGGCAACACCCAGCTCAAGCCTGAGACCTCGGACAGCTACACCGTCGGCCTTGCGCTGCAGCCGGTGAGGGACCTCAGCCTGACCCTGGACTACTTCAGTTTCAAGGTGAAGCAGGCGATCTCGACGATCGACCCGACGCTCACGCTGTCGCAATGCCTGGCCACCGGCAACCCGTTCTATTGCTCGTTGATCCACCGCAGCACCGGTGGCGGCACGCTGTGGACCGGTGACTCGTACATCAAGTCCACGAATGCCAACCTGGCGGTCCTCGAAACCGCGGGCCTGGACCTGGGTGTGGACTACAGCGTCAAGATGGGTGCGGCAGGGCGCATGGATCTGAGCCTGCTCGGGACCTGGCTGCAGAAGTGGCGGGAGCAGCCGCTGCCCGGCGAAGGCAGCTACGACTGTGCCGGACTGTTCGGCAACACCTGCGGCTCGCAGAACGCGAAATGGCGCCACACGGCGCGCATGACCTGGATCTCGCCCTACAACCTCGACCTCTCGCTGACCTGGCGCTACATCGACAAGATGAAGGACCAGTCGACGAGCACCAACGAACTGCTCAGCGCCTCGCCGATCACCCTGACCCAGAGCATGCCGGCCATGAACTACTTCGACCTGTCGGCGGCCTATCACGTGACCAAGAACCTGACCGCGCGCCTGGGCATCCGCAACCTGTTCGACAAGGATCCGCCGCTGGGCGTGACCGGCGCCCCCTTCGGCAACGGCAACACCTTCCCGACGGTCTACGACGCGCTGGGTCGCCAGCTCTCGCTGCGCCTGACGGCCAGCTTCTAGCCAGCTTCTAGCCAGCGCTGGCCGGCACCCGCCGGCCGGCTGGGTACCGACGCCCCGCGGCGACAGCCCCGGGGCGTCTGTGTGTCTGCACCATGAAGCCCATCGAGGCCCCAGTGCTGCAATTTGTTGCAATCGATTGTAAGGACGCCACGGCAGGTAGACCCGACCCTATACCTTCGCGCCATGTTGCACGGAGGCAACAGGGTGGGGTGACTTTTCAATGTCAAGAAACATTTCCGTCCGGGTGAGCGCTATCTAAGTTGTTGTCAGTAAAAGGAAATCCAGATGCCGCTCGGCGTGTACTTCCGTGGAGTGGGTTTGTCCGGACGCTGGGTCAAACCCGAGCCCCTTCACAATGATTTCACAACGCCTTCTTACCGGAAGGCGGAGGGTCTTGGATCGGGTGCGCCGCTTGCTTACAAGGCGGTGAATTCATGTATCTCACACTTAGGAGTTGTTGCATGTTCAAGAAAACCAAGGTTTGCACCGGCGTGGTGCTCGCGCTGGGCGGCGGGATCCTGCTTGGTGCGCTGCCGGCCTTCGCGCAGGATGCGTCGAGCCCCGAGCGGGTCGAGATCACGGGCTCGCGCATCAAGGCGATCGCCACCGACACGCCGTCACCGATCGTGACCTTGACGGCCGAGTCGATCAAGATCAGCGGCGCGACCACCGTCGAAGACATGATGAACAACCTGCCGCAGGTGTTCGCCGGCTACGGTGCCCAGGTCTCGAACGGATCCACCGGCACGGCCACCGTGGACCTGCGCGGTCTCGGGCCGTCGCGGACCCTGGTGCTGATCAACGGCCGGCGCCTGCCCGCGGGCGACCCGAACTACATCCCGGCCGACCTGAACCAGATCCCGACCTCGCTGATCAAGCGCGTCGAGGTGCTGACCGGCGGCGCGTCGGCGGTCTACGGCTCGGACGCCGTGGCCGGCGTCGTCAACTTCGTCATGAACGACCGCTTCCAGGGCGTGCAGATCGAGGCCAACCGCAGCGTCAACAACCATTCGCAACACGACCCGAGCGGCATCGACGCGGCCCTGGGCGCCCGCAACGACTATATCCCGGGCAATGTCGGCGGCGACGGCGGCGTGACCGACCTGAGCATCACGCTGGGTTCGAATTTCGCCGACAACAAGGGCAATGCGGTGATCTTCTTCGGTTACCGCAACCAGGCGGCCGTGCTCGAATCGGCGCGCGACTTCTCGGCCTGCACGGTCGGCATTTCGCACGGCCAATTCGCCTGCGGCGGGTCGAGCACCGCGTTTCCGGGCCGTTTCTACAACACGACCACCGGCAGCAGCTATTCGCTGGACAGCTCGGGCAACGTGATCCCTTACACGAGCGCGCTGGCGTTCAACTACGGTCCGCTGAACTACTTCCAGCGTCCCGACGAGCGCTACACCGCGGCCGCCTTCGGCCATTACGACCTGAGCGACATGGCGCGGGTCTACACCGAGTTCAACTTCATGGACGACCATTCGGTCGCCCAGATCGCGCCGAGCGGCCTGTTCTTCGGCAACACCTACAACCTGACGGGCCAGAATCCCTTCATCACGCCGGCGATGCAGGCGGCGCTGGGCATCACCGCCGGGTCGAGCACGCCGGTGCCGGTCTACATCGGCCGCCGCAACGTCGAGGGCGGCAACCGCCAGGACGAGATCCGCCACACGATGTTCCGCGCCGTGGCCGGCGTGAAGGGCGATATCGGCCCCTGGAGCTACGACGCCTCGGCCCAGATCGGCAAGGTGGTCTACCAGGAGCAGTACCACAACGATGTCTCGATCGTGAAGGCGCAGCGTGCCCTCAACGTCGTCACCAACCCGGCCACGGGCGCGCCGGTCTGCCAGTCGGTGCTCGACGGCACCGACCCGAACTGCGTCCCGTACAACATCTTCCAGCCCGGCGGCGTGACCGCGGCGGCGACGAACTACCTGAACACCCCGGGCTTCAAGAACGGCTTCACGTCGCAGATCGTCTACTCGGCGTCCGGCTCGGTCGACCTGGGCGCCTACGGCGTCAAGCTGCCCACCGCGAAGGAAGGCGCCAGTCTGGCCTTCGGCGCCGAAAGCCGCCAGGAGAAGCTGCAGTTCAACACCGACTACGAGTTCTCCAGCGGTGACCTGGCGGGCCAGGGCGGGCCGACGATCGGGGACGCCGGCGGCTACGGCGTGCGCGACATCTTCGGCGAGTTCAAGCTGCCGCTGCTCGAGAAGATGCCCGGCTTCGACAGCCTGACGCTGGACACGACGTACCGGAACTCGAAGTACACGACCGGCAACACGACCAACACCTACAGCATGGGCCTGGACTGGGTGGTCGCCAAAGGCTACCAGATCCGCGGCAGCGTCCAGCGTGCCGCGCGCGCGCCGAACATCATCGACCTGTACTCGGCGCAGTCGATCGGGCTCTACAACAACAGCTCCGATCCCTGCGCGGGCCCGAACCCGACGGCGACGGCCGCCCAGTGCGCGAATACCGGTGTCACCGCGGCCCAGTACGGCCACATCATCGACAACCCGGCGGGGCAGTACAACGGCCTGTACGGCGGCAATCCGAACCTCAAGCCCGAGACCTCGGACAGCTACACCTTCGGCTTCGTGCTGCAACCGGTCAGGGACCTGAGCCTGACGCTGGATTACTTCAGCTTCAAGGTCAAGAACGAGATCTCGACCGCCGACCCCACCCTGTCGCTGGCGCAATGCCTGTCCACCGGCAATCCAGTGTATTGCGGCCTGATCCATCGCAGCACTGGCGGCGGTACGCTGTGGACGGGCGATTCGTATATCGCATCGACGAACGCCAACCTGTCGGTCTTCAAGACCTCGGGCATGGACATCGGTGCCGATTACAGCCTGAAGCTGCCGGCGGCCGGCCGGGTCGACTTCAGCCTGCTCGGCACCATCCTGCAGAAGTACGCGACCGAGCCGCTGCCGGGCCTGGGTTCGTACGACTGCGCCGGCCTGTTCGGCAGCACCTGCGGCACGCCGAATCCGAAGTGGCGCCACACGGCGCGCGCGACCTGGGTCTCGCCGTACAACCTCGACGTGTCGCTGACCTGGCGCTATTTCGGCTCGGTCAAGGACCAGTCGACGAGCAACAACCCGTTGCTGACGACGAGCCCGATCTCGCTGGCGCAGCAGTTCCCGAACATGAACTACTTCGACCTGTCGGCCGCCTACCACTTCACGAAGAGCCTGACGGCGCGGGTCGGCGTGCGCAACCTGTTCGACAAGGATCCTCCGCTGGGCGTGACCGGCGCCCCGTTCGGCAACGGCAACACCTACCCGGTGGTGTACGACTCGCTCGGACGCCAGTTGTCGCTCAATCTGACGGCGACGTTCTGACGCTAAAGTCCTGAGCCTCGACGCAGGCCCCTCGGCGCGAGCCCTGGGGCCTGTTTTCCGATGGAGACGAATGGACCGATGACGATGCTGCCCCATGCCCAGGTCGCCGAGTTGCACCAGCGCGCCCGCCAGGCGCTGCAGCAGCAACGCGAGGCCGAGGCGGTGGCGCTGTGGCAGCGCATCGTCGAGATCGCGCCCGCTGACGCGCCGGCCCACAGCGGACTGGGGCGCTGGGCGATGCGGCGCGGCGATCTGGCCGCGGCGGCGCTGCATTTCGGCCTCGTCGCGCGCGCCGAGCCGGGCCAGGCCCGGCATTGGATCGCGCTGGCCCAGGTGCAGCGCCAGCGCGGCGACGACGCGGCCGAGGAGGCGGCGCTGTTCGAGGCGCTCAAGGCCGATCCCCAGGACCTGATCGCGCTGATCATGCGCGGCCAGCTCTTCGAGCGCCAGGGCCGCGACCAGGCGGCGGCGCATGCCTATATCGCGGCGACCCTCGTCGCGCCGCCCGTCGATCGCCTGAGCCCCGAGCTGCGGCCGCTCGTCACGCACGCGATCGAGTACCGGCTCGCCTACCAGCAGCGGCTGGCGAGCCACGTCGACGCGGCGCTGGAGGCCAGCCTGCGCGAGGAGTCCGGTGCCGACACGGCACGTTTCCGCCTCTCGGTGGACATCATGGTCGGGCGCAAGCGCCGCTACGACAGCCAGCCCTCGCGCTATTTCATGCCGCGCCTGGAGCCGATCGAATTCTTCGATCCGGCGCTGTTCCCCTGGATGGCGGCGATCGAGGCCGGCACCGACGCGATCCGCGCGGAGTTCCTGGCCGTGCTGCGCGACGACAGCGGCTTCACGCCCTACGTCGAATACGAACCCGATCAGCCGCTCGAGCAATGGGTCGAACTCAATCATTCGCTGCGCTGGAGCTGTTATCACCTCTGGCGCAACGGCCGGCCGGTGCCCGAGCATGTCGCGCGCTGCCCCGAGACCATGCGCCTGCTCGAGGCCAGCCCGCGCCCCGACCAGCCGGGACGCACGCCGGTGGCGATGTTCTCGCTGCTCAAGCCGCGCACGCGCATCCCGCCGCATGTCGGCGTGAGCAATGCACGCCTGGTCTGCCACCTGCCGCTGATCATCCCGCCGCATTGCCATTTCCGGGTCGGCAACACGACGCGCGCATGGGTGCCGGGCCGGGCCTGGGTCTTCGACGACTCGATCAACCACGAAGCGGTCAATGACAGCGACCAGCTGCGCGTGATCCTGATCTGGGACACCTGGCACCCGCTGGTCACCGAGCCCGAGCGGCGCCTGATCACGGCGCTGTCGCGGGCGCTGAACGCGTTCGGCGGCGTCGACGCCGATTACGGCGCCTGATCGCCGAGCGCCTCCCGCAGCGGCTCGAGCTGGCGCGCGTAATGCCGCCAGCGTCCAGACGAGCGCGTGTACAGCGGCTGCCGCACCTGCCACACGCTGGCCGTGCGCACGTCGTTGGCGACGCGCTCGAAATGCAGGCAATCCTCGCACCAGGGCAGGCCGAGGAATTCCAGCAGCCGCCCGGTCTCGGGTCGCGGATCGCGCACGAGGCGGTCGTAATCGATGTCGGCGATGTCGTCGCCGTAGTTCGATTTCCAATGTGCCATCAGGCGCCGGTACTGGCCGTAGTAATGGCCGATGTCGTCGAGTGCGAGCGCGTAGCCCATCGACGGGTCCAGGTGCAGGAAATAGACCGAGAGCGCGTTGTCGAGCGGATGGCGCGTCGTGTGGACGATGCGCGCGTCGGGGAACAGCGTCTTGATCAGGCCGATCAGCAGGAAATTGTCGGGGCGCTTGTCGGTGACGCGGCGCGCGCCGGGGTGGCGCCTGGCCAGCAGGGCGAGGTATTCGGCGGCGACGGCAGCCAACCGAGGCGGCGTCCATTGCGCCAGCCGCGCCGGGAACGGCGCCAGCCGCGTGCGCACGAGTTCGGGCAGGAAGGCGATCTCGCCCCCGGCTTCGACATCCGGGTGCGCGGCCAGCATCTGCTCGACCAGCGTCGAGCCGGAGCGGAACATGCCGCAGATGAAGATCGGCGCCTCGCCCGCGCGCGCCGGCGCCGGCGCCGCGGTGCGGGCGGGAAACGCGGCGATCAGCGCGTCGACATGGCGCTCCTGCGCCGCGCGGTCGTAGGGCGGGCCGGCCAGCGTCGCGCGGCTGTGCGCATTGGCCGCGGCGGCGGCGGCGTAGGCCTCGTCCCAGGCGCCGCAGCCGTCGAGCAGTTGCGCCAGCGCGAAGGCCAGGCTCGCGCGCGCGGCGTGGTCTGCGCGCGCATCGTCGAGCGCGGCGCGCAGCCGCCGCACGATCGCGTCGTCGGCGCTCCCGGCACCGTGCAGCGACGCGTAGCGCGCCAGGGCCTCGTAGTGATGCGGCGCGCCGGCGCCGAGCGCGAGCAGCCGCTCGTAGGCGCGCAGCGCGGCGTCGCGGCGACCGCGGTCCTCGTGCAGGTTCGCCAGGTTCAGCAGTGCCGGCGCGTAGCGCGGGTCGATGGCCAGCGCGGCCTCGATCTCGGCCAGCGCCGCGCCGTCCTGATGCAGATCCTCGGCGTAGATCACGCCGCGGTTGAGATGCACCTCCTCGGGGCCGTCGATGCCGCGCTCCAGGGCCTGGCGGTACGAGGCCAGGGCGGCGTCGTAGCGGCCGAGCGCGCGCTGCAGCCGGGCGAGGTTGAACCAGCTGTTGGGCAGGTCGGGCCGCAGGCGCAGCAACTGCTCGTAGCAGGCCGCGGCCTCGGCGGCGCGGCCCGCGCGCTGGTGCAGCGCGGCCGCGTCGATCAGCGCCTGCGGGTCGGCGGCCTGGGCCATCGCGGCGGCCTCGCAGCCCCTGGCCGCGGGCTACTTCGGCGCGAGCCGGATCGCGCCGTCGAGCCGGATCACCTCGCCGTTGAGCATCTCGTTCTCGACGATGTGCCGGACGAGCTTGGCGTAGTCCTGCGGCGTGCCCAGGCGGCTCGGGAACGGCACGCTCGCGGCGAGCGCGTCCTGCACCGCCTGCGGCATGCCGAACATCATCGGCGTGCCGAAGATGCCGGGGGCGATCGTCATGTTGCGGATGCCGCTGCGCGCGAGGTCGCGCGCGATCGGCAGCGTCATGCCGACGACGCCGCCCTTGCTCGCCGAATACGCGGCCTGGCCGATCTGGCCGTCGTAGGCGGCGACGCTGGCGGTGCTGATGAGCACGCCGCGCTCGCCGGTGGCCTCGGGCTCGTTCCTGGCCATCGCCTCGGCGGCGAGGCGGATCATGTTGAAGCTGCCGATCAGGTTGACGGTGATGGTCTTGCTGAACAAGGCCAGCGGATGCGCGCCGTCCTTGCCGACCGTCTTCACCGCGGGTGCGATGCCTGCGCAGTTGACCAGTCCCATCAGCTTGCCCAGCGCCGTCGCCGCGGCGACGGCGGCCTGGCCGTCGGCCTCCTGGCTCACGTCGCACTGGACGAAGGCGCCGCCGATCTCGGCCGCGATGGCCTGGCCGCGCTCGACCTGGAGGTCGGCGATGACGACCTTCGCGCCGTTGGCGGCGAGCATGCGCGCCGTGCCCTCGCCCAGCCCCGACGCGCCGCCGGTGACGATGAAGACCTTGCCTGCGATGTCCATCCGGATGGTTCCTCGAATCGAAAGGTTCAGGCGCCGAGCGCCTGCATCACGCGCGTCGTGATCGCCTCGACGCTGCCGCTGCCGTCGATGCGCGCATAGCGCGGCGCCTGGGCGTCGCCCGTGGTCGCCCATCGTCCGTAGTAGTCGACGAGCGGCCGCGTCTGGCGCTGGTAGACCTCGAGCCGCTTGCGCACCGTCTCTTCGCGGTCGTCGTCGCGCTGGATCAGCGGCTCGCCGGTGACGTCGTCGCGTCCCTCGACCTTGGGCGGATTGAACTTGACATGGTAGGTGCGGCCCGAGGGCAGGTGGGCGCGGCGCCCGCTCATGCGCTCGATGATGGCGCTGTCGGGGACGTCGATCTCGAGCACGACATCGAGCTTGACGCCGGCCGCCTTCATCGCGTCGGCCTGCGGGATCGTGCGCGGGAAGCCGTCGAAGAGGAAGCCGTTGGCGCAGTCGCTCTGCGCGATGCGCTCCTTCACGAGGCCGATGATGATGTCGTCGCTGACGAGCCCGCCCGCGTCCATCACCTTCTTGGCCTCGATGCCCAGCGGCGTGCCCGCCTTCACCGCGGCGCGCAGCATGTCGCCGGTGGAGATCTGCGGGATGCCGTAATGACGGCAGATGAAGGTGGCTTGCGTGCCTTTGCCGGCGCCGGGGGCGCCCAGGAGGATCAGTCTCATCGGTTCCTCGATCGTTCGTGTTCTGTCCGCGCGCGCGCCCGCGCGGGCCTGCGCCTGTCTCCGATCGAGAATAGCATGCGCATGCCGCCGTCTAGCTGACGCCGCCCCGGGCCCAGATCGCGCGCACGCGCTCCAGGTCCGCGGGCGTGTCGACGCCCGGCCCCGGCGCCTGCGCCGCGCGGTGGACGACGATGCGGTCGCCATGCCAGAGCACGCGCAGCTGCTCGAGCGCCTCGCAGCGCTCCAGCGGCGCCGGCGTCAGCGTCGGAAAACGGCGCAGGTAGCCGGCGCGGTAGCCGTAGAGGCCGATATGTCGCAGCGGCGCCGGGTCGGGCAGCCGCCGCGCGCCGCGCGCGCGGCCGTCGCGGTCCCAGGGCACCGGGGCGCGGGTGAAATACAGCGCGCGGCCGGCCGCGTCGACGACGACCTTGACGACGTTCGGGTTCTCGTAGTCGTCCCATTCGGTGATCGGATGCGCCGCCGTGCTGACCGCGCAATCGGGCTGCTCGGTCAGGAGGTCGGCGCAGCGCCGCACCAGCGCCGGGTCGATCAGCGGCTCGTCGCCCTGGACGTTGACGACGCGGTCGGCGCCGTCGAGGCCGAGGACTGCACAGGCCTCGGCAAGGCGGTCGCTGCCGCTGGCATGGTCGCTGCGCGTGAGGATCGCCCGCACCCCATGCGCGGCGCAGGCCTCGACGATGCGCGCACTGTCGGCGGCGACGACGACGGCGACGGCGCCGCTGGCGGCCGCGCGCTCGGCCACGCGCACGACCATCGGCTTGCCGGCGATGTCGGCCAGGGGCTTGTCGGGCAGGCGCGTCGATGCCAGCCGCGCCGGAATAAGCACCGTGAAGTGGCCGGGCCGATCGGTCCCGCCCGCGCGGCCCGGGTCGCCGCCGGCCGGCGCGCCGCCGCCAGCGTCGCCCATCAGGCCTCGACCGGCAACGTGCGCGCCTCGCTCTCGAGCATCACGGGGATGCCGTCGCGGATCGGGAATGCGAGCCGGTCGGCGTGGCAGCTGAGTCCGGTCGGGCGCTGCTCGTCGTCGCGCAGCAGTTCCAGCGGCCCCTTGCAGACGGGGCAGACGAGCAGTTCGAGCAGGCGGTGGTCGAGTGACATGGCGGCTAGGACCCGGGTTTTGTGCGCGGCAGCAGGGCCAGCAGCTCGTCGACGAGGCCGGCCGGGAGCGTCAAGTCTAGCGGCACGACCCAGACGCGCGTCGCGCCGACGCGCGCCGGGTCGATCTTGACGGCGTCCTTCTCGGTCGTCACGACCTCGGCCGTGTGCGCGGGCCAGGGCAGTTCGTCGTAGCGCGCGTGGTCGGGCAGCGCGAGCAGCTCGACCTCGAGCCCGGCCGTCTCGAGCATGGCGCGGAAGCGCTGCGGCGCGGCAATGCCGGCCACCGCGAGCAGCCGGCGCCCGCGCAGCGCCGCCAGCGGCAGCGCGGCCGCGGCACGTCCGGCATGCCAGTCGGCCAGCGGCCAG
>JAGWVB010000098.1 GCA_018971105.1 Burkholderiales bacterium
CGCAGTTCGTCCACGCACACCAGCGAGATCGCCTCGCCCTCGGCGCCGGCGCGGCCGGTGCGGCCGATGCGGTGCACGTAATCCTCGGGCACGTTGGGCATCTCGAAATTGACGACATGCGGCAACTGGTCGATGTCGATGCCGCGCGCGGCGATGTCGGTCGCCACCAGCACCTGCAGCGAGCCGGCCTTGAAGTCGGCCAGCGCCTTGGTGCGCGCCGTCTGGCTCTTGTTGCCGTGGATCGCCATCGCGCTGATGCCCTGGTCGTTCAGGAAATCGGTGAGGCGGTTCGCGCCATGCTTCATGCGCGCGAACACCAGCACCTGGTGCCAGTCGCCGGCCTTGATCAGGTGCGCCAGCAGATCCTTCTTGCGCTCGCGGCCGACGGGGTGGATCTTCTGCTCGATCGTCTCGGCCGTCTGGTTGCGGCGCGCGACCTCGATCAACCCGGGCGCGTTCAACAGCCGGTCCGCGAGCGCCTTGATCTCGTCGCTGAAGGTGGCGCTGAAGAGCAGGCTCTGTTTCTTGGGCGGCAGCACCGCCAGCACCTTCTTGATGTCGTGGATGAAGCCCATGTCGAGCATGCGATCGGCCTCGTCGAGGACGAAGATCTCGACCTGGCTCAGATCGAGCGTGCGCTGCTGATGGTGGTCGAGCAGCCGCCCCGGCGTCGCCACCAGGATGTCGACGCCGCGCTTCAGCCTGTCGATCTGCGGCTGCATGCCGACGCCGCCGAACATCACCATGCTCGACAGCGTGAGGTACTTGCCGTAGACGCGCACGCTTTCCTCGACCTGCGCCGCCAGCTCGCGCGTCGGCGTCAGGATGAGGGCGCGGATCGGCACGCGGCCGCGCGCGTCCTTGACCGGCTTGACGGCCGACAGCCGCTGCAGCATCGGCAGCACGAAGCCGGCGGTCTTACCGGTGCCGGTCTGGGCGCCGGCGAGCAGGTCGCCGCCCTTGAGCACCTGCGGGATGGCCTGGGCCTGGATGGGGGTGGGAATTTCGTAGCCCTGGTCCTTGACGGCACGCAGGAGCGGCTCGGCCAGGCCGAGATCGGTGAAATGCATATTGAGTTTTTTCAGGCCCGGGAGGGGCCCTGGTTTCGCTGCCTGCTGTCGCCCGCGAGGGGCACACCAGTCGGAAGGCGCGAGAGCTGCGAGACTAGCGTCGGAATCGACCGCGCCGCGATGACTGGAGGCCGCTGCGCAACGGCGATTCTATGCTGCGATGCCGCATCACGCCGGGGGCTGTCACCCGAACGTTGCGACAATGTGCTGCAAATACGGGATGACCGGTCCGGGGCGCGGCGCCCGCAGCGCCGGGAACGCCAATGGCACGAACCCTGCTTGATCGAGCCTCATGAGCGCGTCCGCGCAGGCCTGGACCTGTCCCTATTGCCCGCTGAGCTGCGACCGGTTCCTGGTCGATGTGGCCGACGACGGCGCGCTGACGCTTGCCGGCGACGCCTGCGCCCTTGCGGGGCGCCAGCTGGCGCGCGCGTCGGGCGCGCAGCAGCAGCCGGCGCAGCCGCTGGTCGACGGCCGGCCCTGCGACCTGCCGACCGCCCTCGACGCCGCAGCGCGGCTGCTCGCGGCCAGCCGCCAGCCGCTGTTCGCCGGGCTCGGCACCGATGTCGCCGGTGCGCGCGCGCTGTATCCGCTGGCCTGCGCCACCGGGGCGATCTGCGACGCGGCCGGCGGCGCGGCGCTGATGCAGGGCCTGCGCGCGCTGCAGGACCGCGGCCAGTTCACGACCACGTTCGCCGAGGTGCGCACACGCGCCGACCTCGTCGTCTTCATCGGCGGCCTGCCGGGCGCTGCGGCGCCGCTGGCGCGCGAGCGCCTGGGCCTGCAGGATGCGCTGGCGCGCCACCTCGTGGTCCTCGGGCCCGCGGCCGGCGACGCGGCGACGCTGGCCGGCTGGGCCGGGGGCGGGATCACGGTGGAGTCGATCGCGCTGCAGGGCGAGCTGCCGACGACGATCGCGCTGCTCGCCGCGGCCACCGCCGGCCGCATGCCGGGGGCCCAGCCGCCCGCGCTGCAGGCGCTGGCCACGCGCCTGCACGCGGCGCACTACGCCGTGCTCGTCGGCCTGCCCGCACGCCTGGGCGCGCATGGCGCGCTGGTCATCGAAGCCGTGCACCGCATCGTAGGCGTTCTCAACCGACGGACACGCGCCGCGGCGCTGTGGATCGGCGGCGGCAACGGCGCGGCGACCGCGAACCAGGTCCACGCCTGGCTCTCGGGGCTGCCGCTGCGCACGCGCGCCGGCCCGCACGGGCTCGAGCATGAACCGCATGTCTTCGATACCGCGCGCCTGCTCGCCGACGGCGCCGTCGATGCGCTGCTCTGGGTCAGCGCCTTCGACGCCGACGCGCTGCCGCCGGCCTGCGAGCTGCCGCTCGTCGTGCTCGGCCATCCGCAGCAGGCGGCGGCCTGCGCGCGCGCGGGCAGCGTCTTCATCCCCGTGGCCACGCCGGGCGTCGGCGCCGCCGGCCACCTGTTCCGCACCGACGGCACGGTGCTGATGCCGCTGCACGCGCTGCGCAGCGAGACCCTGCCCGGCGTCGCCGAGGCGGCGCGGTCGATGCTGGGCGCGCTCGAACGTCGGCGGAGCGCCGCATGACGACGAGCGTGCTGCTGCGCGGCGCCACCGTCGTCGATCCGCGGCATGGCGCCGCGGCCGTGCGCGACCTCGCCTGGCGCGACGGCCGCATCGTCGATACGGTCGATGCCGCCGCCGCGCCCTGCGACGAGGTCATCGCCGCCGAGGGCTGCGTCGTGATGGCCGGCGGCATCGACCTGCACAGCCATATCGGCGGCGGCAAGGTCAACCTCGCGCGCATGCTGATGGCCGAGGACCACCGCCGCGGCGCCGATCCCTGGGCGCTGCCGACGAATCCGCTCGAACTCGCCTCCTGCGGCCGTTGCACGCCGGGCACGCTGGCCACCGGCTATCGCTATGCGGAGATGGGCTACACCTCGGTGTTCGAGCCCGCGATGCTGGCCAGCAACGCGCGCCATGCCCATATGGAGATGGGCGACGTGCCGGTGCTCGACCATGGCGCCTATGTGCTGCTGGGCAACGACGAGCTGTTCCTGCAATGGCTGGCCGAGGGCGGCGCCGCGGGCCGCAACCAGGGCCTGCTGCGCGACTATGTCGCCTGGACGATGCACGCCAGCAAGGCGATGGGCGTCAAGGTCGTGAACCCGGGCGGCATCTCGGCCTTCAAGTTCAACCAGCGCAGCCTCGACGTCGACGAATCGCATGTGCGCTGGGGCGTGACGCCGCGCCAGGTGCTGCACAGCCTGGCGCGCGCGCTCAAGGACCTCGGCGTCGCGCACCCGCTGCACATCCACGGCAGCAACCTCGGCGTGGCGGGCAACATCGAATCGACGCTGGCGACGATCGCCGCGCTCGATGGGCTGCCGGCGCACCTGACCCATGTCCAGTTCCACGCCTACGGCAACGAGGGGCCGAAGAAGTTCTCGTCGGCCGCGCTGCAGCTCGCCGAGGCCGTGAACGCGAATCCGCAGATCAGCATCGACGTCGGCCAGGTGATGTTCGGCCAGACCGTCACCGCCTCGGGCGACACGATGCGCCAGCACGCGCAATCGAGCCTGGGCAGCCCGCGCAAATGGGTCGGCTCGGACATCGAGGCCTCGGCCGGCTGCGGCGTCGTGCCCTTCCGCTATCGCGAGCAGAGCTACGTCAACGCGTTGCAATGGGCCATCGGCCTGGAGATCTTCCTGCTCGTGAGGAACCCCTGGCAGGTCGTGCTGACGACCGACCATCCCAACGGCGGACCGTTCACGAGCTACCCGCACCTGATCCGGCTGCTGATGGACCGCAGCTTCCGCGACGAGCAGATCGCGCGCCTGCACCCCGACGTGGCGGCGAACTGCGCGCTGCGCTCGATCGCGCGCGAACTCAGCCTCGACGAGATCGCGATCATGACGCGCGCGGCGCCGGCGCGGCTGCTCGGCCTGGCCGACCGCGGCCACCTCGGCGTCGGCGCCGCCGCCGACATCGCCGTCTACCGCGAGCAGGCCGACCGCGAGGCGATGTTCAGCACGCCCGAGCATGTGTTCAAGGACGGCGCGCGCGTCGTGCGCGCCGGCCGCGTCGTCGCCACGCCGGTCGGCGGCGTCCACTACGCGACGCCGGGCTACGACCCGCTGATCGAGAAGACGCTGCGCCGCCATTGGCAGGCCGGCCCCGACATCCGCTTCGAGAACGCCGCCATCGGCAGCGAGGAACTCTGCCGCTGCTGCAACGGCGGCCGGCTGCTGCCGGCGGCCTGTTTCGAGGGCGGCGCATGAAGCCGGTCGACGGCGTGAACGGTGACGACAGCCTGCAGGGCGTCGTCATCGACGACACTTTCGCCGAGGCCTTCCCGATGAAGGCCACGCGGCTCGTCGTCACCGCGCACCGCATCGAATGGGCGCGCCATGCGGCGGTGGCGGCGACCGGCTTCGCGACCTCGGTCATCGCCTGCGGCTGCGAGGCCGGCATCGAGCGCGAACTCGACCCGGCCGAGACGCCCGACGGCCGGCCCGGCATCGCGCTGCTGCTGTTCTCGATGTCGGGCAAGGAGCTGGCCAAGCAGATCGAGCGCCGCGTCGGCCAATGCATCCTCACCTGCCCGACGACGGCGGTGTATGCCGGGCTCCCCGCCGGCAGCGGCGCCGACGCGGCGGCGCTGGGCAAGAACCTGCGCTTCTTCGGCGACGGCTGGCAGATCTCGAAGGTGATCGGCGGCCAGCGCTACTGGCGCATCCCGGTGATGGACGGCGAATTCGTGGCCCAGGAGTCGACGCCGGTGGTCAAGGGCGTGGGCGGCGGCAACCTGCTGCTGCTGGCGCGCGACACCGACAGCGCGCTCGCCGCGGCCGAGGCCGCGGTGGCGGCGATGCGGCGGCTGCCCAACGTCATCATGCCGTTCCCGGGCGGCGTCGTGCGCTCCGGCTCGAAGGTCGGCAGCAAGTACGCGAGCCTGGGCGCGTCGACCAACGACGCCTTCTGCCCGAGCCTGCTCGGCCTCGTCGCGCAGAGCGAACTGACGCCCGCGACGCGCTGCGTGCTGGAGATCGTCATCGACGGCCTGAGCGAGGCCGATGTGGCCGCGGCGATGCGCGCCGGCATCGAGTCCGGCATCGCGCGCGGCGCCGCGCAGGGCCTGCTGCGCATCTCGGCCGGCAATTACGGCGGCAAGCTCGGGCCCTTCCATTTCCACCTGCGCCGGCTGCTTGCGGGGGCCGCAACATGAGCGGGCCGGGCCGCTCCCGAGCGCTCATGCCGGAACGCATCGCGCGGAGGTGCGTCCCGTGAGCGGATGGACGCTGCACGGCCGCGCGACGCCGACGCTGCGCATCGACCTGCGCGGCATCACGCCGAACGCGCTCGCCGCGCTCACGGCGGCGGAGATCGAGCGGCTGCCGCTGGGCTGCGGCAACGCGCTCGTGCCGCTGGCCGAGTTCTTCCGCGTCGAGCCGCGCGCCGACGACGACCTCGTGTTCGCCGCCGACCTCGCGCGCGGCGACCGCCTGGGCTGGAAGATGGACGGCGGCCGGATCCTCGTCGAAGGCGGCGCCGGCGACTATGCCGGCGCCTGCATGAGCGGGGGCGAGATCGTCGTGCGCGGCAGCGTGCGCGACCTCGCCGCCTGCGAGATGGCCGGCGGCCTGCTGAAGATCGAAGGCGACGCCGGCGATTTCGCCGCGGCCACCCTGCCCGGCAGCATGGACGGCATGCGCGGCGGCACGCTCGTCGTCGCGGGCCGCGCCGGCGCCCGCTTCGCCGACCGCATGCGCCGCGGCAGCGCCATCGTGCATGGCGATGTCGGCGCTTACGCCGCCTCGCGCCTGGTCGCCGGCACCGTCGCCATCGGCGGCCGCATCGGCGCCCATGGCGGCTACGGCATGCGCCGCGGCAGCCTCGTGCTGGCCGGCGGCGCCGTCGAGCCGCCGCCGACCTTCGTGCCGGCGCTCGGCAACGCCGACGTATTCTGGCAATTGCTGGCGCGCGACCTGGCGCGCCAGGGCGGCCCGTTCCAGGGCCTGGCCGCGCGCCGCGCCGTACGCCATCTGGGCGACCTCGCCGCCGACGGCCGCGGCGAGTGGATCGTCGCCGCGCCTTGACAATCGCCTCCCCTGTCCAGAGACCTGCCATGAGCCAAGACTACGTTTTCCACGCCGGCGAGGCCACCGTGCTCGCGCGCGAGGGGCAATACACCGACGCGATGCCCGAGATCCTCATCGGCCGCACGAACGGTCCCGTCGGCCACGCCTTCGCGTCGATGATGGCGCAGAGCAAGGGCCACACGGCGATGTTCGCGATCCGCGCCTGCAACCAGCTCGTGCGGCCGGCGACGATCATGGTGCCCAAGGTCACGCTCAAGGACAGCGCCAACATCGAACTCTTCGGCGGCGTCGTGCAGAGCGCGACCGCCGACGCGGTCGTCGACTGCCTCATCGAGGGCATCATCCCCAAGGCGCTGGCGCACGAGCTCTGCATCGTCAGCCTGGTCTGGATCGACCCGCGCTGCGCGCAGGACCCGAACCTCGACAAGAAGGACATGTACCGCACGAACCACGAGGCCACCAAGCTGGCCCTGAAGCGCGCGCTGGCCCACGAGCCCTCGGTCGACGAGCTGATCGCCAACCGCCACCGGATACGCCACGACATGGACGACTGGTCGTAGCGCGCCGCTGCCGGCCGGCACCCGGGATCACTGGACGAGGTGCAGGATCTCCAGCTGCTCGGGCACGGTCTCGAAGGTGCCCGCGCCGGTCGGCATCTGCATGAGCTGGCGCGCGTGCCCGTCGAGCAGCCAGACGCTGGGATAGACGAGCTGGCGTTCGCGCTCGTCGCCGATCGCGTGCGTGAACTCGATGTAGCTGCGGCTGCGCCCGTCGATGCGGAACCAGACCTTCTCGCGCTGCGCCGACAAGGTGCTGCGCAGGTCGACGACGAGGTAATCCTTGCCGAACTCGGGCACGAGTTCGCGCGCATGCGCGCTCAGGAAGGCCTCGTACTGGCGGCAATAGGCGCAATTGTCAGCACCCAGGTAGACGTAGAGCCGCTTGTGCGCCGCGCGCGCGCGGGCGAGCGCATCGTCGAGGTCGAATTCGTAGCGCTGCGGTACGCCCTGCGGCAGCACGACGATGGGCGCATAGGCGGCCGGGAAGCCGTTGCCGGCGCGCGCTGCGCCGACGACGAGCCCGAAGGCGAGGGCGAGGATGCGATGCCACTTCATGATCGTTTCATCCGAGTTCGAGCCGGCCGACGAAATGCGCCGCGTGCGAATCGACGACATCGGCGCGCAATTCGCCCGGCCCATGGGGGACGAAATTGAAGCGCAGCGTCGGGTTCTCGCTGAGCGAGAAATCGAGATCCGAATCGAAGATGCGCCGCCCGGCGTAGCTGACGGCGATCGAGCGCACGAAATGCGGCGGGATGTAGACCAGGCTGACCTCGTCGAGCTCGAAGCCGGTGTCGTTGGGGTGGATCACCGTCACGTCGGCCGCGTTCGGGCGCCCGGGCTGCAGGCTGCCCTCGAGCTTGAGGATGGTCTTGCCGATCAGCGCCGGCGCCGCGCGGTTCGGCGGCGCCGAGCAGCCGCCCGAGGTCTTGACGTAGCGCGAATCGGTATGCAGCTCGCCATTGGACAGCTCGGCGACGACACGCACATGGCTGTATTCGTCGACGCGCAGCCGGGTCTCGAAATCGGCCTGCCCGACCTCGCGCGTCAGGTTCAGCCGGGCCGTGAGCGGCGACGGGTTCTTGTCGACGACGAGCGTGAGCCGGCGCACGTAGAGCGCCTCGCGCTGCGCGATGTGCGAGACGATCTTCACCGGCACCGAGGCGCCGTAGGCCGCGCGCAGCGGCGCGATCAGCTGCACCACATCCTGGCCGGCGGCCAGGGTCCGGCCGGGAAAGAGATGGCCGCGGATCTGCTCCCATTCGGGCGACGACGCGTCATGCGCGGCCGACGGCAGTCCGCCGACGCCGGCGCGCGCGAATGCCGGCGCGAGCGCCAGCGCCGCCAGGCCGCGCAGCGCGCGGCGCCGATGCGGCATGCGGGTCGTCATCGGGGGCGGCTTACTGGTCACTCTTTTCACTTGAACAGCAGTTCGCGTTCGAATCTCAGATAGGCCACCGAGGCGTTGCGGCGGTGGATGATGTCGTACTGGTCCCAATCGCGGTAGGCCGGCAGGTCGGACCGGTCGGGCACCTCGAGCAGCGAGACCGAGGCCTGGACCAGCGCGCGCGCGCGCGCCTGCAGCGCGTCGAGGTAGCGCCGCTCGGCGTCGATGGCCGCGACGCCGGCCGCGGCGCCATGGCCGGGCACGAAGACCGAGGCGCCGCTGCGGCGCAATTCGGCCAGGGCCTGCTGCCAGCGCGGCAGATCGCCGTCCTGGATGTCGGGAATGCGGTGCACGTCGAGCAGGCCGCCGGCGTACAGCACGCCGCGCTGCGCATCGAGCACCGCGACATCGCCGGGTCCGCTCGAATGGCCGAAATAGCGCAGCTGCAGCACGCGGTCGCCGAGGTCGATCGCACGGTCGCCGTCGAATTCGCGGTCGGGACGGTAGGTCTCGGTCCCCGCCATCGGCCCTGCCCCCACCTGCTCGATCAGCGTCTCGAGGCAGTTCGAGCAGCGTGCGGCCATCAGTTGCGCGCAGCGCCGCTCCATCGTCACCGGGATGCCGCGTTCGCGGAAGGCACCGGCGCCGAACAGGAATTCGGGCCGGGTGTGGGTGACGATCGCCTCCAGCACCGGCCGCTCGGTGACGCGGCCGATCGCCGCCAGCAGCGCGCGGCCATGGGCGAGCGAGGTGCCGGTGTCGATCGCCACGACGCCGCGCGCACCGACGCAGAAGCCCGCGTTGCCGATGCGTCCGAGATTCCTCACATCGGCCGCGCCGCCGGTGCCCGGCACCCAGTAGACGCCGGGCGCGGCGGCGACGGGCCGGCCCGGCACGAGCGCCGGCGCCGCCCGCGGGAGCTGCGCGCATCCGACCAGGCCGGCGCCCAGGCCGGCGCCCAGCCCGGCGCCCAGGGCGAGCAGCAAGCGTCGGCGGCGGGGGTCTTGCATCGCGCCCGACGCCTCAGGGGCTCGCGGCCAGCGGCTGCGCGACCGTGAATTCGCGGTCGCTCGTGTCGACCATCGTCGCGCGCAGTTCGCCGCCCGCGTGCGGCTGGACGTAGAAGCGGAAATTCGGGTTCTCGGCGATGCCGAAATCGACATCAGCCGTGAACACCGGCCGCCCGTCGTAGCTCACGCGGACCTGGCGCACGTAATGCGGCGGCACGTACTGGCGCGTCAGCTGGTCCATCACCATGCCCGAATCGTTGGGGTGCTGGATCGCGAGTTGCACCGCCACCGGTTCGCCCCGCTGCGGATCGCCCTCGACACGCAGGCGCATCCGGCCCAGCGTCGCCGCGGCCGCCGCCGCATCGCCGCCGGGTGCGGCCGAACAGCCGCCCGAGGCCTTGATGAAATGCGTCACCGCGTAGAGCCGGCCGTCGCTGGTCTCGGCGACGGCGCGGATCCAGCCGTAGGCGTCGACGCGCACGCGCGTCTCGACATCGGCGCGCCCGCTGTCGGGCGTGAAGCCGAAGATGCCGACGATGGGCGAAGGATTGGCGTCGAGCACGAGCACCAGGCGCTGCACCCAGACGGGGCTGCCGGCGGGCAGGTGGGTGTGGATCGCCACCGGCACGACGGCGGCGTCGATGGCGCGCCGGGGCGCGTCGAGCACGAGCAGGCCGGGCGGCGCATCGGCGATCGGCCGGCCCTCGAACAGTCCGGCGCGGATCTTGCGCCAGATCGGGCTCGCCTGCGGATCGTCGGTCGGGGCGAACTTCAGTTCCGTCGTGTTCGCGGCGGTCGTCGCCGCCGCCGCGACCGGCGCCGGCAGCGCGAGCGCGGCCGCGCAGGCGAGCACGGCGGCGAGCGCGGCGCGTTTCATGGCGGGCCGATGAAGCAGGCCTTGAGCGCCTTCGCCTGCAGGACCTTGTAGCGCTGGATGCCGGCCTTGACCTCGGGGTTGTCGCGGAACACGCCGCCGCCCTCGCCGGCGATCGTGATCGCGTTCATCGAAGTCTGCATCGCCACGAATTCATCGTGGCTGGCCGCGTCGGCGATGAAGTCGATCGCGCACGAGCATTTGTTGACCATCTCGAAATAGGGCCCCGGGTGCCCTTTCATGCAGTCCTGCACGTAGAGCACGCGGTCGGACGTGGGGTAGTCGTGGGCGGGCGCCGCGGCGGCGGCCGCGGCGGCCAGCGCGATCGCGAGTCCGGTCAGGGTGGGCAAGGTCGTCATGCGGATTCCGTTCGGCTCAAGGATCGCCGGGGACGACGGCACCGTCGAGCACGAGCTGCTCGGACAGCACCGGCGCGGCGCCGCCGGCACCGGCGACCAGCGTCGTGATCGCGACGATGTCGCCCGGCACGGCGTCGGAGAGGATGAAGTCGTAGCGCTTCGTCGCCAGCTGCTCGAAGCGCGCGCGCAGCGGGTCGTCGAGATAGGGCGAGATCGTGATGCGGCGTGCCGCCACGCGATGGCCGCGATAGGCCAGCGTGATGTCGCTGATGTGCGCGCCCTGGTAGATCGCCATGCGGATGCGCTTGCGGAAATAGTTCGCCTGGCCATGGGTGAGTCGGCTCATCTCGTGGATGTCGCGTTCGAGGAAATACAGCAGCACCGGATTGCCTTCGGCCTGCTCGACCTCGGGCAGCGAGACGCGGTGCGCGCCGCTGAGGAAGTCGCTGCGCGCGGCGCAGCAGCTGCCGTCGGCGCGCCGCCTCACCTCGAGCGTGGCGCGGTCGTCGAAGCCCGGTTCGAGGCTGCCGCGCTTGACGAAGCGGTAATGGATCGCGGCCGGCGGCCGCAGATCGGCGAGCTGGTCGGACATGAACAGCGCGCGCTCGGCGGGCGAGTAGTCGTCCGCGGCCCGCGCCGGGGCCGCGCCGCACAGCACCGCGGCGCTGAGGAAGATGAACAGGGAGCGATGCATCTTGTCGTGGGCAGCCATCGGGAAGCGCGCCGCGGCCGCGCTCAGGGGCGGCTCGAGGCGTAGGATTTGTCGACCAGCGGGACGCCGTATTCCTTCAGGATCGCCTCGATCGGCGCCTGGTTGTCGTCGATGAACTTCTCGACCCGCGCCTTCCAGGCCTGCTCGCCGTAGCGCACCCCCATCGCCATCGCGTAATCGAATTTCACGCCCGGCTCGGAATGCAGCGGCACGACGACGAGGCGGGGCGATTTCACGCGCTTGGCGTAGAACCCGGCGATCGGCCCCCAGACGATGGCGACATCGATCTTGCCGGCGGCGAGGTCGTTCTCGATGATCTGTCCCGGGTATTGCGACGGGTCGGCGCTCAGGATGTGGTACGGCACGCCGCTGTCGACCAGGCCATGCCTGGCGAGCCAGGCCGAAGCCGGCGAGCGGTCGTAGATGCCGATGCGCAGCCGCCTGAGCAGCGCGGGGTCGAGGTGCAGGAAGTCCTCGCCCGAGTGCACGGCGTCCATGCCATGGCCCTGGGGGATCACCAGGGCGTAGGTGGAGCGGTAATACGGCTTCGTCACCGAGACCTGGTCGAAGCCGACCGGCACCCCCATCATGATGTCGCAGGGGTAGTCGTCGCCGGGCAGCTTGTACTTGAGCGTGTTGCGCACGAAGTTGAAGCGCTCGGGAAAGGAGTAATAGGTCACCGGCAGGCCGAGCTGCTTGCCGAACAACTCGGCGAGCTTGTTCTCGATGCCCTCGGCCGCGGTGTCGGAGAACGGCAGGTTGTTCGGGTCCTGGCACACGCGCAGCGCATGGCGCTCCAGGTCCTGCGCGCCGGCGCTGCAGGCCAGCGCCGCGGCGCAGGCGGCGAGGACTTGGCGCGGGCGAGGGAGGCGCATCGTGCTCATTTCGACGCGCTCGGCGCGTCCATGGGCTGGACATGCGCCTTCGTGATCTTGCCGTCCGAGCGGCCCTTGAGATAGGCATAGAGATGGTCGATGTTGTCCATCACATGCTTGTTCGTGCCCCAGGGCGGCATGCCCTTCTCGATGCGGCCGTCCCGCACGGTGGCGACGAACTGGTCCTTCGTCAGCACCTTCAGGCTGTCGATCAGCGAGGGACCGACCAGGCCCTCCTGGTTCGGGCCGTGGCAGCGATCGCAGGCGGCCTGGCGCCAGGTGCGGAATCCCTGCAGGGTTCCCGGATCGACCTTGTAGCCGTCGACGACCGTGTACAGCGGCGCGCTCGGCGCGGCCGCAGCGGCCGCAGCGCTCGGCGCGCTCGTCTGCGCCCCGGCCGGGCCGGCCGCGGCGAGGGCCAGTGCGATCCCAATCATCCGATTCATCGTCCATCGATCCTTGTCAAAGGAAGGGATGGCCGCCACCCGCAGCAGCCATCCCTCCGAAATGCCGGCCCGCGAGAGTGACGGGCCGGCGCTGCCCCCAACTCAGCTGTTCGGCAACGCGAACACGGTCAGCGAACCGCCGAGTTCGGTGTACCGGTTCAAGTCGCGATAGCCACCCACCGCACCCAGCCCGTCGGTGTCCTTCTCGAGCCCCGCCGCCATGCCGATGCCGGCCCAGCCGCCGATGCCCGAGAACACGCCGATGTACTGCTTGCCCTTGTGCTCGTAGGTGAAGACGTTGCCGATGATCCCCGAGGGCGTCTTGAACTTGAACAGCTCCTTGTTGATGTTCTTGCTGTCCACGCACTTCAGATAACCCTCGAGCGTGCCGTAGCAGGCGAGGCCGCCGGCCGTCGTCAGCGCACCGCTCCAGACCGAGAAACGCTCGGGATGGCTCTGCACGATCCTGCCCTTGCCCGCGTCCCAGGTGATGAAGTTGCCCATGCCGCCATGGCTGTTCGGCGCCGGGTACATCGACAGCGTCGCGCCGACATAGGGCTGGCCGGCGGTGTAATCGACGGCGAACGGCTCGTAGTCCATGCAGACATGGTTGGTCGGCACGTAGAAGAGCTTGGTCAGCGGATCGAACGAGGCCGGCTGCTCGTCCTTGCTGCCCAGCGCCGCCGGGCAGATGCCCTTGGTGTTGACGTCGGGGCCGTTGCGCGCGGTGGAGTACTTCGCCACCGTGATCGGGCGGCCGGACTTCATGTCGATGCCGGTGGCCCAGTTCACCGCCGGGTCGTACTTCTCGGCCACGAGCAGCGCGCCGTCGGTGCGGTCCAGCGTGTAGGCGAAGCCGTTGCGGTCGAAGTGCACGAGCGCCTTCGTCGGCTTGCCGTGGACGTTGATGTCGGCCAGGATCATCTCGTTGACGCCGTCGTAGTCCCACTCGTCGTAAGGCGTCATCTGGTAGACCCACTTGACCTTGCCGGTGTCGACGTCGCGGGCCCAGATCGACATCGACCACTTGTTGTCGCCCGGGCGCTGCGCCGGGTTCCAGGTCGAGGGATTGCCCGAGCCGTAGTACATCAGGTTCAGCGCCTTGTCGTAGCTGTACCAGCCCCAGGTCGTGCCGCCGCCGGTCTTCCACTGGTCGCCCTTCCAGGTCTTGAGCGAGGAATCCGGGCCCACGGGCCTGACGGCGCCGTCGCTCCAGGTCGTGGTCGTGTTCGGGTCGATCAGCATGTCCGCATCCGGGCCCACGCTGTAGCCGCGCCAGGCCAGCTTGCCGTCGGACAGGTTGTAGGCGCTGATGTAGCCGCGCACGCCCCATTCGCCGCCGCTGATGCCGGTGATGACCTTGTCCTTGAAGATATGCGGCGCATTCGTGTTGACGGCGCCGAGCTTCGGGTCGCCGACCTTCACCGACCAGACGACCTTGCCGGTCTTGGCGTCGAGAGCGACCAGCGTGCTGTCGGCCTGCTGCATCACGACCTTGCCTTCGGCATAGGCGACGCCGCGGTTGACCGTGTCGCAGCACATCTGCGCGATCACGGCCGGATCCTGGCGCGGTTCGTACTTCCACTTGATCATCTGCGTGTCGAGGTCGATCGCGAACACCTTGTTCGGGAACGGCGAGACCAGATACATCGTGCCGTCGACGACCAGGGGCGAACCTTCGTGGCCGCGCAGCACGCCGGTGGAGAAGGTCCAGGCGACCTGCATCTTGCCGACGTTGCTGGTGTTGATCTGGCTCAATCGGCTGTAGCGGTGATTGAACATGTCACCGGCCTGCATCGCCCAGTTGTTGGGATTGGCGATGTTTCTTTCGACGTCCGCATTGGCGTGCGCCAGCACGGGCAGAACCAGCAGCGCCAGCCATGCGCGCGGCCAGACGGACCTGAAAAATTGACCCAGTATTCGCATCGGTGTCTCCATGTTGATACTTGCAGCAGCCGTGTGCACGGACCTCTCCTTGAGCCCAGGGTCCGCGCGACCTCGGTCGATCGATAACCGCAACTTCCAGGCCGGGATAGGCGGAAGTTTCAGGTTAGGAACCTAACGTCGATTGAGCGTGCCTCGTCCGGCACCTGCGGGACAGCGCACGCTCCCTCTGAAAGCGGGTGCGGCTTGCGCATCCGGCCCGGCAGGGCCTAGGGATCGTTCGGATAGGGAAACTACCGAATCCCGACCCCGGCCGGAGGTTCGCCCGCAGCGCCAGGATGCCCCGCGAAGCGGCCTGCATCGATACCGTTGCAGCCATTCCCGGCACACTGTGTTGCATCCCAGGCGCCGCGCCGGACGCGCACCACCACGGCAGGCGCCGTCATCGGGCGCCTGACCCGTGCTTTGGAAGCAAGGACGATCGCCGGCGCGACCGCGATCCGTGCCGGGGGCGGCACCTCAGCGCGCGCGCCCTGCGCTCCCGGGGCCGGCGTGGCGCAAACCTGGGAGACTGCGACACCATGTCACGCAACCGGCGCGGCGCGAACCGCCCGGCCCGCCCCCAGGCATGGCACGAAACATGATTCCAGACCCGGCCATGAGCCAGCCAGCCTCAGCGTTCGACGCGTGCGAGCCGACCTTCGTGCAGCGCGCTCGCCACCAGCCAGCCCTCGGCGCCGGCGGCTGCGGCCTGCGCGAGGTCGGCCGCATCGCGGATGCCGCCGGCGCCGATGAGCGCCGAGGCCGGCGCGCGCGCGCGCAGTTCGCGCAGCGTGTCGAGGTCGGGGCCGGCATCGGCGCCGACGCGTTCCAGCGTCATCGCGATGACGCGCGCCGGCCACAGCTCGGGGGCGTCCCAGCAGCCGGCGCGGTCGAGCCGCCGGCCGTCGCGCCGGTCGAGCGAGAGCACGCCGGGCTGCGCC
>JAGWVB010000383.1 GCA_018971105.1 Burkholderiales bacterium
TGGCACGCCGGGCGGCCGATGCAGCCGGCCTCGACGATGAAGATCGTCACCGCCGCGGTCGCGCTCGACCGGCTCGCACCGCGCCAGCGCGGCAGCACCGAGCTGCGCAGCGCAGCGCCGCTCGTCGGCAACACGCTCGCCGGCGACCTCGTGCTCGTCGGCGGCGCCGACCCGGACCTGAACGTGCCGCAGTTCTGGTCGCTGCTGCTCGACCTGCGCGCCCAGGGCATCCGGACGATCGCGGGCGACCTCGTCATCGACCGCACGCTGTTCCGGCCCGCGCGGCCCGACCTCGGCGCGCCGCCCTTCGACGATGCGCCCGAGTTCCCCTACAACGTCATCCCCGACGCGCTCGACCTCAATTCGAGCCTGCTCACGCTCGACCTCGATGCCGGCGCCGATGCGCTCGTCGCGCGCACCGTGCCGCCGCTGCCCGGGGTCACGATAGAGAGCCGCATGGCGCTCAGCGCCCGGCCCTGCGCGGACTGGGACGAGGACTGGAAGCCGGCACAGGTCGAGCGCGACGCGGCCGGCATCCGCATCGCGCTGCAGGGCGCCTTCCCGGCCGACTGCAAGCGCCGCGTCTGGCTGCAGCTGATCGACCGCACCGACCTCGCCGAGCTGCTGCTGCGTGCGCTGTGGACCGGGCTCGGCGGCCGCTGGAGCGGCCACGCGCGCGAGGGCGCCGCGCCGCCCGACACGCGGCTGCTCGCGCGCCACGAGTCCCGTCCCTGGGTCGAGCTGCTGCGGCCCATGCTCAAGCATTCGGACAACCCGACGACGCGGCTGCTCTACCTCACGCTGGGCGTGCCGGCGATGGCCGGCGACGCGACGACGCCGACGGCCGAGCTGGCGGCGCGCGTGGTGCGCGGCTGGTTCGCCGAGCAGCACATCGACGACCGCGGCCTCGTGCTCGACAACGGCTCGGGGCTGTCGCGCAGCGAGCGCATCTCGCCGCTGCAGCTCGCGCGCGTGCTCGCGGCCGTGTACCGCGGCCCGCATGCGCCGGACCTCGCCGCCGCGCTGCCGGTGGCGGGCATCGACGGCACCCTCAAGCACCGCCTCGAGGACGGTCCGGCGACGGGCTGGGCGCGGCTGAAGACCGGCTCGCTGCGCAACGCGGCGGCGATCGCGGGTTATGTGCGCGACGGCCGCGGCCGGCGCTGGGCGCTGGTGGCGATCATCAACGACGAGCATGCGGGCCGCGCGCGGCCGGCGCTCGACGCCCTCGTCGATGCCTTTGCGCGCGAGGGGCCGCACCGCCGCGCGCCCACGGCGCGTCGGCGCTGAGGTTGCTTCGCGCGCCCACGGCGCGCCGGCGCTGAGGTTGCTCCGCGCGCCCACGGCGCGCCGGCGCTAGACCAGGCCCGACGCCGGCGCCGGCTCCTGCAGCTCGAGCCCCGCGGGCGCCAGGTAGGCGATGCGGAAGGTCTCGAAATCGACCTCGTCGGCCTGCTCGATGGCGCGCGCCGCGGCCATCGATGCGCGCGCCTCGGACTCGAAGGCGGCCTGCCGGGCCTGCGTCCAGGGCCGATCGATGAGCTCGTTGCGCGCCTGCTCGGACTGCGCGCGCACCAGCTCGACATGCGAGCCGGCATGGTCGCGCCGCATCCTCTCGAGCAGGCGCGCCGAGGGCAGCGTCGCCGGCGCCGCGAGCGCGGCCTGCGCCGCCGCCAGCGCCTGCGCATGCAGGGTGCCGCCCTGCACGGCGTCCAGGCGCGCCGCGATCGGCGCGCATTGCGCTAGCAGCTCGGCCGCCCAGTCGACGAGCGCGACCTCGGCGCCGCCGCGCTCCAGGCGCAGCCCCGGCTCGCGTCCGTAGGCCGCCGTGCGATGCTGGTTGCGGCCGAGCGCGGCGATCTCGTCCGGGGTGTCGAGCGGGCTGTCGCTGAGCAGGCAGTGCAGCAGGAAGACGTCGATGAAGCGCATCGTCTGCGCCCGGATGCCGACCGGGACCTCGGGATCGAGGTCCATGCAGCGCACCTCGATGTACTCGACGCCGCGTTCGCGCAGCGCGTGCAGCGGGCGCTCGCCGCTGCGGATCACGCGCTTGGGCCGGATCGTGCCGTAGAACTCGTTCTCGATCTGCAGCAGCGTCGTCGCGAGCTGGTTGTATTCGCCGCCGAGGTTGCGCACGCCGATCGCCTCGTAGGGCGGATAGGGCCGGGTCAGCGCGCCCTCGAGCGTGCGCGCATAGCTCTCGAGGCTGTTGTAGCTCACCGCCAGCGTGGCCTGGGCCTCGCTCTGGTAGCCGAGCCGGCCCATGCGCAGCGAGGTCGCGTGGGGCCGGTACAGCGTGCCCGGCGCGAGCTCGATCAGGCCATGGTCGCGGCCGGCGACGAAGCCCGAGCACAGCGCCGGGCTGGCGCCGAACAGCCACAGCAGCAGGAACGAATGGCGGCGGAAATTGCGGATGAGCGCGAAATGCTCGTCGTTCGACAGCCCCGGCAGCGACCAGTTGTAGTGCAGGCCCGAGATCGTCTGCATGCGGCGCCCGTAGCGATGCGCCAGCCCCATGCGGTAGACGCTCTTGGCGCGGCCGATGTTGCTGCGGCCGTAGCTGCCGATCGGGATGTTCTCGTCCGGCGGCAGCGCGCAGGGCATGCTCGAGACCCACATGCGCTCGCCATGGCAGGCGTCGTCGAGCACGCGCGCGACATACTGGTGCAGCTGGGTCAGCTCGTCGAGGCAGCCGTCGACGCTGGCGTGCACGCCGGTGATGAGTTCGAGCTGGCTTTCGCTGTAGTCGGTCGTGATGCGCGCATGCGTGAGCGGCGAACCGAGCCGCGCCGGATGCGGCGTGAGCGCGAGCGCACCGTTCGGGAGTGAGCGCAGGCTCTCGCGCTCGATGCCGCGGCGCATGCCGTGCAGGCGATCGGTCGAGAGGCGGTTCAGT
>JAGWVB010000099.1 GCA_018971105.1 Burkholderiales bacterium
GGAAGGGGTAACTACGCCTTCTTGGTCGCCGTCAGCGACGTACGGCGCAGCAATAGCCCGGAATCCGCTTCAAATCGTCACTCGGGTCGCCAAAATCGGGCCCTGACCTCATCCAGTACGGCACTCATGAAACATCCGGGCTAGTCGGCCCGTCGAGCCCGGCTGCGGGGGCGCACGACCTTCAGGTCACTTGATCGACGGCGCGCATCGGTTCAAAGTCGCGCCCTGACCCGTCCGTCGTCCGCACAGCCGCCATGCCCGCACCCGACCCGCGCCTGCGCCGCCACCTCGCGATCACCATCGTCGTGAAGCTGTTGCTGCTGGCCCTGCTGTGGTGGGCCTTCGTGCGCGATGCCGGCGTGCCGGTGGATGCCGAGCGCGCCGCGGCGCATATCGCCGGCACGACCGACCGCGCGGGAACCGCCCCTTGATCTCCGAGCAACTCGTCGACCTCTCGCGGCTGCAGTTCGCCGCCACCGCGCTCTACCATTTCCTGTTCGTGCCGCTCACGCTGGGCCTGGTGTGGCTGCTGGTGATCATGGAAAGCGTCTACGTGATGACGGGGCAGGTCGTCTGGAAGGACATGACGCGCTTCTGGGGCAAGCTGTTCGGCATCAATTTCGCCCTCGGCGTGACCACCGGCATCACGCTCGAATTCCAGTTCGGCACGAATTGGGCCTATTACTCGCATTACGTCGGCGACATCTTCGGCGCGCCGCTGGCGCTAGAAGGCCTGATGGCCTTCTTCCTCGAATCGACCTTCATCGGCCTGTTCTTCTTCGGCTGGGACCGGCTGAGCCGGCCCAAGCATCTGCTGGTGACGCTGCTGATGGCCATCGGCAGCAATCTGAGCGCGCTGTGGATCCTGATCGCCAACGGCTGGATGCAGAACCCGGTCGGCGCCGCCTTCAACGTCCAGACGATGCGCATGGAGATGACCGATTTCTGGGCCATCGCCTTCAACCCGGATGCGCAGGACAAGTTCGTCCACACCGTCTCGGCCGGTTATGTCACCGGTTCGGTCTTCGTGCTCGCGATCTCGAGCGGGTATCTGCTGCGCCGGCGCGACATGGCCTTCGCGCAACGCAGCTTCCGCGTCGCGGCGGCCTTCGGGCTGGCGTCGGCCCTGAGCGTCATCGTGCTCGGCGACGAATCGGGCTACACGGTGGGTGCCGCGCAGCAGACGAAGATGGCGGCGATCGAGGCCATGTGGCAGACCGAGCCGCCGCCGGCCAGCTTCAACCTCGTCGCCTGGCCCGACGAGGCGGCGCAGAAGAACGACTGGGCGATCCAGATCCCCTGGGTCATGGGCCTGATCGGCACGCGCTCGGTGACCAAGACCATCCCCGGCATCCTCGAGATCAAGGCGCGCAACCGCGAGCGCATCCGCCACGGCATCGTCGCCGTGCAGGCGCTCGAGGCGCTGCGCGCGCATCGCGACGACGCGCAGGCGCGCGCGGCCTTCGAGGCCAGCCAGGCCGACCTCGGATTCGGGCTGCTGCTGAAGAAATACGTCGCCGACGTGAGCCAGGCCACGCCCGAGATGATCGAGCGCGCCGTCGACGACACCGTGCCGCATGTGACGCCGATGTTCTGGTCGTTCCGCATCATGGTCGGGCTCGGCTTCCTCATGCTGGCACTGTTCGCCACCGCCTTCTGGGCGACCTTGAAGCGCGACTGGAGCCGCCGCCGCTGGCTGCTGAAATGGGCGCTGTGGATGCTGCCGGCGCCCTGGATCGCGGCCGAGCTGGGCTGGTTCGTCGCCGAATACGGGCGCCAGCCCTGGACCATCTACGGCGTGCTGCCCACCCATCTGAGCGTCTCGACGCTGGGCGTCGGCAACCTCTACGGATCGCTGGCCGGCTTCGTCGGCTTCTACACCGCCTTGCTCGTCGTCGAGGTCTTCCTGATGCGCAAATACGCGCGCCTGGGTCCGGGCAGCCTGGGCACCGGACGCTACGCGAACGAGCCGGCGCCGCCGGCCGCGGCCTGAGGGGAGCAGCGCATGTTCGACTACGGGACCCTGAAGCTGATCTGGTGGCTGCTCGTCGGCGTGCTGCTGGTGGGCTTCGCGATCATGGACGGCCACGACATGGGCGTGGGCACGCTGTTGCCCTTCGTCGCCCGCAGCGACGACGAGCGCCGCGTCGTCATCAATTCGATAGGCCCGCATTGGGAAGGCAACCAGGTCTGGTTCATCACCGGCGGTGGCGCCCTCTTCGCCGCCTGGCCGCAGGTCTACGCGACGGCCTTCAGCGGCCTGTACTGGGCCATGCTGGCGGTGCTGTGGGCGCTGTTCTTGCGCCCGGTGGCCTTCGACTACCGCAGCAAGGTCCACGACGCGCGCTGGCGCGGCGCCTGGGACTGGGGCCTGTTCATCGGCAGCGCGGTGCCGCCGCTGATCTTCGGCGTCGCCTTCGGCAACCTGCTGCAGGGCCTGCCGTTCTCATTCGACAACTACATGGCGTCGAGCTACAGCGGCAGCTTCTGGCAACTGCTCAACCCCTATGCGCTGCTGGCCGGCATCGTCAGCAGCGCGATGATCACGATGCATGGCGGTGTCTATCTCGCGCACCGCACCGAGGGCCGGCTGCAGGACAGCGCCGCGCGCGGCGCGATCGGCGCGGCGATGGTGCTGGTGCTGACCTTCGTCGCCGCCGGCGTCTGGCTGCGCTGGGGCGGCATCCAGGGCTATGTCATCACCTCGGCGATCGATCCCAACGCCCTGCCCGACCCGCTGGCCAAGACCGTCGTGCGCAGCGCCGACGCCTGGTGGCTGAATTACGCCCGCGCGCCGGCGCTTTGGCTGCTGCCGGCGCTGGGCATCGCCGGCGCGCTGCTGGCCGCCGCGCTCGTCGCGGCGCGCCGCACCGGCGCGGCCTTCGTCGCCTCGGCGCTGGCCATCGTCGGCGTCATCGGCACCGCGGCGGCGGCGATGTTCCCCTTCGTGATGCCCTCGTCGACGATGCCCGACGCCAGCCTGACGCTGTGGGACAGCGTCTCGAGCCATCTGACGCTGGGGCTGATGTTCTGGGCCACGCTGATCTTCATGCCGCTGATCGTCGTCTACACCGGCTGGGCCTACCGCGTGATGCGCGGCAAGGTCACGCTGGCGCAGATCCGCGAGGGCGAACATCATGTGTATTGACACCGGCGGCGGCGCGCATGGCGCGGCGAATGGCGCCTGAAGGACGACAGCGATGTGGTATTTCGCCTGGGTGCTCGGAGTCGGCTTCGCCGTGCTGCTGGCCATCCTCAATGCGATGTGGGGCGAGAACGAGGCGAAGCGGATCGAGGCCGAGAAGAGCGACGATGTGCCGTTGAATTGAACGACGACCATCGCGACAACGCCGGCTGACCCTGGCGGGCGGCTTCATGACCGAGCCCAGATCTTGAACGGCACATGCGATGAAGCATGCGCGAAGTCGCGGTCCGACGACAGCAGTGTCAGATCGTAGCGGCCGCAGAGCTGGATGAGCAGCGCATCGATGGTGCCGACCCGGATGCCGCCTCGGCGGCAGACATTGCGCACCTCGGCAGCGGCGACATGGTCCTGCCGGTCGGGCTGGATCAGGGGCAATGCGGCCAATCGTTCAATGATGGCCGCTCTGGCCTTCGGCCCATTGAAGCCTTGCAGGAGTTCCTGCAGGACCAGCCCCGTCGTGACGACCGGCTCGGCGCCGTCCAGGGCCGCGCGCAGCGCAAACACCTCCGGGGACTCGACGGCAGCGTCTCGTCTCAGCGCGAGCGACCACACGCTGGTGTCGACCAGGAACGTCACGATCGCGAGCGCTCAGCCTTGTAGTCGCAGGTCGCGTCCCATTCGAGCTTTCCGAACAGTTCCGAATTGCGACCTTGCTCTCGCCTGGCGATGAACTCCTTCCAGGCCAGGGTGACGGCCGCCTTCTTCGTCAGTGCACCGCTGACGGCCACGGCGCGTTCGAGCAGCTCGGGATCCAAAGCCAGCCTGGTTGCCATGCCGCACCCCCTGTGTAGCGGTCTACACATGCTCGGACTGGCAGGCAAACCGTGAGGGGGATCGCCGCCGGGCCGGCTGCCCTTACCGTCTCCCGGGCCGCTCCATCGCGACCTCGGACACCTTGAAGCCCAGCTTCTCGTAGAAGGCGGAGACACCGGTGCGCCCGGCCCTGAGCACCCAGGTCATCTCCAGTTTCTGCCCCATGGCCTCCCGGACCAGGGCTGCACCGATGCCTCGACCTCGATACGTCTCGGCGACGACCACCATCGAGATGTAGCCGTTGAACAGGCCGTCGGTGATGGCTCTCAGAAAGCCGACGACGACTTCGCCTTCGACGGCGACGATCGCGATCTGCGAGCGCCCGACCAGTTCGGCAAAGGTCCGCGGATTCGAAACGCGACTGCCCCAGCCGTTTTCCTGCAGCAGCAGCCGAGCGGCTTCGATTTCGGCGGGTCGGATGGCCCGGATGTGCACCGTCGACATGCCATCAGCCCCGTTCGGCGAGCGCCAGACGCAAGCCCAGAAGGATGAACAAGGCGCCGACGCTGCGGCTGAGCCAGGCGCGAGTGCGCCGTCCGATGCCGATGGAGCGCGCACTCGCCGTGGCCCAGGCCAGGAACAGGCACCAGAGCGTGGCGTTGAAGTCGAAGATCGCGCCCAGGAAGACGAAGGCCAAGGGCTTGTGGGCGGCGGTCGACTCGATGAACTGCGGCATGAAGGCGAGGAAGAACAGGGCCACCTTGGGATTGAGTGCGTTGGTCAGGAAGCCCTGAAGGAAGACCTTGCGCATGGGTGCGCGGGCGGCCGTCACGACACCCGCATCCGCCGGCGCACGCGCGCGCCACATCGACAGGCCTAGATAGACGAGGTAAGCCGCGCCCACGAGCTTGACGAGGCCGAAGGCCAGCGCCGATGCGGCCAGGATCGCAGAAAGGCCCAGGGCGGCCGCCAGGATATGGACCCAGCAACCGAGGCCGATGCCGAGCGCAGCCGCCATGCCGGCCCGGACCCCCTGGCTCATGCTGCGGCTGGCGATGTAGACCGTGTCGGCGCCCGGCGTGACATTGAGCAGCAGGCCCGAGGCGATGAACAGCGGCAGATCGTGGGTACCGAGCATGTTGGGGTCGACCCGCCGGCGGTCGGCGACTACCGCTGGTCCACGGGCACGGGGATCATCCCAGCAGCGCCGGCACCCGCGCCGCCAGCCCCTGCTTCTGCGCCGTCGCCGCGCCCATCACGACGAAACCGCGCAGCGCCCCTGATTCATCGTGGAACAGCGCGGCGCAGCCGGCCTCGTCGGCCTCGGTCTTCCAGGCCCCCGCCAAGCCGGGCGGCGGCGGGCAGACGACGGTCGGGCTGGCGGGGGTCTTCACCGTCACCGGCATCGCCGGGTAGACGAGATCGGTCGCCTGCCCGGCGAGATTGGCGGCCAGCGCCCGCGCCTGCGCCATCAGCGGCAGCACGAAGGGCAGCGACAGCCCTTGCACCTCGGCGCAATCGCCGATCGCGTGCACCTGCGGCGCCGAGGTCGCGAGGCGGCGGTCGACGACGATGCCGCGGCCGACCGCGAGGCCGGCCGCCTGGGCCAACCCGATCCGCGGCCGCAGGCCGACGGCCGAAAGCACGACCTCGGCATCGACGTGACTGCCGTCGGCCAGCGTCAGCCGCAGCCCTTGCGCGGTGCGCTCGACCGACTGCACGGCCGCGCCGAAGCGGAACCGCACGCCGGCGGCCTCGAGCCGATGGCGCATCCAGGCCGCCGCCGCCTCGGGCAGCAGGCGCCCGAGCGGGCGGTCGGCGATGTCGAACACGGTCGGCTCGATGCCGCGCGCGAGCAGGTCGTTGGCGAATTCGCAGCCGATCAGTCCGGCACCGAGCAAGGCGACGCGGCGCGCACCCTCGAGGCGTTCGGCGAAGCGCGCGTAGTCGTCGACATCGTTGACCGAGAGCACCTCGGCCGCGGCGTCGCCGCCCAGCGGCAGGCGGATCGGGTCGGCGCCGAGCGCGAGGACGAGGTCGCCGTAGGCGATCGTCTCGGTCGGCTCCTGGCCTTGCGGCGCAGCCGAGCGCAGCAGCCGCAGCGTGCGTGCCGCCGTGTCGATGGCCTCGACCTCGCCATGCGCATGCACGGTCGCGTTCAGTTCGGCCGCCATCTGCGCGGCCGACTTCATGATCAGCGTCGCCGCCGTCTTCTTGCCGGCGATCGCGTTCGAGAGCATCGGCTTCGAATAGAAGCCGCCGCCGTCGCGGCTCACGACCACCAGCGCGCGGTCCTTGTCGAGCTTGCGGAACTCGCGCGCGAGGTTCCAGCCCGCGAGCCCGCTGCCGACGACGACGAGCGGCGCGTTCATCAGATTTCGACCATCTCGAAATCGGCCTTGGCGACGCCGCAGTCCGGGCATTCCCAGTCGGCGGGGATGTCGGCCCAGCGGGTGCCGGCGGCGATGCCGTCCTCGGGCATGCCGATGGCCTCGTCATAGACGAAACCGCAGACGACGCATTGGAACTTCTTCATGGTGGATCTTCCTGTCGGGTCGATGAATTGTGAGGGAGAGCGGGAGCGCTGCGCAGCCCGGGCTCAGGCGGCGATCTTCGCCAGCGTGGCCTTGTAGTGGTTGGCGTGGCGCTCCTCGACCTTGGCCAGCGCGGCGAAGCGCTTGGCGGCCTTCTCGAGCACGGCCTGGAACTGCGCCGCATGCTCCTTCGATTCGGCGATCTGCTCGTCGATCTCGGCCACCGCGTCGGCGCGGCCCTCGGCCACCGCCGCGTGGCGGAAGCTCGGGTACATCTCGGTGTACTCGTAGGTCTCGCCGTCGATCGCGAGCTGCAGTGCCACCGCCGGCGTCACCTGCGCGGCCGGGAACAGCAGATCGGCATGGCCGAAGGCGTGCAGCAGTTCCTGCTCGGCCGTGTCCTCGAAGACCTGGGCCGTGGCCGCGTCGCCGGCGGCGCGGCAGAGCTTGGCGAAGTAGCGGTACTTGATGTGCGCCATGGACTCGCCGGCGAAGGCCGATTCGAGATTCTGGATGGTCACCGAGCGCGGGTCGTGGAAGGGGGTCGACATGGTGGTCTCCTGGGTTGATGCGATGGGTGTAATGATAGACACCATCGATCGACGTTGCAATTCGATTGATTCAATCAATGCGATAGCGCCCCCCGCCGGACCGGGCCTTCACGGCTTGCGCTGCCGCTTCTGCTTCGGCGGCGGCGCGGCTTCGGCGGCGAGCAGCCGGTCGAGCTGCTGGAGGATCTCGCCCTCGATCACGCCGCGGAAGGCGCCGACGAGCAGGCCCAGGGTGGCCTCGAGATCGAAGTGATCGGCGCTGACGACGAGCCGGCCGTGGACGCCGCTGCGCCTGAATTCGACGCGGTCGCCGGCCGCGCCCTCGTGGACCGTGCAGTCCATGCCGTATTCGGCCTCGACCTGCTCGGCCCAGCGCCACGCGACCTGGCGCGCGCGCGCCAGCCCCAGCGGGTGTTCACGGTGGATGCGGATATCGGCCATCGGGTCCTCCTGGGCTGGCTTCGGCGGCGAGCGCGGCGCGGCGCTCGGCGCGCGGCATCGCGGCGAGCCGCCGCACCTCGGCGTAGTAGCGCCGGAAATCGCCGCCCTGATGCTCGAACAGGCGCTCGAATTGCGGCACCAGTTCGTCGTAGGCCGCGAGCACGCCGAAGCTCGCGTTGTCGGCCCTGGCGAACCAGGCGTCGTAGCCGGCGTAGCCGCCCCAGCGCTCGCGCTTGAGGATCGCGTAATCGGCTCGCAGCGCGGCATAGACGGCGGCCTTGCGCTCGCGCATCGCCGCGGGCGGCAGCGCGCTGGCATACAGCGCGGCCAGCTGGTCGCGGTAGCGCCGCGTCAAGGCCTGGAAATCGTCGCGCCGGCGGCGCTCGACGGCATCGGCCGCCCGCGCCGCGGCGTCGGCATGGGCCGCGAGCCAGCGCCGGCCGCCGATGCGCTGGACCGAGACCGCGAACGATTCGTTGAAGGTCGTGTCGTCGGCCGCGTAGGCCACCTGGTGCGCGAGTTCGTGGAAGATGAGCCGCGCCAGGTCGCCCTCGGGCCAGTTGACGAAGGTGTTGAGCAGCGGGTCGCCGCCGAGCCAGTTGCTCCAGCCCAGCGTGCTGTAGGCGGGCACGCCGTAGACATCGGTCTCCCAGCCCTGCGCGCGCAGCGCGGCGGCCTCGGCCCCGGCGCCGCCGCGTGCGTAATAGCCGCGGTAGCCGACGCAGCCCATGATGGGGAAGCACCAGGTCTTCAGCGTCAGCGACAGTTCGGGCGCGGCGACGACGTTCCACACCGCCGCGTCGCGCCCCAGGTCGGCGTAGCGGCGGTAGCTGTCGTTGTCGGGCAGCTTCAGCTCGCGCACCGCATAGTCGCGCAGGCGCTGCGTCAGCTGCAGGCGCGCGCGCAGCGCCGGCGGCGTCGCGGGGTCGGCGATGACCTCGGCCACCGGCCGCGCGCGCCGCATCAGCTCGAGATGGCCGCCGATGGCCTGCGCGTAATAACCCAGCGAGGCGCAGCCGCCGAGCAGCGCCGCGGCCGCCAGCAGCAGCGCCGCCAGCGCGGCGCGGCGCAGCGGGCGCATCAGAGCGCTTCGACCTCGACCAGGCAGTCGTAGAACGACGGCCCGCCGCCGAGATCGGTCAGCCGCTGGTGCGTGAGCTGGTTGACGTTGGTGCCGGCGATGCCGAGTTTGCGCCACCACACGCCCAGGCCGTTGACGACGCCCGGCCGCGCGCGCTCGCTCACCTCGGCCTTGCAGCGGTATACGCCGCGGTCGTTGCGCACGACCACCGTGGCGCCGCTGGCGATCGCGCGCGGCGCGGCATCGACGGGGTGGATCTCGATGCGCGGCTCGCGCTCGATCGCGCGCAGGCTGTCGACGTTGACGAAGGTCGAGTTGAGGAAGTTGCGCGCCGGCGGCGAGATCATTGCCAGCGGGTAGCGCGCCGCGAGTTCGGGAGCCGAGATCGCGCTCTCGTAATTGGGCACATGGTCGGGCAGCGCGAGCCCGGGGCCGCAGGCGCGCGCGCGGCCGTCGGCAGTCGGGAAGCCGCCGGCGGCGAAAGGCGCGTCGGCGATGCGCAGCTTGGACCAGCCGCGCTCGCGCAGCTCGGCGAGGTCGACCTGCGCCGGGTCGAAGGCGCCCAGCGCCATCGCCTCGTCGCTGTCGGCGAAGCAGGCCTCGGTGTAGCCCAGGCGCGCCGCCAGGGCGCGGAAGATCTCCGCGTTCGAGCGCGCCTGCCCCAGCGGCGCGATCGCCGGCCGATTCAGCAGCGCGTAGGTGTGGCCGTAGCTGCTGTGCGCGTCCCAATGCTCGAGCTGGGTCGTGGCCGGCAGCACGAGGTCGGCATGGTCGGCGGTGTCGGTGAGGAAATGCTCGAGCACGACGGTGTAGAGGTCGTCGCGGGCGAAGCCGCGCGCGACGCGCGCGCTGTCGGGTGCGACCGCCACCGGGTTGCTGTTGTAGACCACCAGGGCCTCGATGCGCGGACCGAAGTCCGCGCTCGCCGGACGCAGCAGGTCGTCGCCTATCGTCACCATGTTGACGGTGCGCGGGCGCCGCGCGCCCAGCAGGTCGGGGCGCTGCAGCCAGGCGTCGCGGCGCGCGGACCGGAACCAGCCCGAGGCCGAGAGCAGCAGGCCGCCGGCGCGCTCGCGCCAAGCGCCGGTCAGGCAGGGCAGCAGCGCGACCAGGCGCACCGCGCTGCCGCCGCCATGCACGCGCTGCATGCCGTAGTTGAGCCGGATCGCCGCCGGCTTCGTCGTCGCGTAGGCGAGCGCGAGTTCGCGGATCACCGCGGCCTCGATGCCGCAGACCGCGGCCGCGCGCTCGGGCGGCCATTGCCGCGCGCGCTCGCGCAGCTCGGGCCAGCCCTCGAGGTGGCGCTCGACGTAATCGCGGTCGACATGGTCGCCGGCGATGATCTCGTGCATCAGCGCCAGCGCCAGCGCGCCGTCGGTGCCGGGCAGCAGGGCGACGTGCTGGTGGCAGCGTTCGGCCGTCTCGGTGCGCCGCGGGTCGATGCAGACCAGGCGCGCGCCGCGCCGCTTGGCCTCCTGGGCCAGGGTCCAGAAATGCACGCTCGAGGTGATCGGGTTGCTGCCCCAGATCAGGATGAGCCGGCTCTCGGCGAACCATTCCACATGCATGCCGACCTTGGCGCCGTAGGTCGCGGCGAGCGCGTGGCCGCCGGCGCTGGCGCAGATCGTGCGGTCGAGCAGCGAGGCGCCGAGGCGGTGGAAGAAGCGCGCCGCCATGCCGTCGCCCTGCACCAGGCCCATCGTGCCGGCGTAGCTGTAGGGCAGGATGGCCTGGGGATCGCGCGCGGCGATGGCGCCCAGCCGCGCCGCGATCTCGGCCAGCGCCTCGTCCCAGCCGACGGGCTCGAAGCGGCCCGCGCCCTTGGGGCCGACGCGGCGCAGCGGCGTCAGCACGCGATCGCGGTGATAGCTGCGTTCGGTGTAGCGGCTGACCTTGGTGCACAGCGCGCCCCGGGTCGGCGGGTGGTCGGGGTCGCCGTGGACGGCGACGGCGCGGCCGCCCTCGACCGTGACGCGCAGCGCGCAGGTGTCGGGGCAGTCGTGCGGGCAGGCCGCCTGGACGATGTGCCGGGTCGTCGCTTCGGTGGGGGTCATGGCGGGAATGTGCCACAGCGCTGCGCGCCTTGCGCCGCGGGGCTAAGATCGCAGCGACCTCGGATGGGCCCCGGGCCGGAGCGCCAATGAAGATCATCGAATCCATACTCGCCGACGCCGCCGTCGCCACCGCGCTGCGGCGCGACATCCACGCCCACCCCGAACTCTGCTTCGAGGAGGTGCGCACCTCGGACCTGATCGCGAAGACGCTCACCGAATGGGGCATCCCGGTGCACCGCGGCCTGGGCAAGACCGGCGTCGTCGGCATCGTCAGCAACGGCAGCAGCCGGCGCGCCGTCGGCCTGCGCGCCGACATCGACGCGCTGCCGATGACCGAGCACAACCGCTTCGCCCACGCCAGCCGCCACCCCGGGCGCATGCATGCCTGCGGCCACGACGGCCATACGGCGATGCTGCTCGCCGCGGCCAAGCACCTGTCGCGCCAGCGCGATTTCGACGGCACCGTCTACCTCGTCTTCCAGCCCGCCGAGGAAGGCGGCGGCGGCGCGCGCGAGATGATCGCCGACGGCCTGTTCGAGAAGTTTCCGATGGAGGCGATCTTCGGTGCCCACAACTGGCCCGGCATGGCCGTGGGCACGTTCGGCGTCAATCCGGGCGCGATGATGGCCTCGAGCAACGAGTTCACGGTCACGATCCGCGGCAAGGGCTCGCATGCGGCGATGCCGCACCTGGGCATCGACCCGGTGCCGGTGGCGGCGCAGCTGGTGATGGCCTTCCAGACCATCATCACGCGCAACCGCAAGCCCGTCGACCCGGGCGTGATCTCGGTGACGATGCTGCGCGCCGGCGAGGCCGTCAACGTCGTCCCCGATTCGTGCGAACTGCGCGGCACCGTGCGCACGTTCTCGATTGAGACGCTGGACCTGATCGAATCGCATATGCGGCGCGTCGCCGAACACACCTGCGCCGCCTTCGGCGCGAGCTGCGAATTCGAATTCAAGCGCAATTACCCGCCGACCGTGAATCACCCGGCGGAGACCGAATTCATACGCGCGGCGCTGGCCGACGTCGTCGGCGCCGAGAACGTGCAGGCCTTCGAGCCGACGATGGGCGCCGAGGACTTCAGCTTCTTCCTGCAGGCCAGGCCGGGCTGCTATTTCGTGATCGGCAACGGCGAGGGCGCGCACCGCGCCGGCGGCCATGGCCTGGGCCCGTGCATGCTGCACAACCCGAGCTACGACTTCAACGACGACCTGATCCCGCTCGGCGCGACGGCCTGGGTGCGCATCGCCGAACGCTGGCTCGCCCGCCCGGCGCCCTGAACCCGTGATCGACCCCTGCGCCGGATTCGCGACGAGCTACGCCCAGGCGCGCCAGCGCTTCGTCGCCGCGGCCGAGGCGGCCGGGCTCGAGGTGCACGGCCGGGCGCACCCGATGCTCGGCGTCGACGGCGAGACGCTGGCGATGGACATCGCGCGCAGCGGCCCCGCCGACGCCGCCGCGCTGCTGATCCTGAGCAGCGGTTGCCATGGCGTCGAGGGCTATTGCGGATCGGGCGTGCAGAACGCGCTGCTGGCCGATGCCGGATTCCGCGCCGCGGCGGCGCGCGCCGGCGTCGCGCTGCTCTTCGTCCATGCGCTCAATCCCTACGGCTTCTCCTGGTCGCGCCGCGTCACGCACGAGAACGTCGACCTCAACCGCAACTGGCAGGATTTCAGCGCACCGCTGCCGCGCAACCCCGCTTACGACGAGATCGAGCACTGGCTGCTGCCCGCGCAATGGCCGCCGGCGCCCGAGGTCGAGGCCGCGCTCGCGGCCTGGATCGCGCGCCGCGGCATCGGCGCCTTCCAGGCCGCGCTCTCGCAGGGCCAGTACGCGCATCCCGAGGGCCTGTTCTTCGGCGGCCACGACCCGACCTGGAGCCGCCAGACGCTGAGCCACGTGCTGCAGGAGCAGGCCGGGCGCTGCCGCCGGCTGGCGTGGATCGACTTCCATACCGGACTCGGCCCCTGCGGCCATGGCGAGCGCATCCACGCCGGCCCCGACGACGCCGCGACGCTGGCGCGCGCCCGCGCCTGGTGGGGCGCGCAGGTGACCTCGACGCACGACGGCTCGTCGACCTCGCCGCCGCTGAGCGGGATGATGTGGAACGCCGCGCCGGCGCTGTGCCCGCAGGCCGAGTACACCGGCATCGCGCTCGAGTTCGGCACCCTGCCGCTGCAGGCCTGCTGGCAGGCGCTGCGCGAGGACCAGTGGTTCGAGCGCCATCCCGAGGCCGACGCGGGTGGCCGTGCGGCCGTGCGCGCGCGCATGCGCGCCGCCTTCTATGTCGAGACCGACGACTGGAAGCGCAGCGTCGTCGCGCAGTCGCGCGCGGCCGCGCTGCAGGCGCTGGCCGGGCTCGCCGCGCCCTGAACCGCTGCAGGCCGGCGGACCTGCAGGCCCGGGCCCGCGCTACGGCGCACCGACCACGAGGTAGGCGTTGACCGAGCCGCCGCTGCCGCGCCCCAGTCCGACATAGGCCGGGCCGACCGGCGTCTCGCCGCCGAGGTAGAACGCGACCGAGTTCAGCAGGCCGTAGCGCTGCTGCAGCGTGTAGGGCTGGCCGACCTTGCCGAGCTCGAGCGCGAGGCCGAAGCGCAGATCGCCGCCGAGCCAGACCGGCGCGCGGCCGATGATGCGCTCGGCGCGCAGCTGGGCGTAGGCGACATCGTTGCCGATCAGCTGGCCGGTCGCGAAGCCGGTGAGGTTGAGGAAGCCGCCGAGCCGGCCCGCGTCGGTGATCGGCAGCGATCCGCGCGGCGAACCGACCCAGCTCAGCCGGCTGCCGACGACATAGTCCCGCCAGGGCCAGGCGGCGCGCAGGTCGGCCGCCGCGCGCGTGTAGCCCAGCGCGTCGGAGCTGAACCAGCTCGCCTGCGCCGACCAGCCGCGGCTGGGGAAGTACAGGCGATCGAACTGGTTCATGTCCAGCGTCGCGAGCCAGCCGCCGCCCAGGCGCTGGCCGACGAGCAGCGTGTCGACGACGACGCCGGTCTCGAGCTGGTTGCTGACGTGGCTCTCGCGCCAGCCCAGCTTGACCTGTCCCAGCCGCAGCAGGTTGACGCCGAGCGAGAGGTCGAGCGCGGTGCGCGCGCTGCGGTAGGTGGCGCGCCGATGGCCGAGCTCGAAATAGTCGGTGTCGTCGCGCGAATAACCGGCCTCGGCCTCGAAGAACCAGCGCTGCGACGGCACCAGCGGCTGGTAATAGTCGAGCGCCAGCCCGGCGCTGCTGCCGGCCTCGGCCGTGACCAGCAGGTCGCCGCCGAGCGGGTTGATCCAGGTCCTGTCGTAGCCCAGCCGCAGCCGGTAGGTCGAGCTGCCGTTGAGGTCGGACTCGAGCTGCAGCGCCATGCGCAGGTAGTCCGGGCCCCAGCTCTTCTCGACCGGCATCAGGCGCAGCACGTTGCGGCCATGCTGGTCGAGCACGGCGTAGTCGACGCTCTGGTAGTCGCCGTCGCCGTAGACTCGCAGCAGGTCGCGGTCGAGCCGGACCGTGTCCAGCGGCGCGCCCGTCTGCTGCTGGATGTAGCGCCGCACGGCCGCCGGGTTGACGCGCCGCAACGGCGCGATCTCGATCGCGTCGATGCGCGGCGTCGTGCGCGGCTGGCCGCGGCGTCGCGCGTCCCAGGCCGCATAGGCCTGCGGCGACACCGCCAGCGCCGCCAGGCGCGCATCGACCGCGCGCGCGGCGGCCAGGCCGCGGTCGGCGGCCTCGGCGCTGCGGCCGAAGTCGGCCGCCCCTATCGTCCCCAGCTCGGGCCGGATGTAGATGTCGGTCGGCCGCAGCGACGCGACCGAGGCGCGCACGTTCTGTTCCGTCAGCAGGTGGATGACCTGGGTCGTGACCGAGAGCAGGCCGACGACCTGGTCGCTCGGCAGGGGCGGCGTGTCGACGCCGACGGCGATCACGACCTGGGCGCCGCAGCGCTCGCGCACCTCCTGCACCGGCAGGTTGTCGACGAGGCCGCCGTCGACGAGCTTGCGGCCGCGGTAGTCCAGCGGCGCCATCAGCCCCGGTACCGAGATGCTGGCGCGCATCGCCATCGACAGGCTGCCGTCGCGCAGCACGACGCGCGCGCCGTCGCCGATGTCGGTGGCGATGATCGACAGCGGCAGCGGCAGCTGCTCGATCAGCCGCTCGCCGGCGTCGTCGTGCACGAGATGGTCGAAGAAGAGCTTGATCTTCTGCCCCGCGACCAGCCCCGCCGGCGTCGTGACGCCGCCGTCGCGCACGCCCGTCTCGCTGCCGGGCAGGAACTGCTGCTGCAGCAGCTTGCTGCGGTAGTTGAGGTCGGCGTAGTCGGGGTTGTCCTGGAACATGTCGGCCCAGTCGGCGCGGCCGAGGTCGGCGCGCATCTGCGCCACGCTCGCGCCCGCCGCCCAGGCGCCGGCGACGACCGCGCCCATGCTCGTGCCGGCGATGCAGTCGACGGGCACGTGCAGCCGCTCGAGCTCCTCGATCACGCCCACATGGGCCGCGCCGCGCGCTCCGCCGCCGCCGAGCACGAGGCCGACGATGGGCCGCGGCGATGCGGTGACGGCGGTCGCCATCAGGCACAGGCAGGTCAGCAGACGGCGGCAACGCATGCCCCCGATTCTGGCCGCTGCGG
>JAGWVB010000384.1 GCA_018971105.1 Burkholderiales bacterium
TGGCCCGGCTCGACCGGCTTGACGAGGTGGTCGTTCATGCCGGCGGCGAGGCAGACCGCCCGTCTTCGCCGAAGGCGTTCGCCGTCATCGCGACGATGGGCAGCCCGTTGCGGCCGGCCGCGCGCAGGCGCCGCGTCGCGCCCGGACCGTCGAGCTCGGGCATCTGCATGTCCATCAGCACGAGGTCGAAAGCGCCGGCGAGCACCTTGTCGACGGCCTGCAGGCCGTCCGCGGCGACCTCCACCGTCAGGCCGACGGAGCTCAGCAGCTCGACCGCCACTTCGCAGTTGATCGGGTTGTCCTCGGCCAGCAGCACGCGGCGCCCTTCGTGGCGGGCGCGCAGCAGCTGCTCCAGCCGTTGGTCGCGAGCGCGCGCGTGCAACGGGAGCCCGGCGCCGCGGCGCAGCCGCTGCAGGGCGTCGTGCCAGGTCGAGGTCGTGATCGGCTTCACGAGCACGGCCTGGAAACCCGCGTCGCGCGCCCGTTCGCGCAGCCTCTCGTCGTCGTAGGCGGTGACGAGCAGCGCGGGCGTGCCGGCCATGCCGGGCAGGGCGCGCAGCAGGCCCAGCAGTTCGATGCCGTCGGGCGGACCCATGCGCCAATCGAGCACGACGAGTTCGTAGTCCAGCCCCGGCGCCGCTTCGTCGGCGAGCGCGCGCAGCGCCGCCTGCGGGCTGGCATGGGCGCTCACGCCCAGGCCCAGGATGTGCAGCTGGTCGCGCATCGATTGCAGCGCCTCGGGCAGGTCGTCGACGAGCAGCGCGCGCCGGCCGGCCAGCGGCAGCAGCGGGGCCGGCGCGGGCGCTTCGGCGGCCGCCTGCAGCCGCGCCGTGAACCAGAAGCGGCTGCCCTCGCCGACCCGGCTCTCGACGCCCACCTCGCCGTCCATCATGCGCGCGATATGGCGCGTCAGCGCCAGCCCCAGCCCGGTGCCGCCGTGGCGGCGCGTCGTCGAGCTGTCGGCCTGCTCGAAGGCCGCGAAGAGATCGCGCAGGCCCTCGGGGGCGATGCCCTCGCCGGTATCGCGGACCTCGAAGCGCAGCAGCAGGCCGTCGCCGTGGCTGGGCACCGGTTCGACGGCCAGGCGCACCCAGCCGCTGGCCGTGAACTTCACGGCATTGGCCAGCAGGTTGATGAGCGCCTGGGCAAGCCGCGTCGGATCGCCGCGCAGGCGCGCCGGGGTGTGGTCGGTATCGAGCACGAGCTCGAGTCCCTTGCTGCGCGCCGGCCCTTCGACGAGCTCGAAGGCGCGCGCGAGCAGCTCGTCGAGCGAGAACTCGATCGACTCGAGCACCATCTTGCCGGCCTCGATCTTCGACAGGTCGAGGATGTCGTTGATGACCTGGAGCAGGTGCCGGGCGGCCGCGTCGACCTTGGCCAGGCGGGCGCGCTGCAGCGGCTCGGCGGTGTCGCGCGCCATCAGGTAGCTGAGGCCGAGGATCGCGTTCATCGGCGTGCGGATCTCGTGGCTCATGTTGGCGAGGAAGGCGCTCTTGGCGCGATTCGCCGTCTCGGCCTCCTCGGCGCGGCGCGCGAGCTCGTCCTGCATCGCGGCGATCTGCCGCTCGCGCGCCTTGCGCTCGCTGTTGTCGACGAGCGCGGCACGGCTCGAGACGTGGCGACCCTCGGCGTCGCGCACGACGACGGCATTCAGCAGCACCGGCAGCACGCTGCCGTCCTTGCGCACGAAATCGAAATCGAGATCGCGCGCGCTGCCGCTGGCCAGGAACTGCGCATAGCGGCGCTGGAACAGCGCGCGGCTTTCGGGCGTCATGAAGCGCTCGATCGGTTGACCGACGAACTCCTCGCGCGCATAGCCCAGCATCGCAAGCTCGGTCGCATTCACGGCGCAGACGCTGCCGTCGGGCGCGAGCGAGTGATAGCCGCAGGGCGCGTCGTCGTAGAGCTCGGCGATCGACTGCGCGCGCTCGACCAGCGCCGCGTTGGCGGCCTCGAGTTCGGCCGTGCGGCGCGCCACCAGCGATTCCAGCTCCTCCTGCTGGCGCTCGAGCGCGCGCCGGGCCTGCTGCTGCGGCGTGATGTCGACGATCATCGAGACGAATTGCGGCCGCCCGGCGATCTCGACCCGGCAGGACGAGAGCGAGACGTCGATGCAGACGCCGTCGCGCCGTCGCAGGCGCCCGGGCGCCGGCGCCAGCGCGCCGCGCTGCCGCAGCTCGCGCAGGGCGCCCTGGCGGAACGCCGGGTCGACCCAGAGCTCGATCTCGAGGCTGTCGCGCCCCGTCACCTGCTCCCGCGTGTAGCCGGTCAGCGTCTCGAAGGCGGCATTGACCTCGCTCAGCCGCAGGTCCTGCAGGTCGCCGGCGACCATCGCCACGGGCGCGCTCTCGAACAGGGTCGCGAAGCGCTGGCTCGCCTCGCGCAGCGACTCGATCATGCGGCGCTGCTCGGTCACGTCCTCGTCGGAGACGATGAGGCCGCCGATCGCGCCCGACTCGTCGGTCCAGGGCTGCGCGACCCAGCTCAGCCATTGCTCGCGGCCGTCGGCATGGACCCAGGGCTCGCCGTCGCTGCTCACGGTCTCGCCCAGCAGCGCGCGCCCATGCGCCGCCTTCCATGCCGGCGGCTGGTCGGGCAGCAGCGCGTCATGGTGCAGGCCGACCGCCGATTCGAGCTGCGGGCAGTTCTGGCGCAGCCAGCGCCGGCTGGTGGCGAGGCAGTTCATCTCGCGATCGAACATCGCGATGCTGTGCGGCGCCTGCTCGACGAGGGCGAGCAGCTGCGCGCGCGAGCGGCGCAGTGCCTCGAGCGCCGCCTGGCGCTGCGCCTCGGTGCTGGCGATGAGCTGGCGCGCGGCCTCGATCTCGGCGAAGGGCGACGCGCCGGACTCGGCGGGGCCGCGCC
>JAGWVB010000100.1 GCA_018971105.1 Burkholderiales bacterium
GGCGTAGTAGCCCACGCCGCGCACGGTGTGGATCAGGTCGTCGCCCAGCTTCTTGCGCAGCTGGTGCACGTAGACGCTGATGGCGTTGCTCTCGAGCTCCTCGCCCCAGCCGTAGAGCCGGTCCTCGAGCTGGGCGCGCGAGAGCACGGCGCCCGGGCGTTCGACGAGCGCCTGCAGCACGGCGAACTCGCGCGCCGACAGCGCGACGGCGCGCCCGGCGCGGCTGACCTCGCGCGTGGCCGGGTCCAGGCGCAGGTCGCCGACCTGGATCGCGGTCTCGACGCGCCCCGCGGCGCGGCGCCCGAGCGCGCGCAGCCGCGCCAGCAACTCGTCGAGCTCGAAGGGCTTGACGAGGTAGTCGTCGGCGCCGGCGTCGAGACCGGCGACCTTGTCGGCCAGCGTGTCGCGCGCCGTGAGCACGATCACCGGCGTCGCGTCGCGGCGCGCGCGCAGCGCGCGCAGCACCTCGATGCCGCTGCGCTGCGGCAGCCCGAGGTCGAGCAGCACGGCGTCGAAGCGCTCGCTCGCCAGCGCGGCGTCGGCGGCGCGGCCGTCGCGCACCCAGTCGGCGGCGTAGCCCTGGCGGCGCAGCGTCAGGCGCAGGCTGTCGCCGATCATCTCGTCGTCCTCGACCAGCAGGATGCGCATGCGCGACTCTAGCCGCCGAGCTGGGCGCGCAGCAGTTCGGCGACGAGCGCCACCGCCTGGTCCAGCAGCGGCCCGCGCGGGCGCTGCGCCGAGGTCGCGATCCACAGCGTCGTCGTCAGCGGCTGGCGCGCGGCGACGACGATCGGGCGGGCCGACAGCGCCGCCTCGCGGCCGCTGCCGCGCAGCGCCGCGATCGCCAGCACCGCGTGCAGCGCGTGGCGCTCGACGAGGTCGAGCATCGCCGGCACGCTCTCGATCTCGAGCGCGACGCGCGGCTTGCGCGCGCACTCGGCGAGCACGGTCTCCAGCCGCATGCGGATCGCATGCGGGCGGCTCGGGATCACGAGCTCGTGCGCGGCGACCTCGGCCAGCGTGACCGGTGCGCCGACGAGGGCGCCGCGCGGCGCGCGCCCCTTGCCGCCCCGGGCGCGCGCCGAGACCAGGAACAGCGGCTCGTCGAGCACGGGCTGGATCTCGATCGCCGCCGCCGGCGTCGCGTTGTAGACCACGGCGCAGTCGATGCGGCCCTGGGTCAGCCATTCGAGCGTGTAGGTCGACAGTCCCTCGACCATCGTCAGCGCCGCCTTCGGGAAGCGCGCGCGGAAGGCCTCGACCAGCGGCGCCGTGAGCGTGCGGCCGATGCTCGGCGGCAGGCCGATCGAGACCAGGCCGCTGGCGGCGCCGCGCTGGTCCTCCATGTCCTGGCGCGCGCGCTCGACCTGCTGCAGGATGCCGCGCGCATGGGCCAGCAGGCGCTGGCCGCCGGCGGTCAGCGTGACGCCGCGGCCGTTGCGGTCGAACAGCGTCTGGTGCAGCTCGACCTCGAGCGCGCGCACCTGGCGGCTGAGCGCCGGCTGCGCGACGCGCAGCAGCGTCGCGGCGCGGCTGAAGCTGCCGAGGTCGGCAACCTGGACGAAGGTCGTCAGCTGGCGGATGTCCACCCGGCAATGGTATGCCGAAGCGGCCTAGCAGCTAGTCGGTGCGGCCGGTTGCCGCATGGCGGGTGCTGATCAAGAATGCGCCGGTCGCCCCGCGGAGCCCCTCCATGATCATCGATTGCCACGGCCATTACACGACCGCGCCGAAGGCGCTGGAGCATTGGCGCAACGCGCAGATCTCCGGCATCAAGGACCCCGCGGCCATGCCCCGCGTCGCGGACCTGAAGATCAGCGACGACGAGCTGCGCGAGAGCATCGAGGCCAACCAGCTGCGCCTGATGCGCGAGCGCGGCAGCGACCTGACGATCTTCAGCCCGCGCGCCAGCTTCATGGCGCACCATATCGGCGACTTCCAGATCAGCAGCACCTGGGCCGCGATCTGCAACGAGCTGTGCTACCGCGTCGCGCAGCTGTTTCCCGACCATTTCATCCCGGCGGCGATGCTGCCGCAGAGCCCCGGCGTCGCGCCCGCGACCTGCATCCCCGAGCTCGTCAAGTGCGTCGAGCAATACGGCAATGTCGCGATCAACCTGAACCCAGATCCTTCGGGCGGGCATTGGAATTCGCCGCCGCTGTCCGACCGCCATTGGTACCCGATCTACGAGAAGATGGTCGAGTACGACATCCCGGCGATGATCCATGTCAGCACCAGCTGCAACGCCTGCTTCCACACGACCGGCGCGCATTACCTGAACGCCGACACGACGGCCTTCATGCAATGCCTGACCTCGGACCTGTTCAAGGACTTCCCGACGCTGCGCTTCGTGATCCCGCATGGCGGCGGCGCCGTGCCCTACCACTGGGGCCGCTTCCGCGGCCTGGCGCAGGAGCTCAAGAAGCCGCTGCTCAAGGACCATCTGCTCCACAACATCTATTTCGACACCTGCGTCTACCACCAGCCGGGCATCGACCTGCTGACCAAGGTGATCCCGGTCGACAACATCCTGTTCGCGAGCGAGATGATCGGCGCCGTGCGCGGCATCGACCCCGAGACCGGGCACTATTACGACGACACCAAGCGCTATATCGAGGCCAGCACGATCCTCACCGGCGACGAACGCTGGAAGGTCTACGAGGGCAACGCGCGGCGCGTCTATCCGCGGCTTGACGCCGCGTTGAAAGCCAGGGGGATCTGACCATGTTCGAACTCGGCATCGTCAAGCGCAACATCACGCGCGCCGACCGCGGCGCGGCCGACGCGCTGGCGCGCTACGGCGCATCGACCGTCCACGAGGCGATGGGCCGCGTCGGGCTGATGAAGCCCTACATGCGGCCGATCTACGGCGGCGCGCGCATCTCGGGCACCGCGGTGACGGTGCTGCTGCAACCGGGCGACAACTGGATGATGCATGTCGCGGCCGAGCAGATCCGGGAGGGCGACATCGTCGTCGCCGCCGTCACCGCCGACTGCAGCGACGGCTTCTTCGGCGACCTGCTCGCGACCTCGTTCGCGGCGCGCGGTGCGCGCGGACTGGTCATCGACGGCGGCTGCCGCGACGTGCGCGACCTCGCCGAGATGCGCTTCCCGGTCTGGAGCAAGGCGATCAGCAGCAAGGGCACGATCAAGGCGACGCTGGGCTCGGTCAACATCCCCGTCGTCTGCGCCGGCGCGCTCGTCCATCCGGGCGACGTCGTCGTCGCCGACGACGACGGCGTCGTCGTCGTGCCGGCGGCGAGGGCCGTGGCCACCGCCGAGGCCGCCGCCAGGCGCGAGGCCAACGAGGCCGAGAAGCGCGCCAAGCTGGCCGCCGGCGTGCTCGGCCTCGACATGTACCAGATGCGCGAGCCGCTCGAAAGAGCCGGCCTGCGCTACATCGACTAGGCGCGCAAGCAGGCCATGCGGATTGCGCTCATCGGCTACGGCGAGGTCGGCCGCATCCTGGCCGAGGACCTGCGCGCGCGCGGCGACGCGGTGGCGGCCTTCGACATCCAGCTGTCGACCGCGGCCGGTGCGCCATTGCGCGAGCATGCGGCGCGACTGGGCGTGACGCTGGCGCAGGGTCACGCCGAGGCGGTGCGCGGCGCCGGACTCGTGATCTCGGCCGTCACGGCGAGCCAGGCCGTGGCGGTGGCGCGCGCCTGCGCGCCGGGGTTCGAGCCCCAGTCCTGGTTCCTCGATTTGAATTCGGCATCGCCGGGCGCGAAGATCGAGGCCGCCGGCCTGATCGAAGCCGCCGGCGGCCGCTATGTCGAGGGTGCGGTGATGACCTCGGTGCCGCCCTACCGCATCCGCGTGCCGCTGCTGCTCGGCGGGCCGCATGCGCCCGCGCTCGAGCCGGTGCTGGCCGGACTCGGCTTCGCGCCGCGCGTCGCGAGCACGAAGCTCGGCGTCGCCTCGGCGACGAAGATGTGCCGCAGCGTGATGATCAAGGGCCTCGAGGCGATGGTCATCGAGAGCTTCACGACGGCGCGCCGTTACGGCGTCGAGGATGCCGTCGTCGCCTCGCTCGTCGAGACCTTCCCCGGCATCGATTGGGAGCGCCAGGCGGCCTACTTCTTCCAGCGCGTGATCGAGCATGGCCGGCGCCGCAGCGAGGAGGTGCGCGAGGTCGCGCAGACGGTGCGCGAAGCGGGCCTCGAGCCCTGGAGCGCCGCCGGCACGGCCGAGCGCCAGGCCTGGGTCGCCGACCTCGGCGATGGCGGGCTGTTCGGCCGCCGCGGCGAACCCGGCTTCGCGCGCAGCGCCGATTGGCGCACCGAGGCCGACCGCATCCTGAAATACCTAGGGGAGCATTGAAATGACCTTCGAGAAGACGCCCGGCTGGCTGGACTGGTACGCCGGTCCGAGCAAGCCGCGCTTCCAGCTGCCCCCCGGCAGCGTCGACGCGCATTGCCATGTCTTCGGTCCCGGAGACGAATTCCCCTACGCGCCCGAACGCAAGTACACGCCCTGCGACGCGAGCAAGGCGCAGCTCTTCGCACTGCGCGACCACTTGGGATTCGCCCGCAACGTCGTCGTCCAGGCCACCTGCCATGGCGCCGACAACCGCGCGATGGTCGACGCCTGCGTGGCCAGCGGCGGCCGCGCGCGCGGCGTCGCGACGGTGCGGCGCAGCGTCTCCGACGCCGAGCTGCAGGCCATGCACGCAGCCGGTGTGCGCGGCGTGCGTTTCAATTTCGTCAAGCGCCTCGTCGATTTCACGCCCAGGGACGAATTGCTCGAGATCGCGCACCGCATCGCGCCGCTGGGCTGGCATGTGGTGATCTATTTCGAGGCCGTCGACCTGCCCGAGCTCTGGGATTTCTTCACCGCGCTGCCGACCACCGTCGTCGTCGACCACATGGGCCGGCCCGACGTGGGCAAGCCCATAGCCGGCCCCGAATTCGAGCTCTTCGTGCGCTTCATGCGCGAGCACGCCAATGTCTGGAGCAAGGTGAGCTGCCCCGAGCGGCTGAGCGTGACCGGTCCGAAGGCGCTGCACGGCGAGCGCGCGGCCTACCGCGATGTCGTGCCGTTCGCGCGCCGCATCGTCGAATCGTTCCCCGAGCGCGTGCTCTGGGGCACCGACTGGCCGCATCCGAACCTCAAGGACCATATGCCCGACGACGGCCTGCTCGTCGACTTCATCCCGCACATCGCCGTCACGCCGGCATTGCAGCGCCAGTTGCTGGTGACGAATCCGATGCGCCTGTATTGGCCCGAGGAAAGCTGAGATGTCGCTCGACAAACCCTATCTGGACATTCCCGGCACGACGATCTTCGACGCCGAACAGTCGCGCAAGGGCTACCACCTGAACCAGTTCTGCATGAGCCTGATGCAGGCCGCGAACCGCGAGCGCTTCAAGGCGGACGAGCGCGCCTATCTCGACGAGTGGCCGATGAGCGAGGAGCAGAAGCAGGCCGTGCTCGCGCGCGACCTCAACCGCTGCATAGCGCTGGGCGGCAACATCTATTTCCTGGCCAAGATCGGCGCCACCGACGGCAAGAGCTTCCAGCAGATGGCCGGCAGCATGACCGGCATGAGCGAGGACGAGTACCGCGCGATGATGGTCGCCGGCGGCCGCTCGGTCGCAGGCAATCGCCGCCTCGGCGAGGACGGCGACGCGCAGCCCCAGCACCAGCCCCAAGGAAAACATTGAGATGAGCGCCCGCATCACCGCCAGCGTCTACACCTCGCATGTGCCGGCGATCGGTGCCGCGATCGACCTCGGCAAGACGGCCGAGCCCTATTGGCAGCCGGTCTTCGCCGGCTATGAATTCGGCAAGCGCTGGCTGCGCGACGATCCGCCCGACGTCATCTTCCTCGTCTACAACGACCATGCGACGGCTTTCAGCCTCGAGATGATCCCGACCTTCGCCATCGGCACGGCGGCCGAATTCGCGCCCGCCGACGAGGGCTGGGGGCCGCGTCCGGTGCCGACCGTGATCGGCCACCCCGAGCTCGCCTCGCATATCGCCCAGAGCGTGATCCAGGACGATTTCGACCTCACGATCGTCAACAAGATGGACGTCGACCATGGGCTGACGGTGCCGCTGTCGCTGATGTGCGGGCAACCGCAGGCGTGGCCCTGCCCGGTGATCCCCTTCGCCGTCAACGTCGTCCAGTATCCGGTGCCCTCGGGCCGCCGCTGCTGGCAGCTCGGGCGCGCCATCCGCAAGGCGGTGGCGAGCTTCGACCGGCCGCTGAAGGTGCAGATCTGGGGCACCGGCGGCATGAGCCACCAATTGCAGGGCCCGCGCGCCGGTCTCATCAACCGCGACTGGGACAACCGATTTCTCGACCGCCTGATCGCCGACCCGGCCGATCTCGCGCAACTGCCGCATATCGACTACGTGCGCGAGGCCGGTTCCGAGGGGATCGAACTCGTGATGTGGCTGATCGCCCGCGGCGCGATGAGCGATGCGCCGCCCAGGGTGCTGCAGCGCTTCTATCACGTGCCGGCGTCGAATACCGCCGTCGGCCATCTGATCCTGGAGAACACATGATGCCCCCAAGCTCACATTCGTTCGCTACCCCCCGAGGGGGCTCCAGCCTCCTTGAGACGGCTCGACGGAGGCTGGCATGACCATCAAAGTCGCCCTCGCCGGTGCCGGCGCCTTCGGCATCAAGCATCTCGACGCGATGCGCCAGATCGACGGCGTCGAATGCATTTCGCTCGTCAGCCGCGAACTCGACAAGACGCGCGAGGTGGCGGCGAAATACGGCATCGCCCATGTGAGCACGAACCTTGCCGACAGCCTCGCGATACCCGAGGTCGACGCGGTGATCCTCTGCACGCCGACGCAGATGCACGCGGCGCAGGCCATCGCCTGCATGGAAGCGGGCAAGCATGTGCAGGTCGAGATCCCGCTCGCCGACCGGCTCGCCGATGCGCAGGCCGTGGTCGCGCTGCAGCGGCGCAGCGGCCTGGTCGCGATGTGCGGCCACACGCGGCGCTTCAATCCCAGCCACCAATGGCTGCACAAGAAGATCGTGGCGCGCGAATTCGCGCTCCAGCAGATGGACGTGCAGACCTATTTCTTCCGCCGCAGCAACATGAACGCGCTCGGCCAGCCGCGCAGCTGGACCGACCACCTGCTGTGGCACCACGCCGCGCACACGGTCGACCTGTTCCGCTACCAGAGCGGCGGCGACATCGTGCAGGCCAACGCGATCCAGGGCCCGATCCACCCGACGCTGGGCATCGCGATGGACATGAGCATCCAGCTCAAGAGCAGCAGCGGCGCGATCTGCACGCTCAGCCTGAGCTTCAACAACGACGGCCCGCTGGGCACCTTCTTCCGCTACATCGGCGACAGCGGCACCTACCTCGCCCGCTACGACGACCTGTACGACGGCAAGGACGAGCCGATCGATGTCTCGAGGGTCGAGGTCTCGATGAACGGCATCGAACTGCAGGATCGCGAATTCTTCGCCGCGATCCGCGAGCGGCGCGAGCCCAATGCCAGCGTCGCCCAGGTGCTGCCCTGCTACGAGGTGCTGCACCGGCTGGAGCAGCAACTCGCCTGAGCGCGCCGGCCGCTCAGTGCGGCTGCACCAGCAGGCCGTAGGAAGACGGATAGCGCAGGGCCTCGGGCGGACGCCCGGGGGCCTCGCTGCGCCAGGCCGGGTCGCGACCGCGCAGCAGGTCGATGAGACGCTGCCGCCAGGGCACCGACGCACGAACCGGCTTGTGATGACGCAGGCAAACGGGCTTCGTCATGGCGCTCTCCTAGTTGCGGTGGTCGGTATGCCGGACCTGCGTCTGCAGGAAGCAGCGGATGCGGTGCGTCGGCCAATGCGTGCGGCGATCGATCGTCTCGAGCAGGCTCAATTCGGTCTGCGGGTTGCAAGGTGCCGGCGCGGGCGCAACGCGGCTTGTCGCCAGGCGCGGCCAGAAGGTGGGCAGATGGCAATGCATGACCGGGCTCCCAATCTGAGGAGCCGCGGTCCGCGGTCGGCGCTGTCGAACCTTCCCGCCGGGGCGGGGAAGTCATCAATGAATCGGGCGCGATCGCTGCCGGGCGGGATCTCCGCCACGGTGGCCAATCGGGAGGGCTGGGCTGCGGGCTGAACGCCGCGGCCCGGGGGAACCGGACGTCAGGCGGACAAGCTGCAGGCGGCCGTCACGGCACGCTTGGATTCACTGCAACTGGGGGCACTGTCCACGGAACGCGGCTCCGGAGTTTCGATGGTTCGATTCTGACATGCCTATGCGGCGAGGTCAACGACTTCGCCCACATGGCCCGGTACCACGGCCGCGCCGTTCGTGCGAAATGACGCATCGATGGGCGGCAATCGCGGCGCCCGCGGGCCGCATCGCGGCGCCGTTGCGGCCTCGCGTCGAACTTGATCCAGATCAGATTCGACGTTTATACAATCGTATAAGATCGTCCGCACATCATGCACCCGACGCGCCTGCGCTTGCTGGAACATGGACTCTCGATTGCCCGCGAGAAGGGCTTGCGCGGCCTCAAGGTGCGCGAGGTCGCGACGCGATCGGGCGTCAACCTGGGCAGCTTCGTCTACCACTTCGGCCACCGCGAGGCCTATGTGGCCGAACTCGTCGAGCTCTGGTACGCGCCGCTGCACGAGCAGCTGCTGCGCAGCGTGGCGGCGGCCGACGGCAGGCCGGCGATCGAGCGGCTCGAAGCCGCCGTGCTGCAGGTCCTCGACTGGGTCGGGTGCAACGCCGGCATCGTCGCCCATCTCGTCGCCGATGCCGTCGCCGGCGAGCCGGGCGTGCGCGACTTCGCGCGGCGGCTCCCCGGGCGCCATCCGACGCTGATGCTGCGCCTGATGCGCGAGGCCCAGGCCGAGGGCAGCATCGCCGCCGGCGATGCGCGCCAGCTCATGTTCTTCGTCATGACCGCGACCGGGCTGCCGCTGGTCGCTCTGGGCATCCTGCCGGCACAGGCCGACTGGCTGCCCGGTTTCGACGCCCTGCGTGCCGCGCTGGCCGATCCCCAGGCGGTGCGCAGGCGCCTGCGCTGGGCGCTGCGCGGCATCGCGGCGCCGTCCGACCGCCCTTGATGCTCCGACCGAGAAAGCCCGCCGATGAACAAGAAGCCCCTGATCGCCATCGCCGTCGTCGCCCTGCTCGCCGCCGGCGCCTACCTCGGATGGCGCGAGCATGGCGGCGGTGCGCCGGCGATCGACGCGCTGTACGGCAACGTCGACATCCGCGATGTCGATCTCGCCTTCCGCGTCGGCGGCCGCGTCGCCGAGGTCCGGGTCGACGAGGGCGACCGCATCCAGCCCGGCCAGACCTTGGCGATGCTGGACGCGGCGCCGCTGCGCAACCAGCTGCAGGCGGCGCAGGCGCAGCTCGCCGCGGTGGCGGCGCGCAACGCGTTGCTGCACGCGGGCTACCGGCGCGAGGACATCGCCCAGGCGCAGGCCCGGGCCGAGGCGGCGCGCGCCGCGCTGCACGAGACCGAGATCCAGCTCGCGCGCCAGCAGGCGATGGTGCCGGCCGGCGCGACGCCGCAGCGCGCGCTCGACAGCGCGCGCACGGCGCGCGACCAGGCGGCGGCCAATGTCGCCGCGGCCGACGCCGCGCTGCGCGAGGCGCGGCGCGGCTACCGCAGGCAGGAGATCGCCGAATCCGACGCGCTGCTGCAGCAGGCGCGCGCCAGCGTCGCCACGGCCCGGCTCGCGCTCGACGACGCGGTGCTGGTCGCGCCCGACGCCGGCGTCGTGCTCACGCGCGCCGTCGAGCGCGGCTCGATGGTCGCTCCCGGCAGCCCGGCGTTCAGCGTCTCGCTGATGCGGCCGGTCTGGGTGCGCGCCTACGTGAGCGAGCCGCAGCTGGGTCAGTACGCGAGCGGCACCGCCGTCACGCTGAGCACCGACAGCCGGCCCGGGCGCGCGTACCACGGCGTCGTCGGCTTCGTCTCGCCGCAGGCCGAGTTCACGCCCAAGTCGGTCGAGACCAGCGACCTGCGCACCTCGCTCGTCTACCGGCTGCGCGTCGTCGTCCAGGACCCCGATGACCGGTTGCTGCAGGGCATGCCGGTGACGGTGCGGCGGACCCGATGACCCTGGCCGCGATCCAGGTCGTCGACCTCGTGAAGTCGTTCGGCGCGCGAGGACCGAACGCCATCGACGCGCTCACGACCGAGGTCGGCGCGGGATCGATCACCGGCCTCGTCGGCCCTGACGGTGCCGGCAAGACGACGCTGCTGCGCATCCTCGCCGGCCTGCTCACGCCCAGCAGCGGCCGCGTGCGCGTGCTCGGGCTCGACCCGCTGGCCGATGTCGGCGCGCTGCGCGCGCAGGTCGGCTACATGCCGCAGAAGTTCGGCCTCTACGAGGACCTCTCGGTGCAGGAGAACCTGGACCTCTACGCCGACCTGCGCGGCGTCACCGGCGCGGCGCGGCGCGACGCCTACACGCGGCTGCTGCGCTTCACCGACCTCGGCGCCTTCACGGCGCGGCCGGCGGGCAAGCTCTCGGGCGGCATGAAACAGAAGCTCGGGCTGGCCTGCACGCTGCTGGGCACGCCGCGCGTGCTGCTGCTCGACGAGCCCGGGGTCGGCGTCGACCCGATCTCGCGCCGCGAGCTCTGGAAGATGGTGCGCGAACTTGCGCAGGGCGGCATGACGGTGCTGTGGAGCACGGCCTACCTCGACGAGGCCGAGCTCTGCGACGACGTGCGGCTGATGAACCAGGGCCGCTTCATCGCCAGCGGGCCGCCGCGCGCGCTCATCGACGAGCTGCAGGGGCGCTGCTGGCAGATCGCCGGCATCGAGGGTTCGCGCCGCGCGCTGCTGCGGCGCGCGCTGCGCCGGCCCGAGGTGATGGACGGCGCGCTGCAGGGCGAGGCGGTGCGGCTGCTGCTGCGCGAGCCGGCGTCCGCGCCCGCGGCCTGCCCCGATCTCGCCGCGCTCGAAGCCGGCGCGCAGGCGCAATGGCGGCCGGTGCCGCCGCGGCTCGAGGACGCCTTCATCAGCCTGCTCGGCGGCGGGCCGGGCGGCGACTCGGAACTCGCCCGCGTCGTCCCCGAGGTCGTGCTGCCGCCCGCGGTCGACCCCGCCGCGGTGATCGAGGCGCGATCGCTGACGAAGCGCTTCGGCGATTTCGTCGCGACCCAGGATGTCAGCTTCCGCGTGCGGCGCGGCGAGATCTTCGGCCTGCTGGGCCCCAACGGCGCCGGCAAGTCCACCACCTTCAAGATGGAATGCGGGCTGCTCAAGCCCAGCGCCGGCCAGGCCCTGGTGCTGGGCATCGACCTCAAGACGAGCCCGATGCAGGCGCGCCAGCGCCTGGGCTACATGGCGCAGAAGTTCTCGCTCTACAAGCAGCTGACGGTGCGCCAGAACCTCGTGTTCTTCGCCGGCATCTACGGGCTCGAGGGCGCGGCCCAGCGCGCGCGCATCGCGCAGATGGTCGAGGTGTTCGGCCTCGCGCCGCATCTCGACGCGCTCTCGGACCTGCTGCCGCTGGGCTTCAAGCAGCGCCTGGCGCTGGCCTGCGCCGTGATGCACGAGCCGCAACTGCTGTTCCTCGACGAGCCGACCTCGGGCGTCGACCCGGTGACGCGGCGCGAATTCTGGTCGCACATCAACGGCCTGGCCGATCGCGGCGTGACGGTGATGGTGACGACGCATTTCATGGACGAGGCCGAGTACTGCGACCGCATGGCGCTGATCTACCGCGGCCGCATGATCGCGCTCGGCACGCCCGACGCGCTCAAGGCCAGCGTCGCGACCGCCGCGCGGCCCGACCCGACGATGGAGGACGCCTTCATCGAACTCATCGTGCGCGCCGACGCGGCGCCGGCGCCGAGGCGGGCCGCATGAAGGCGATCTCGGCACGCCGGCTCTGGGCGCTGTGCCTGAAGGAGTCGTACCAGATCGTGCGCGACCCCAGCAGCATCCTCGTCGCCTTCGTGATGCCGGTGCTGCTGCTGTTCGTGATGGGCTATGCGGTGAACCTCGACGCCGCGGCCGTGCGCGTCGGCCTCGTCGTCCTGGACGGCGGCACGGCGGCGCAGCGCTTCGCGCAGACGCTGGCCGCGTCGGGTGCCTTCGAGGTCCACCGCGGCACCTCGGTCGGCGCCTTCGAGGACGAACTCGCCCAGGGCCGGCTGCGCGGCGTCGTCGTCATCGGCAACGACTTCGGCCTGCGCCTGCGCCGCGGCGACGGCGGCAGCGCCGTGCAGGTGCTCGCCGACGGCGCCGAGCCCAACACCGCCAACTTCGTCGCCGCCTACGTCCAGGGCGTCTGGGAACGCTTCAACGCCACGCTCGCCCAGGACGCCGGCAAGGCGCCGGTGCAGCCGATCGCGGTCGAGCTGCGCTCCTGGTTCAATCCGAGCACGGTCAGCCGCAACTACCTCGTGCCGGGTTCGATCGCCATCGTGATGACGATCATCGGCGCACTGCTGACCTCGCTCGTCGTCGCGCGCGAATGGGAGCGCGGCACGATGGAGGCGCTGCTGGCGACTCCGGTGACGCGCGCCGAACTGCTGCTGTCGAAGATCCTGCCCTATTACGCGCTCGGTCTGGCGGCGATGCTGCTGTGCCTGCTGGTGTCGGTGGCGATCATGGGCGTGCCCTTCCGCGGCTCGGTCGCCCTGCTGACGGCGATGACGACGCTGTTCCTGGGCTGCGCGCTCGGGCTCGGGCTGTTCCTGTCCTCCGTGTTCCGCAACCAGTTCAATGCCGCGCAGGCGGCGCTGATCGCGGCCTTCCTGCCCTCGCTCATGCTCTCGGGCGTGATCTACGAGATCTCGAGCATGCCGCGCATCCTGCAGTGGATCACGCGCTTCATCCCGGCGCGGTATTTCGCGAGCTCGCTGCAGACGCTGTTCCAGGCCGGCGACATCGGCGCCGTGCTCGGGCCCGACGCCTTCTTTCTCGCCCTGCTGACGCTGTTCTGGATCGGGCTCACCGCGCTGAAGACGAAGCGCACGCTGGACTGACGACGATGCTCAAACGCCTGCTCCGACTCGTCGTCAAGGAACTCCAGGCCCTGCTCGGGCAGCGCCAGGGTCGCATCATGCTGATCATGCCGGTGATCCTGCAGACGCTGCTGTTCCCCTTCGCCGCCACGCTCGACGTGCGCGACAGCACGCTGCTGATCGTCGACCAGGACGGCGGCGCGGCGTCGCGCGAGCTGACCCTGCGCCTGGCGCGCACGGCCTCGTTCACGCAGGTCATCGCCGTCCACGGCGAGGCCGAGATGCGCAGCGCGATCGACAACCAGCGCGCGCTGCTGGCGGTGCGTTTCGGCCCCGATTTCTCGCGCCGCATCGCGCGCGGCGAGAGCGCGCCGCTGCAGATCGTCATCGACGGCCGGCGCAGCAATGCCGGCCAGATCGCCGCCAGCTACGCGCAGGAGGTGATCGCCGGCTACCTGGCCGAACGCGGCGGCCCGGCCGCCGACCCGGGGCCGCGGCTGCGCAACGAATTCAACCCGAACCTCGATTTCAAGTGGCATATCCTGCCCAGCTTGGTCGGGATCATCACGACCATAGGCTGCCTCATGGTGACGGCGCTGTCGGTCTCGCGCGAGCGCGAGGAGGGCACTTTCGAGCAGTTGCTGGTATCGCCGCTGACGCCGGCCTACATCATGGCCGGCAAGGCGATCCCGGGCATCCTCGTCGCGATGGTCCAGGGCACGCTGATCGCCGCGATCGCGCATGGGGGCTATGGCGTGCCCTACACCGGGTCGGTGCCGCTGCTGTTCGTCGGCATGTTCTGCTACGGGCTCGCGCTGGCGGGGGTCGGGCTCTTCATCTCGTCGATCTCCTCGACCCAGCAACAGGCGTTTCTCGGCGTCTTCGCCTTCATGGTGCCGGCGACCATCGTCTCGGGTTTCGTCGCCCCGATCGAGAACATGCCAGCCCTCCTGCAAGGGGTCGCGCGCGTCGATGCGCTTGCCTACTTCATCCCCATCGTCAAGGGCCTGTTCCTGAAGAGCTACGGCTGGGCCGATGTCTGGCCGCGGCTGTGGCCGATGCTGGCCATCGCGACGTTCACGTTGACGGTGGCGCTGCGCATGTTCCGCCGCCACATCGCATGACCCGACCCCCCACGGCGCCTTCGGCGCTCCCCCCGGGGGGGCGACGCCAGCGGCCCGGCAGAGCCGGTTCCGCGGCGTCCGCTCGGGTACGCCTGCCGGCATGGAGAATTGGAATGAAATCGTTTTTTTACCCCTGCATCGTCGTTGGCGTCGCACTGGCCGGCTGCAGCGCTGTCGGCCCGGACTACGAGCCGCCATCGGCGCAGGCGCTGCCGGCGCGCTACCTCGAGCCGGCCGGCAGTGCCGACCTGCGCGCCGTCTGGCGCTCGCTCACGGACGATCCGCTGTTGCGCAGGCTGCAGCAGGCGGCGCTGGCGCAGGGGCCCGATCTCGCGCAGGCGCTGGCGCGGCTGGCCCAGGCGCGCGCGCAGCAGGCGGCGCAGGACGCGGCCACCGCGCCCAGCCTGGGGCTGGACGCGCGGGCCAGCGACGACCGCATCAGCCGCAACGGCGAGATGGCCGCCAACCTGCCGCCGGCGCTGCACCCCAGGACCCGCTTCGTCAACGAGCAGATCGGCTTCGACGCCTCCTGGGAGATCGACCTCTTCGGCTACCAGCGCCGGCTCAGCGAGGGCGCCGCGGCGCGCAGCCAGGCCGCGGCCGACCGCGCCGACGACGTGCGGCTGATGCTCGCGGCCGAGGTCGCGCGCAATTACTACGAGCTGCGCGTGACGCAGCAGCGCGGCGTGCTGCTGCGCGCCGAGCTGGCCGATCTCGACCAGGCGATCGGGATCACGAAGGCCGGCGTCGCTGGCGGCGAAGTCGCGCGCACCGAGCTGCGCCGCGTCGAGGCGCAGCGCGACAACCTCGCCGCCGGCCTGCCGGCGCTCGAGCTCGCGGCGCGCCGCAGCCTCGCGGCGCTGATGCCGCTGACCGCGCTTACGCTGGCCGAGCTGCAGTCGTTGCTGGGTCCGCTGCGCGAACTGCCGCCGGTGCCGCCCGCGCCTGCCGCCGGCCTGCCCGGCGACCTGCTGCGCCGCC
>JAGWVB010000385.1 GCA_018971105.1 Burkholderiales bacterium
TCCGCGTCGCCGGGCTCGACGCGAGGCGGCTCGACGACGAGCGCGCCGAGATGCGTCGCCTGCCGGCGGCCCCGGCGCTGAAGGTCGGCGAGCTCATCGACGGCTATCGCATCACGGCGCTCGTCGCCGACAGCGGCGTCCATCGCCTGTACCAGGCGCGCGATCCCGACGGCGGCGCGCTCGTCGCGCTCAAGACGCTGAGCCCGGGCCGCGCGAGCGACCTCGACGAGCGCGCGATGCTGGCGCACGAGGCCTGGCTCGGGCTGCGCGTCGCCGCGAACGCCGGCGCCGGTTTCGTCCGCGTCCACGAGCGCCGCGCCGACGCGAGCGCGCTCTACGTCGTCTACGACTGGCATGGCGGGCGCACGCTGGAGCAGCAGATGGCCGGCGGGCGCAAGGCGACCGTCGCCGAGGCTGTCGCCGCGGCGCTGGCCGTCGCCCGCGCGCTCGGCCGCCTGCACCGCCAGGGCGTCGTGCACCGCGACATCAAGCCCGGCAACCTGCACCTGGGCGACGACGGCCAATGGCGCGTGCTCGACCTCGGCAGCGCCGTCAGCGGCCGCGAGACGGCGGCGGCGCGCGAACTGCGCGCCGGCACGCCCAGCTACATGAACCCCGAGCAATGGGACGGCGATCACGCCGACGCCGGATCGGATCTGTATGCGCTCGGCGCGACGATCTACCAATGGCTCACCGGCCGGCTGCCCTACGGCGAGGTCGAGCCCTACCAGGTCGGCCGCTTTCGCCGCGACCCGGTGCCGGCGTCGCGGCTGCGCCCCGACATCCCCATCTGGCTCGACCACCTGCTCGCCAAGGCCGTCGCGCGCGACGCCGCGCAGCGCTTCGAGACGGCCGAGGAACTGCTGCTGGCGCTCGAACGCGGCGCCTCGCGACCGGTCGGCGCGCCGCTGGCCACGCCGCTGCTGCAGCGCGACCCGGCGGCGCTGTGGAAGATCGCATTCGCCGTCGCGCTGCTGTTCAACGGCTTGCTGATCTATTGGCTGCTGTTCCTTCCGCGCTGAGCGCGGGCCGCCGGCGATTTCCATTTCAGCTCGCGCTGCGCGGCGCTGCCGTCGACGGGATGAAGGCGGGGTCGTTCGCCACGCGCGGCGCATCGGCGCGCGCACGGCCGCCCTTCTCGGCCCAGGTGCGGGTCCAGCGGATCTGCACCCAGCGCAGCATGATCAGCATCGCCAGCGCCAGCAGCGTGAAGGCGAGGAAGCCGTAGAGATAGCTGCCGCTGAGCTGCTTGGACTGGCCCATCGCGTTCGGGATGAAGCCGCCGCCCAGCGCGCCGATCTCGCCGATCATCGAACCCGCGACCGCCGTCGTCAGCGGCCAGCGCAGCGGCACGAGCTGGAACAGCGCGCCGTTGCCGGCGCCCAGGGCCGCGAAGCACAGCATGAACAGCAGCGTCGTCAGCGCCAGCGAATGGCCCATGAAGCCGCAGCCGGTGAGCGTCAACGCGACGAGCAGCAGCACGCCCGAGAGGGTGTTGATGCCGCCGATGCGGTCGGCGACATAGCCGCCGACGACGCGCACGGCGCTGCCCATCAGCGTCGCCAGCATCGTCAGCTGGCCGGCCTGGATCTTCGTGACGGCGAACTGGTCGTGGAAATAGGTCGGCAGGAAGCTCGCCAGGCCGATGAAGCCGCCGAAGGTGATGATGTAAATGAGGCTGAAGGCCCAGCCATCTTTCTCGAACAGGCAGGACAGGTGCTCGCGCAGGGTCTGCTGTTCGCGGTCGGGCGGCTCCTTGGCGGCGATCGCCATCACGATCATCGGCAGCAACATCGTCAGCGCGGCCAGGCCGTAGACGGTCTGCCAGCCGTAATGCTGCGCCAGCGGCGGCGCGAACAGCACGGCCAGCACGGTGCCCGAATTGCCGGCGCCGGCGATGCCCATCGCCAGCCCCTTGTACTTCGGCGGGAACCAGCCCGAGCCGAGCGAGAGCGCGACGCCGAAGCTGGCGCCGGCGATGCCCAGCAGCACGCCCATCGCGAGCACGCTGTCGTAGCTGTGGACGAAATAGAAGCCGAAGGCGAGCGCGGCGATGATCAGCGTCATCTCGACCAGCGCCGCGTTCTTGCGGCCGATGTATTGCGACAGCAGCCCGAGCGGAAAGCGCATCAGCGCGCCGGCGATGATCGGCACCGAGATCATGAATCCCTTTTGCGCCGCATTCAGCCCGTAGCTCTCGCTGATGAACGGACCCATCGCGCCGTTCAGCACCCAGATCGCGAACGTGAAATCGAAATAGAGGAAGGAGGCGGCCAGGGTCGGCCAATGACCGGAACGGATGAAGGTCTTGAATTCGGACATGGCGTATCCCTGCATGGATGGACGGCCACGGCGGCGCCGCGGCGATCACGGGGGTTGGCGAAGTGGGGGCCAGGCGCGCGCGGCGCCTGTTTCCAGTGGGACGGGCGCCAGCGGTGGCGCCTCACTGCGGCGGTGCGTCGTTACACCGCAGCTCCAGCATTGCAATCGTCGTGCCCGCTTCGATCCGCCGGCGCCGGCGTGGCCGCGCGGCTAAGCTCGCGGCCATGGATGACGACCGTGATTTCCCTCTGCGCGTGGTCGCCTGCGCCGACACGCCGGCCGAGGCCCGCGCGTTGCGCGAGCGGCTCGAGAGCGCCGGCGCCGAGGTCGTCGCGGTCGTCGATTGCATCAGCCTGGTGCGCGACGCGGCGCCGGGCGCACCGCATCAGTTCGTCTGCCAGCTGCCGCGGGGCGGCGACCTCGCGCCGCTGCTCGGGCTGACCCCGGAGCACGCGCTGTCGGTGATCGCGCCCGGCATCGATGCCGCGCAGGCCGCCGCGCTCGGCCGCGCCGGCGCCGA
>JAGWVB010000386.1 GCA_018971105.1 Burkholderiales bacterium
CGCGCCCGGCGGCGCCGCGCTGCAGCTCGGCCAGACCCGGCTGCGCCTGCGCCTGCCGGGCGAGGCCCTCGCGGCCGAGCTGCCGCTGGCGGCGCCGGCGCCCTTGCGCCGCCTGTCGATCCCGCTCCTGCTGGCGGCGCTGGCGGCGATCGTGCTCGCCACGCATTGGCTGGCGCTCGACCCCGGCTCCGACCTCGTGAACTGGCTGCCGTCGCTCGTCGCGATCCCGCTCGCGCTCGCGATCTGGTGCGCGCTCTGGGCCTTGATGTCCAAGCTCTTCCAGCACCGCTTCGACTTCACGGCCCACCTGCGCATCGCGCTGCCCTGGCTGGTGGCGATCGACCTCGTGGGCGTGCTGCTGCCGCAAGTCGCGGCCACGCTGGACCAGCCCTGGCTGTGGCAGCTGGGCGGCCCGGTCGGCGCCCTGCTGAGCCTGGGGCTGGTGCGCGCGCACCTGCTGCACGTGCTGCCTCAGCATCGCCGCGCGGCGACGACGGCGCTGGCGACGCTGGCCCTGGCCACGGCCGGCATCTGGATCGCCTTCAACGAGCGCGCCACCGACCGCCTGTACAGCGCGCCCTACATGAGCACGCTGCCGATGCCCGCGCTGCGCTGGGGCGGCACGGTGCCGACGCAGCAGCTCGTGCGCGAGATGGCGCCGCTGGCCGCGCGGCTGCAGCAGCGCGTGCGCCAGGCGCGCGACGAGAACGAGGACGCGGGCGACGCCGACGCCGAATGACGCCGGCGGCGCGCCGGTGCATCATGGCGTCCTGATGGACAGGCCCTTGCTGATCGGCGTCTCGGCGCGCATCTTCTACCCCGGCGCAGCCGGCATGCCGGCCCAGGGCGTCTGGACCCGGACCCTGCATTACCTCGAACAATCGGTCGCGCACTGGCTGCTCGGCGGCGGCGCGATGGCGGTGATGGTGCCCGCCGTCGACGCCACCAGCGTCGTGCTGCGCAGCGACCTCGACCTGCACGACTACGCCGCCGCGCTCGACGGCCTCGTGTTGCAGGGCGGCAACGACGTCGCGCCCGAGACCTACGGCGAGACGCCGGGCCATGCCGACTGGCAGGGCGACCGCACGCGCGACCGCTACGAGATCGACCTGCTGCGCGCCTTCGTCGCCGCCGGCAAGCCGGTGTTCGGCATCTGCCGCGGGCTGCAGCTGCTCAACGTCGCCTGGGGCGGCACGCTGCTGCAGGACATCCCGACGCTGCACCCGACCGAGGTCGCGCACCATGTCCACGGCCTGTACGAGAGGCACCGGCACGAGATCGAGTTCGTCCCCGGCACCCGGCTCGCGTCGCTCTACCCGGGGCAGGCGCGGTCGCGCACCAACAGCATCCACCACCAGGCGATCAAGGACCTGGCGCGCGAGTTCACGGTCGAGGCGCGCTGCCCGCAGGACGGGCTGATCGAAGCCGTGCGCTGGAGCGGCCCGAGCTTCGTCGCCGGCGTCCAGTGGCATCCCGAGTTCCACCCGCCGGGCGCAGCGGACACGCTCGACGACCGGCCGCTGCTGCAGGATTTCCTCGCCGCGGCGCGCGCCGCGGCGGCGGCCTGATCAGACCGGGGTGCCGGCGCCGACGATCCAGCCCTCGACCGCATCGACGCCCGCGGGCAGGCCGCAGCCCGGCTGCTGCAGCGCCCAGCCGGCCTGCATCAGGCACAGCACGGCGTCGAGGCGGTCGCCGCCGGCGTCGTCGACGAGCGCCTCGCGCAGCGCGTGGCCGAGCTTCAGGCGCAGGCCGAGCGCGGTGCGCCCCTGCTCGAGCGCGTCGACGATGTCCTTGCGCGCGATCAGCCGGTCGGCGCCGGGATCGTTCTTGTACGAGCGCCGGCCTATGAGTTCGTGCGCGAGCAGGCCCGGGTAGCCCTCGACGGCGACGCGCGCCGCGTCGCCGTCGTGCAGGCCCGGCAGGTGCACCCCGGCGCCGACGAGCCGCGCCAGGCCCTCGTAGTACATGAAGCCCACCGGCACGTAGCGCGTCTGCAGCGGGCTCGTCGAGCGCAGCCCCGGCAGCGCGAGGTCGGTCGCACGGTGCACCAGGCGCTGGCCGGCCGGCCGCCCTTGGCCCCAGGCGTCGACGAGCGCGCGCCAGCTCATGCGGGTCGGGCAGCGGCGCCGCAGTTCGGCGATCACGGCCTCGGCGCTGGCGCCGAGGCCGTGATCGTCGACGAAGGCGCGCGGCAGCCCGAACGGGAAGTCGAAGGCGCCGAACCAGGGCCCGGGCGCGGCCAGCAGCGCCTCGAAATCGGCCAGCGTCGGCAGCGCGTCGACGCGCTGCAGCCGCAGCACCGTGCCGACGAGCTCGCCATGCGCGGCCGTGATCGGTTTGCGCCGCGAGGGTGCGCTGCTGAAATCGACGCCGAGCAGATGCATGCGGGGGGCCGGTCGACGCGCGGCGAGCGGCTAGCCCAGCACGCGCGCGAGCGGGCAGACGACGGTGAGGTCGGGGTAGCCCTCGAGCAGGCCGTTGTAGTCCAGCAGATGCACGACGGCGCTCATGGGCATGGCCCGATTCTGCCCGCTCGGCCGCAAGCCGCCAGTTAACATCGCGCTCCCGCCCCACGAATCGACGCCCCGGGGCGCTTTGCCGCATGATCCGCGGTGGCCACATCGAACCGAAGCGCATGGACATCAGCAAACTCTCGTTCCCGGAACTCCACGCCCTGCTGCAGGAAACCCAGCAGGCGATCAATCAGAAGCGCGTCGAGGAAATCAAGGTCCTGGCCGACGGCTATGCCAAGAAGCTGCAGATGTCGGGCTTCACGATCGCCGAAGGCATCGAGGCGCTGAAACCCTATCTGCCGGCGCGCGGCGCCGGCAGCCTCGTC
>JAGWVB010000387.1 GCA_018971105.1 Burkholderiales bacterium
AGGCGCTTCTTCTTGTCGGCCTCGTACTCCTGGTAGTTGCCGCTGTAGAAGACCCATTGCGAGTCGCCCTCGGCGGCCAGGATGTGGGTGCAGATGCGGTCGAGGAACCAGCGGTCGTGGCTGATCACCATCGCGCTGCCGGCGAACTCGAGCAGCGCCTCCTCGAGCGCGCGCAGGGTCTCGACGTCGAGGTCGTTGCTCGGCTCGTCGAGCATCAGCACGTTGCCGCCCTGGGCCAGCGTCTTGGCCAGGTGCAGGCGGCCGCGCTCGCCGCCCGAGAGGTTGCCGACCAGCTTCTGCTGGTCGTTGCCCTTGAAGTTGAAACGGCCGAGGTAGGCGCGGCTGGGCATCACGAACTTGCCGACGACGATGTTGTCGAGGCCGCCCGAGACGTCCTCCCACACCGTCTTCGTCGCGTCCAGGCTTTCGCGGCTCTGGTCGACGAAGGCGACCTGCGCCGTCTTGCCGATCTTGACCTGGCCGCTGTCGGGCTGCTCCTTGCCCTGGATCATGCGGAACAGCGTCGACTTGCCGGCGCCGTTGGGCCCGATGATGCCGACGATGGCGCCCGGCGGCACCTTGAAGCTGAGGTTGTCGATCAGCATGCGCTCGCCGTAGCTCTTGCTCACGCCCTCGAACTCGATCACCTCGTTGCCCAGGCGCTCGGCGACCGGGATGAAGATCTCGTTGGTCTCGTTGCGCTTCTGGTACTCGACGTCGGAGAGCTCCTCGAAGCGCGCCAGCCGCGCCTTGCTCTTGGTCTGGCGGCCCTTGGCGTTGGAGCGCACCCACTTGAGCTCCTCCTTCATCGCCTTCATGCGCGCGTCCTCGGTCTTCTGCTCGAGCTCGAGGCGCTTCTCCTTCTGGTCCAGCCAGTCGGAGTAGTTGCCCTTCCAGGGGATGCCCTGGCCGCGGTCGAGTTCGAGGATCCACTCGGCGGCGTTGTCGAGGAAATAGCGGTCGTGGGTGATGGCGACGACGGTGCCGGGGAAGCGCTGCAGGAAATGCTCGAGCCATTCGACGCTTTCGGCGTCGAGGTGGTTGGTCGGCTCGTCGAGCAGCAGCATGTCGGGCTTGGACAGCAGCAGCCGGCACAGCGCGACGCGGCGCTTCTCGCCGCCCGAGAGCAGGCCGATCTTGGCGTCCCAGGGCGGCAGGCGCAGCGCGTCGGCGGCGAGCTCGAGCTGCAGGTCGGTGTTCTCGCTGCCGGCGGCGGCGATGATGGCCTCGAGCTCGGCCTGCTCGGCGGCGAGCTTGTCGAAGTCGGCGTCCTCGGCGCCGTATTCGGCGTAGACCTCGTCCAGGCGCTTCTTGGCCGCGAGCACGCCGCCGATGCCCTGTTCGACCGCCTCGCGCACCGTCTGCTCGGGGTCGAGCTGCGGTTCCTGCGGCAGGTAGCCGATCTTCAGGTCGGGCATCGGCACCGCCTCGCCCTCGATCTCCTTGTCGATGCCGGCCATGATCTTCAGCAGCGTGCTCTTGCCCGAGCCGTTGACGCCGAGCACGCCGATCTTGGCGCCGGGGAAGAAGGACAGCGAGATGCCCTTGAGGATCTGCCGCTTCGGCGGCACGATCTTGCCGACGCGGTTCATGGTGAAGACGTATTGCGCCATGGGAGCTTCTGAGGTGGGTCCAGGTGGAGTGGCGCCGCCGGACGGCGACGCGGCCGCGCGCGGGCGGCGGATGGCCGATTATCCCGGAGCGCCGGGTCCCGGGCCCGCACCCCGGCCGCGGCGCGCGGAAACGGCGGCTGCGCGGCGCCCCGGCGCCCCCGCCAGCCCGCGTCTAGAGGCCGAGCGCGCTCAAGCCGGGGTGGTCATCGGGCCGGCGGCCCAGCGGCCAGTGGAAGAGGCGGTCGGCGATCGCGATCGGCAGATCGTTGATGCTCGCATGGCGGTGCGTCATGAACCCGGCCTCGTCGAACTGCCAGTTCTCGTTGCCGTAGCTGCGGAACCATTGTCCCGCATCGTCGTGCCATTCGTAGGCGAAGCGCACCGCGATGCGCGAGCCGGCACAGGCCCAGAGTTCCTTGATCAGGCGGTAGTCGAGTTCGCGCGCCCACTTGCGCTGCAGGAACGCCCGCACCGCCTCGCGCCCGACCGGGAACTCGCTGCGGTTGCGCCAGCGCGTGTCCTCGGTGTAGACCGGCACGACGCGGTCGGGGTCGCGCGTGTTCCAGGCATCCTCGGCCAGCCGCACCTTCCGGGCCGCGGTCTCGGGCGTGAAGGGCGGCAGCGGCGGCCGGGTCGGTGCGGACAGCGTCGGATGCGGCATGAACTACGGCGCTCCCGCGGGGGCCAGGGCGGCGCGATGCTCGAGCAGCGCCGCGCCGACGATGGGCAGCAGCCCGGCGCCGCCGGCGTCGAGATGCGCCAGCAGCGCGCGCCGCATGCGCGGTTCCCAGAACTTGCGCAGATGCTGCGCGATCTCGCGCCCGGCCTCGTCGCGGTCGGGCATCGCCGCGAAGAATTCGCCGATGCGGTTGGCCATCAGCACCAGGTTGTCAATGTCCATCTGCGGGTTCCGATCGGAGGGCGCCGTGGCCGTCGCCGGGCCACCCGAAACGCTCCGGGTAGGTGTAGACGACGAGGTCGTCGCCGCGCACGAAGCCGGCCAGCGCGACGCCGCACTGCTGCGCCGTCTCCACCGCCAGCGCCGTCGGCGCCGAGACGGCGGCGAGCGCGCCCACGCCGGCCAGCGCGGTCTTCTGCACCATCTCGAAGCTGGCGCGGCTGGTGATGCAGATGAAGCCTTCGGCGACCTCGGTGCCGGCACGGATCAGCGCGCCGACGAGCTTGTCGAGCGCGTTGTGGCGGCCGATGTCCTCGCGCACGAGG
>JAGWVB010000388.1 GCA_018971105.1 Burkholderiales bacterium
CGCGGCGAGTTCAGCGCCAACGGCAACGTCGGCAACGTCGGCAACGGCGGCAACGGCGGCGCAGGCGGCGGTTGCGGGCTCGCCGCGCGCGGCGCGGCCGGCCTCGTCGCGTGCGGCCTCGTCGCCCTTGCCTGCGGCCACCGCCTCGGCCAGGCGCGCATAGCGCCGCGTCAGCACCTGGCGCATCGCGGCGTAATCGTCGCCGCCGGTGATGCCCTCGATGTTGAAGCGCCGGTACTGGCCGCTCTGCATCTGGTGGCCCTCGAAGACGACGCAGCTGGCCTGCGTCGACTCGCCGGCCGTGTGGCTGATGTCGAAGCATTCGATGCGCAGCGCCGCCGGGTCGACGATGTCGAGGTCCAGCGCCTCGATCAGCGCGCGCGTGCGCTGCTGCGCCGAGCCTTCCTCGGCGAGCAGCCGCGCGAGCGCGAGCTCGGCGCCCTTGACCGCCATCTCGAGCCAGATGCGGCGCTGTTCGCGCGGCTGGTGCTGGGCGCGCACGCGCACGCCGGCGGCGTCGGACAGCGCCTCGAGCAGCGCCGGATCGACGGCATGGCTCGTGATGAGCTGCGGCGGCACCGGCTGGCCGATGTAATGCTGGGCGATGAAGGCCTCGAGCACGGCAGCCTCGGGCGCGCGCGGCGCGGCGGCCCGGCCCGCATCGGTGCCGTCGTCGCGGCCATCGGCGTCATTGGCGTCGACGCCGCCGTCGTCCGCTGCGCCTTCGTCGTCGGCGCGCGCGAGCAGCGCCGCGCCCTCGTGCACATGGGTCGGGAAATAGGCGCGATCGCCGAGATGGCGGCTGCCGCGCACCATCGCCAGATTGACGCAGGCGCGGCCGCCGGCGACCTTGACGGCGAGGATGTCGACATCGCGCTCGACGGCCGAGAGGCTGCTCGCCTCCACCGCCTGCTGGTGCAGCACGCCCGAGAGCGAGGCGATGCGGTCGCGCAGGCCGGCCGCGCGCTCGAACTCGAGCGCCTCGGCGCGCTCCATCATCTGCGCCTGCAGGTCGGCGATCACCTCCTGCGTCTGGCCGAGCAGGAAGCGCTCGGCGTCGGCGACATCGCGCGCATAGTCGGCGGGCGCGATGAGGCCGACGCAGGGCCCCGAGCAGCGCTCGATCTGGTAGAGCAGGCAGGGGCGCGAGCGGTGGCTGAACACCGTGTCCTCGCAGGTGCGCAGCCGGAACGCCTTCTGCATGAGCTGGATCGTCTGCTTCACGCCCCAGGCGTTCGGGTAAGGGCCGAAATAGCGGTGGCGGCGGTCGATCGTGCCGCGGAAATACGCCATGCGCGGCCAGGCCTGCTCGGGCTGCGCGGCGACCTCGCCCGCCGCCGCGCGGCGGCCGGTGATCTTCAGGTAGGGATAGCTCTTGTCGTCGCGGAACAGGATGTTGAACTTGGGGTCCAGCGTCTTGATCAGGTTGTTCTCGAGCAGCAGCGCCTCGGCCTCGGTGCGCACGACCGTCGTCTCCAGCCGCGCGATGCGCGCGACCATGCTGCCGATGCGCGTGCCGTCGTGGTCGCGGTGCAGGTAGCTCGAGACGCGGCGCTTGAGATTGCGCGCCTTGCCGACATAGAGCAGCGCGCCCTGGGCGTCGAACCAGCGGTAGACGCCCGGCAGCGCCGGCAGCGCGGCGACCTCGGCCAGCAGGCGGGCCCGTGCGGGCGCGTCGGGCGCTGCGGCTGTGGCTGCGGCTGCGGCTGCGACGGTGGCGGCGGGTGCGGGTGCGGGTGCGGGTGCGGGTGCGGGAACGTCGTCGGCCATCGCGTCATTTTCGCCCAGGCCCCGGGCCGGCCGGCCGGCGCAGGGCCCCGCAGCGGGCGCGCCCGGCGCGCGCCGGGGACGGTCGACGCCGCGCTTCGATAATCGGCCCATGCCGGCGCTTCGATGGGATCTGTATTGCCGCGTCGTCGACAACCTCGGCGACGCCGGCGTCTGCTGGCGCCTGGCGCGTGAACTCGCGGCGCGCGGCGATGCGGTGCGGCTCGTGATCGACGACGCGGCACCGCTGCGCCTCATCGCCGCGCAGGGCTGCCCGGGGGTCGAGGTCCTGCCCTGGCCGGGCCCGAACGCGCCCGGCGACGTCGTCGTCGAGGCCTTCGGCTGCGCGTTGCCGCCGCCGGCGCTCGATGCACTGGCGCGGCGCGATCCGGCGCCGGTGTGGATCAATCTCGAGTACCTCAGCGCCGAGCCCTATGTCGAACGCAGCCACGGCCTGCCGTCGCCGCAACGGCTCGCTGCGGGTGCCTGGGTCCGGAAATGGTTCTACTTTCCCGGCTTCACGGCGCGCACCGGCGGGCTGCTGCGGGAGGCCGGGCTGCTCGAGCGCCGCGCCGCCTTCGACCGCGCCGCCTGGCTGGCCGCGCAGGGCATCGCCTGGCAGCCGCACGAGCATGTCGTCGTGCTGTTCTGCTACGACAACCCGGCCGTCGACGATCTGCTGGACGACCTCGCGCAGGCGCCGACGCTGCTGCTGCTGACGCCGGGGCCGGCGCAGCGCCAGGCCGGCGGCAGCGGCGGGCGTGACCGGCCGGGCCTGCGCCTGCACCGCCTGCCCTGGCTGGCGCAACCCGAGTTCGACCATCTGCTGTGGTCGGCGGACCTGAATTTCGTGCGCGGCGAGGACTCGCTGGTGCGCGCGATCTGGGCCGGCGCGCCCTTCGTCTGGCAGATCTACCCCCAGCAGGACGGCGCCCAGGGCCCGAAACTGGAAGCGATGCTGACGACGCTGGCGCTGGACGCCGACGCGGCGGCGCTCTGGCGCGCCTGGAACGGACTGCGGCCGGGGCCCTGGCCGGGGCTGCCGGCGCCGGCCGCGCGCGACGCCTG
>JAGWVB010000389.1 GCA_018971105.1 Burkholderiales bacterium
TGCCGCCGGCCGTCGCGGCGGTGGCGGCAGCCCCGGTCGCCGCGGCGATCGCGGCCGAGCCGGCGCGGGCCCTGCTGCCCGAGGCGGCGGCGCTGGCGGCCCAGATCCAGGCCAGTCCCCTCGTCCAGCGCGTGCGCGACGCCGCCAGCGCGCTCGTCCTGTCGTCGATGAACTTCATCGGCGTGCGCTACCGCCGCGGCGGCAATTCGGCCGCCCAGGGCTTCGACTGCAGCGGCTTCACGCGCTATGTCTTCGAGCACAGCCTGGGCCTCGTGCTGCCGCGCCGCGCCGTCCAGCAGGCGCACGACAGCGCGCTGATGGCGGTGAAGTTCGCCGACCTCAGGCCGGGCGACCTCGTGTTCTTCAACACCATGCGGCGCGCGTTCTCGCATGTCGGCATCTACATCGGCGCGGGCAAGTTCATCCACGCCCCGCGCCCGGGCGGCGAGGTCCGCATCGAGGACATCCACCTGGCCTACTGGGCCAAGCGCTTCAGCGGCGCCCGGCGCGCCGAGATGCCCGACGCGTCGACCCCGAACTGAGGCCGGCCCCGGGCCGCCGCCCAGCGGCGCGCGCCGCGCCCGGTCACAATCGCGCCATGGGCGAGAACATCATTCCGCTGGCCGATCTGCGCTACGCCGCGACACCGCCGCAGGTGCCCGAGCGGGCCGGCCCGCCACGCGGGCTCCTGCTCGACAGCCTGGGCCGGCCGCTGCGCGACCTGCGCATCTCGGTCACCGACCGCTGCAATTTCCGCTGCAGCTACTGCATGCCCAAGGAAGTGTTCGACAAGGACTACCGCTTCCTGCCCCATGCCTCGCTGCTCAGCTTCGAGGAGATCACCCGCGTCGCGCGCGTGTTCGTCGCCCAGGGCGTGCGCAAGCTGCGGCTGACCGGCGGCGAGCCGCTGCTGCGCAAGGATCTCGAGCAGCTCGTCGCCCAGCTCGCCGCGCTGCGCACGGCCGAGGGCGCCGCGCCCGAGCTCACGCTGACGACCAACGGCTCGCTGCTCGCGCGCAAGGCGCGCGCGCTGCGCGGCGCGGGATTGCGGCGCGTCACGGTCAGCCTCGACGCGCTCGACGACGCGGTGTTCAGGCGCATGAACGACGTCGACTTCCCGGTCGCCGACGTGCTCGCCGGCATCGACGCCGCGCTGGCCGCCGGCTTTGCGCCGGTGAAGGTGAACATGGTCGTCAAGCGCGGCACCAACGACCACGAGATCGTGCCGCTGGCGCGCCACCTGCGCGAGCGCTACGGCGCGCGGGCGGTGCTGCGCTGCATCGAATTCATGGATGTCGGCGCCACCAACGGCTGGCGCATGGACGAGGTGCTGCCCTCGCGCGAGGTGCTGGCGCGCATCGCGGCGGCGTTCCCGATCGAGCCGATCGAGGCCGGCGTCCCGGGCGAGACGGCGCAGCGCTGGCGCTACCGCGACGGCGGCGGCGAGGTCGGCGTCATCAGCAGCGTGACGCAGGCCTTCTGCCACGAGTGCAACCGCGCCCGCCTGTCGACCGAGGGCAAGCTCTTCCTGTGCCTGTTCGCCAGCCGCGGCCACGACCTGCGCGCGCTGCTGCGCGGCCGGCGCGACGACGGCCGGCCCTGGAGCGACGACGAGATCGCGGCCGCGCTCGAGCTCATCTGGAGCGCGCGCGACGACCGCTATTCGGCGCTGCGCGCCGCCCAGGCCGGCGCCCCCTCCCGCGGCGAGCGCCGCGTCGAGATGCACTACATCGGCGGATAACTCGCTCCCCCCCGGAGCGCCTTCGGCGCCTCCCCCTCAGGGGGCGCCGCCAGCGGCCCGGCAGAGCCGGTTCCGCGGCGGCCGCTTGGGAATTCAGCGCAGTATCGAATCGACGCCTTTGTTGGCCAGCCGGTCGGCGCGTTCGTTGCCGGGGTCGCCGGCATGGCCCTTGACCCAGCGCCATTGCACCTGGTGCGCGGCGTTGAGCTCGTCCAGGCGCTGCCACAGCTCGATGTTCTTCACCGGCTTCTTGTCGGCGGTCTTCCAGCCGCGCGCCTTCCAGCCGTGGATCCAGCTCGTGATGCCGTTCTTCACGTACTCGCTGTCGGTGTAGACGACGACCTCGCAGCGCCGCTCGAGCGCCGCCAGCGCCTGGATCACGGCCGTGAGCTCCATGCGGTTGTTCGTCGTCTGCGCCTCGCCGCCGAACAATTCCTTCTCGTGCGCCCCGCTCCTGAGCCACGCACCCCAGCCGCCCGGGCCGGGGTTGCCGCGGCAGGCGCCGTCGGCATAGATCACGACCTCGCTCATCCGATCTCCAGTTCCTTGTTCTCCGCGCGCCGCTGCGTCAGCGCCGCGGGCGCGGTCTGCGCCTTGCGCCGGGTGTTGCGGGCCAGGCCGACGAGCCGCATGCCGCGCACGCGCTTGACGGCCACCAGCATGTAGACGGCGCCCAGCACCGGCCAGCCGCGGTCGCCCAGGGCGTCCATCCAGGCCCAGCGCTCGAGCCAGCCCTCGCTGTGCAGCGGCGGGCGCCAGCAGCCGAAACGGCCCGACTCGACCTCGAAGCCAAGCAGCCGCAGCCAGTCGCGCATGCGCCAGTAGTTGATGAAGCCGCCGCTCTCGGGCAGGAACAGCGCCTGGCCCAGCCCGAGCCGGCGCCGGATGCGGCCCGCGCGCTGGCGCAGCCCCCAGAGGCTGGCCGGATTGAAGCCGACGATGACGACCCGGCCCTCGGCGACGAGCACGCGCTCGACCTCGCGCAGCGTCTGGTGCGGGTCGCGCGCGAGCTCGAGCGCATGCGGCAGCACGACGAGGTCGAGGCTCGCGTTGGGGAACGGCAGCGCATCGA
>JAGWVB010000101.1 GCA_018971105.1 Burkholderiales bacterium
GGCAGCGCCGGTGCCGCTGGCGCAGGCGCCGGTGACTGAGCGCGTCTTCGTCGGCCTGGGCGCCAATCTCGGCGACGCCGGCGCGACGCTCGCGGCGGCGCTGGCCGAGCTCGGCGCGCTGCCGGGCACGACGCTCGCGGCCGTCTCCGCGCGCTATCGCAGCGCGCCGCTCGACGCGCAGGGCCCCGATTTCATCAACGCGGTGGCCGAGCTCTCGAGCGCGCTCGAGCCGCTGGCGCTGCTGCGGCGCCTGCTCGCGATCGAAGCCCGCCATGGCCGCGAGCGCCCCTACCGCCACGCGCCGCGCACGCTCGATCTCGACCTGCTGCTGTATGGCCAGCGCCGCTGCGCCACGCCCGAACTCGAGCTGCCGCATCCGCGCCTGAGCGAGCGCGCCTTCGTGCTGCTGCCGCTGCTCGAACTCGCGCCCGACCTCGTCCACCCCGATCTCGGTCCGCTCGCGCCCTGGGCCGAGCGGGTGCGCGACCAGCGCATCGAGCGCCTGGATTGAGGCGCCGCGCGCGGCCGGGGCCCGCGCCCCTGTGACCGATCCACGACGCCGCGATTCCCGGGCGCGGCGCCGATCGCGGCCGCGCTCCACGCGCTGGCGCGCGCCGTTACCGAGGCGACGGCGCGGCCGCGTCGGCCGGTGCCTCGAGCTGCGATTCGAAGTAGCGCTGGGCGCTGAAGGCGATCGTCGCCATCAGCACGCCGCCGCCGATCAGCAGCGCGGCGATGGCCGCGAGCACCGCGCCCCAGCCGCCCGCCGACGGCGTGCGGCCGACATTGAAGCGCTCGTTCCAGCGCTCGTCGGGGGTCAGCGCGATGACGATCGCGCTCAGCATCGCCACCGTGATCATCAGGCCGAGGACAGGCGTCAGCACCCAGGACAGTCGATCATCCTGGCCGAGCTGGTCGATGCGCCAGGCGCCGTACAGGCCCACCAGCGTCGGCAGCGGGAACAGGCGCGCCCAGCGGTCGCCCCAGCCGTGGAGGTAGACGCGGTGGGCGCCGAGGGTGCCCAGCAGCACGGCGAGCCAGGCGGCGACGGTCTTCGAGCGTGGACTCATGCGGCGGACAGCGGTTGGAAGTTCGTGGATCGACAGGTGGCCATGGCACCGAGTTTATAATGCTGGGTTTTCGGCGCTGGCCTGGGTGGAAATCAAGGCGTATCTACGGCGACGATCAGGGTCGATGCATGGCGGAACTCGGGCGACGAGAAGTCGAGTCCGCGGCGCATCGGCCGAAACGATGGCGTGGCCGGTGTGTCTCCCGTGCCGCACCGTCGGCCCCAGTTCCTCGAGGATTCCTGCAATGGTCGTCATCCGTCTTTCCCGTGGCGGCGCGAAGAAGCGCCCGTTCTACAACATCGTCGTCGCCGACGCGCGCGAGCGCCGCGATGGCCGCTTCATCGAGCGCGTCGGTTTCTACAACCCGATCGCCGCGGGCGCCGAGCAGGGCCTGCGCGTCGCGCTCGACCGCATCAACCATTGGGCCGGCGTCGGCGCCCAGCTCTCGCCCACCGTGGCGCGCCTGGTCGAACAGGCCAAGAAGGCGGTCTGAAGCGCTGCCCGCCGTGAGCCCCGACGCGGGCACGGTCCCCGATGATGCGGTCGAGGTGGGCCGCATCGTCGGCGCCTGGGGCATCAAGGGCGCGCTCAAGGTGCTGCCCTACGCGTCCGACCCGCAGGCGTTGTTCTCCTCCAGGCGCTGGTACATCCTGCCGCCCGAGGCCGCCGCGGGCGTGCCCGCGTCCAAGCGAGCGAGCCCCTGGCCGACGCTGCTGCGCGTGGTCGGCGCCAAGGAGCACGGCGATGGCGTCGTCGCCACCGTGCACGACATCGCCGACCGCGATGCGGCCGAGGCGCTCAAGGGAGCGCGCGTGCTCGTGCCGCGCTCGAGCTTCCCGACCCCCGGCGACGGCGAGTTCTACTGGGTCGACCTGATCGGCCTGGCCGTGCGCAACCGCGCCGCGGTCGAACTCGGCAGCGTCGTCGGGCTGCTCGAGACCGGCCCGCACTGCGTGCTGCGCGTGCGCGGCGCGGCGAGCGACGCCGGCGAGATCCTGATCCCCTTCGTCGACGCCTATGTCGACGGCGTCGACCTCGCGGCGCGGCGCATCACGGTCGACTGGGAAGCCGACTACTGAAGTGAAACCCGCACGCCCGCTTCGTTCGCTGGCCCCAGGGACCCCGAGGGGCCCCGGCGTGGCCCTCGGGGCGCCGGCTGCCTTCGGGGCGGCCGGGCGGCACTGAGGCCGGCGATGCGCTTCGACGTCGTCACGATCTTCCCCGAACTGTTCGCCCCGCACCTGAGCCAGGGGGTGACGCGGCGCGCCTTCCAGTCGGCGCAGGTCGACGTGCGCCTGTGGCCGCTGCGCGACTATGCCGACGACGCCTACCGCCGCGTCGACGACCGCCCCTACGGCGGCGGACCGGGCATGTTGATGCTGGCCGAGCCGCTGCTGCGTGCATTGGCGGCGATCGCGGCCGAGCGCGGCGCCGCGCGCGTCGTCCATTTCACGCCCACGGGACGCCGCATCGACCAGGCGCTGGTGCAGGAATTCGCGGCCGGACCGGGCGCGGTGCTGCTGTGCGGGCGCTACGAGGGCATCGACCAGCGCCTGATCGACGCTGCCGTGAGCGACGAGCTGAGCCTGGGCGACTTCGTGCTCTCGGGCGGCGAGCTGCCGGCGCTGGCGCTGCTCGACGCCGTCGCGCGGCTGCAGGAAGGCGTGCTCAACGCGCCCTCGCACGAGCAGGACAGCTTCGGCGACGGCCTGCTCGAGGGCCCGCACTACAGCCGGCCCGAGCGGCTGTGGATCGGTGGCGCCGAGCGGGTCGTGCCGCCCGTGCTGCTGTCGGGCAACCACGCCGAGATCGCACGCTGGCGCCGCGACCGCGCGCTCGAGCTGACGGCAAGGCGCCGCCCCGACCTGATCGCCGCGGCGCGCGCGTGCGGGCGCCTGTCGGCGCGCGATGAGCGGCACCTGGCGACGCTCACGCTATAATCATGGGCTTGCCCATCCTCTGCCGGGAATGGCGAGCGCAAGTCGCGCAGCAATGACTGCCGAACCCGCGGCGAGCTTTCCAGCCGGAAACCTCGCCGCGGGCCGCGCCCGCCGCCATCATTCCAACCGCCCGCTGCACGATGGCTTACGGAGCCCCATGAACCTCATCGCCACCCTCGAGCAGGAAGAGATCGCGCGTCTCAACCGCACCATCCCCGCATTCGCCCCCGGCGACACGGTGATCGTCAACGTCAACGTCGTCGAAGGCACGCGCAAGCGCGTCCAGGCCTACGAAGGCGTCGTCATCGCCAAGCGCAACCGCGGCCTCAACAGCAGCTTCATCGTGCGCAAGATCTCCAGCGGCGAAGGCGTGGAACGCACGTTCCAGACCTACAGCCCGCTGATCGCCAGCGTCGAGGTCAAGCGCCGCGGCGATGTGCGTCGCGCCAAGCTGTACTACCTGCGTCAGCGCAGCGGCAAGTCGGCGCGCATCAAAGAGAAGCTGGCCTGACCCGGGACGAGCGCAAGCCGGCGTCGACGATGGCGCCGCCCCGCATCGCCAACCCGCGCGACATTCCCGTCGTCGCGGTGGATTCGCAACTGCCCGCCGTCGCGCCCGAGCGGCTGCGCCCGGCTGCGCTGCGCGCGCGTTTCGCGCAGGCGCGCGCGCTGCCGGCCGAATTCGGCGGCGATGCCGGTGCCCATCTCGATGCACGCCCGCTCGCCCGGGCCGCCGTGCTCGTGCCGCTGGTCGAGCGCGAGGGCGGCCTGCACGTCCTGCTGACGCGTCGTACCGACCACCTGCGCGACCATGCGGGCCAGATCGCATTCCCCGGCGGTCGGGCCGAGGAGCGCGACGCCGATGCCGCGGCGACGGCGCTGCGCGAGGCCGAGGAGGAGGTCGGGCTGGTGCCGGCCCGGGTCGACGTGATCGGCCGCATGCCGACCTACACGACGGTGACGCGCTACATCGTGACGCCGATCATCGCCCTCATCCAGCCGCCGCCGGAACTCGCCGCGCTCGCGCTCGACCGCAACGAGGTGGCCGAGGCCTTCGAGGTGCCGCTGGCCTTCCTGATGGACCCGGCGCACCACCGCCGCCACCGCTACGAATACGAGGGCGGGTCGCGCCACTTCCTCTCGATGCCCTGGGAAGGCCGCGGCAGCGACGGACAGTGGCGCGAATACTTCATCTGGGGCGCGACGGCGGCGATGTTGCGCAACCTGTATCGCGTACTCGCCGAGTGAGCCTCTATCATCATGAGGTCGATGGCGCCCCCTAGCTCACTCCGTTCGCGCCCCCCAGGGATCCAGGGGGTCCCCTTCGTGGCCCTGGGGGAGTTCAGTCCCTTCGGAACGGCCGGGATCTCCGGATGAGCTTCTTCGCCGTCCTGTTCGCGCTGCTGATCGAACAGCTCAAGCCGCTGCCGCGCGACAACTGGGTGCACGAGTCGCTCACGTCCTGGGTGCGCTGGACCGGTCGCAACTTCGACGCCGGCCAGCCGCACCATGCCTGGGTCGTCTGGTGCGTGACCGTGCTCGTGCCGTCGACGCTGGCGGCGGCGGCCTATCTGCTGATCGACCATTACAGCCTGCTGCTGGCGCTGGCCTTCGATGTCGCGCTGCTGTACCTGACGCTCGGCTTCCGCCAGTTCAGCCATTACTACACCGACATCCGCGACGCGCTCGAGCGCAGCGACGAGAACGAGGCGCGGCGCCTGCTCGCCGAATGGCGCCACCTCGATGCGAGCGAACTGCCGCGCACCGAGGTGCTGCGCCACGTCATCGAGCATGCGCTGCTGGCCGCGCACCGCCATGTCTTCGGCGTCTTCTTCTGGTTCGTCGTGCTCTCGGCCGTCGGCCTCGGTCCGATGGGCGCCGTCGGCTACCGCATGGCCGAGTTCTGCACCCGCTACTGGGGCTACCGCCAGCGCGCGATCGACGCGCCCAGCAACGACGCGCTGCTCGCGATCTCGCGCCGCATGTTCGGCGCCATCGACCATGTGCCGGCCCGGCTCACCGCCTTCGGCTTCGCCGTGGTCGGCAATTTCGAGGAGGCGATCGCGAGCTGGCGCCGCGATTCCAGCCTCTGGCTGCACGCGAACGAGGGCGTGATCCTGGCCGCCGCCGCGGGTGCCGTCGGCGTCCAGCTCGGCGGCGCCGCGGCGCCCGGCGTGACGCCCGACCGGTCCAAGACCTTCAACGCCGGTGGCCAGCCCGACCTCGCCGACGCCCAGGGATCGACCGCCGGCGTGCCGGCGCAGACGGGCCATCTGCAGAGCGTCGTCGGCCTCGTCTGGCGCTCGGTCGTGCTGTGGATGTTGCTCGTGGCCTTGCTGACGCTGGCGAATATCGTCGGATGACAACCCCCGGAAGCGCCAGCGGCCCGGCAACGCCGGTTCCGCGGCGTTTGCTCGGGCGCGGGGCGGACCTGCAGTGACTTCTCAAGGAAACGCCGGGCCGCGCCCGAGTTTCCTTGACCCCCTCGGGGGCCTGACGCGTAGCGGCGGGTATGGGGCGCTCAGTAGCGCTTGCGTGAGAGCTCGTCGTAGAGCTCCTCGTAGATGCGCTGGCGCGAGGCGCCGATCGCGCCGCGCTCGATCGCCGCGCGCACGCCGCAGCCCGGCTCGTGCCGATGGCTGCAGTTGTGGAAGCGGCAGGCGCCGAGCGCGGCGGCGTAGTCGGGCATCAGCCGCGCGAGGTTCTCGGGTGCGATCTGGCGCAGCCCGAATTCCTGGAATCCCGGCGTGTCGATGATGGCGCCGCTGCGCGCCGCGTCGAGCCAGTACCACAGCGTGCTCGTCGTCGTGTGGCGCCCGGTGCCCAGCGCCTGCGAGATCTCGCCCACCTGCGCCGCCGCGCTGGGCACGACGAGGTTGATCAGCGTGCTCTTGCCCATGCCGCTGGCGCCCAGCACCAGCGTCGTGCGCGCGGCCAGCAGCGGCGCCAGCGTCGCGCGCGCGCGCGACGGATCGACCTTGAGCGCGAGTTCGATCACCGGCACGCCCATCGCCAGGTAGGGTGCGAGGCGCTGGCGCGCCAGCGGCGCGCTCGGCAGGTCGACCTTGTTGAGCGCGATCAGCGCCGGGATGCCGGCCGCCTGCGCCGCGATGAGCGCGCGCGCGAGCTGCGATTCGCCGAACACCGGCTCCGGGGCGACGACCATCAGCAGCTGGTCGAGGTTGGCGGCGAACGATTTGGTGCGCCATTCGTCCTGGCGCAGCAGCAGGTTGCGCCGCGGCTCGAGATGCTCGACCACGCCGCCGTCGCCGGTCGGCATCCAGCGCACGCGGTCGCCGACGACGAGTTCGCTCTTCTTGCCGCGCGGATGGCAGAGCACGCGCCCGCCCTCGGGCGTCTCGACCATCACGTGCCGGCCATGGGCGGCGACGACGAGGCCGAGGTCGAGCTCGCGCGCCGCGGTCAAGGCTGCCAGGCCCGAGCGGCGCGCGCGGCCAGCCGGGCCCGGCTCATGCCGCGTGCGGCGCCGGCAGCGCCGCGAGCCGCTCGCTCGCCGGCGGGTGCGAGTAGTAGAAGCGCGCGTACATCGGGTCGGGCGTGAGCGTCGTCGCGTTGTCCTCGTGCAGCTTGAGCAGCGCGGCCGCGAGCGCGCCGCCGTCGGCCTGCGCGCAGGCGTAGGCGTCGGCCTGGAACTCGTGCCGGCGCGACCACAGCGCCATCAGCGGCGAGACGAAGAACATGAACGGCGGCAGCGCGAGCATGAACAGCAGCAGCGCGAGCGCGTCGTTCGGCGCCTCGAGATTGGGCGCGACGCCCAGCCCGAGGTAGAAGCCGCTGTTGCGCGCGAGCCAGCCCAGCAAGGCCAGCGCGACGAGGCTGAGCGCGAACAGGCTGACCATGCGCTGCAGCACATGGCGGTGCTTGAAATGGCCGAGCTCGTGCGCGAGCACCGCCTCGACCTCGCCCGGCGTCAGGCGCTGCAGCAGCGTGTCGAAGAAGACGACCCGCTTGGACGCCCCCAGGCCCGTGAAATAGGCGTTGGCATGCGCCGAGCGCCGGCTGCCATCCATCACGTACAGGCCCTTGGCGGCGAAGCCGCAGCGTTGCATCAGCGCCTGCACGCGGGTCGCCAGCGCGGCGTCGGCGAGCGGCTCGAACTTGTTGAACAGCGGCGCGATCAGCGTCGGGTAGACGACCAGCGCGAGCAGGTTGAAGGCGGTCCAGGCGACCCAGGCCCAGAGCCACCACAGCCCGCCCGAGGCGCCCATGATCCACAGGATCAGCGCCGCCAGCGGCAGTCCGATCGCGGCGGCCAGCGCCGCGCCCTTGGCGAGGTCGGCGAACCAGAGCGCCGGCGTCATGCGGTTGAAGCCGAAGCGCTGCTCGATGCGGAAGGTCTCGTACCAGTCCAGCGGCAGCTCGGCGAGCGCGCCGATGAGCGCGAACGCCGCCAGCAGCGCCAGTTCGTAGGCCAGCGCGCCGTGGCGCGCGAGCAGCGCGTCGCGCAGCAGCCCGTTGAGCGCCTCGAGCCCGCCGAACAGGGTCCAGCCCAGCAGCAGGACGGCCGACCAGATCATCGAGATCATGCCGTGGCGGCCGCGCGCCAGCGTGTAATCGGCGGCGCGCTGGTGCGCGCTCGGCGCCACGCGGCCCTCGAAGACGGCGGGCACCGCGTCGCGGTGCAGCGCCACGTGGCGCATCTGGCGCGTCGCGAGCCACAGGCGCAGCCCGGTGGACAGCAGGAGCGCGGCGATGAAGGCGAGGGTGACCGAGGAAGGCGACATGGGGCGGGAGTGTAGTTGGGCGAGAATCCGGGGCTTTGACCGAGGCGCCTTCCATGAGCGAAACCGAGCTGGCCGTGCACGACCAGAACCTGATCTGGATCGACCTCGAGATGACCGGGCTGCTGCCCGACAGCGACCGCATCATCGAGATCGCGGTCGTCGTCACCGATGCGCAGCTGACCCGGCGCGTCGAGGGTCCGGTGTTCGCGGTGCACCAGAGCGACGCCGTGCTCGACGCCATGGACGCCTGGAACAAGGGCACCCACGGCCGCAGCGGCCTCACCGAGCGCGTGCGCGCGTCGACCGTCGACGAGGCGGCCGCGCAGCAGCGCACGATCGAGTTCCTGCAGCGCTACGTGCCCAGGGGCAAGAGCCCGATGTGCGGCAATTCGATCTGCCAGGACCGGCGCTTCCTCGCCAACTACATGCCCGCGCTGGAGGCCTACTTCCATTACCGCAACCTCGACGTGAGCACGCTCAAGGAGCTGGCGCGGCGCTGGAAGCCGGCCGTGCTCGACGGCTTCAAGAAGGCCCAGGCGCATACGGCGCTGGCCGACATCCAGGAATCGATCGACGAGCTGGTCCATTACCGGACCCATTTCCTCGCCCTCTGAGCCGGCCCGCGCAGCCTACGCGGCCGGCCGCCGCACCGCCTCGAGCGCGCGCGACAGGCCTATCGTCAGGCGCTCCGAGGTCAGCGGCTTGTGCCAGTATTCCTGGGCGCCGAGGCTGAGCGCCTTGACGACGTCGATCGAGAAGCTGTCGCTCGTCAACAGCACGACGCGCAGCGCGCGCTCGGCGATCAGCTCGCTCAGCTCGCGCACCACCTGCAGCCCGCTGATGTCGGGCAGCTTCATGTCGAGCAGCACGAGATCGGGGCGCTCGGACCGCGCCAGATGCAGCCCGTCGCGGCCGCCGGTGGCCTTGATGAGGCGCACGGCCGGGTGCTGCGCCAGGATGACCTCGACCAGGGTCATGCAGACCGGCTCGTCCTCGATGCAAAGCACCGTGCCCGACAGCGCGGGGTCGGTCGCGCTCATGCCGGCGCGCATCGGCGCGCGCCGATGCGCGCCGGCCCATGACGACGGTAGAGAGCGGGACTGCGATGGTTCATGGCGCCCTTGCAAGGCGAAGACGGGCGAAGTATGGACGAGCCGGCGCAGCCCTGCAGGGCACCTCGGAATTCGACCGCAACCCTCGGACAAGGTGTGAGCAATTGTCAGCCTGGCGTCAGTCTCGGGGATGATGCTGCGCTGCAACATGGATAGCGCAACGATCTTGCAACTCGGACTGGACGACCTGCTGGCCGACCTGCGCTATGCGCGCCGCGGCCGCGACCTGGGACGTCTGGCGCTGCTGGCCTATTGCGAGGTGCGGCGCTGGGCGCGCGACGCCGGCGAGAGCGAACTCGCGGCGCATTCGTCGGCGATGGTGCTGGGTGCGCCGGAAGTCGACCGCGACGCCTTCCTGCAGCATATCGACGGCCTCATCGGCGAACTCGAGCGGGTGCAGCCCAAGTTCAGCCTCGGGCTGTGCGCCGCCCCGGCGCCGCGCCCGGCCTACGCGGGCGCGCCGCCGGCGCCGCTGGCCAGCCAGGCCTCGAGCGCGGGCGCCGCCAGCGGCGTCGAATACAGGTAGCCCTGGCCCTTCTCGCAGCCGAGCTGGCGCAGCAGCCGCGCCTGCGCCTGGGTTTCGATGCCCTCGGCCACGGTGCCCAGGTTGAGGCTGCGCGCCACCTGCACCGTGGCCTCGACGAGCACGCGGTGGTAGGGGCTGGAATCGACGTGGCTCACGAAGCTGCGGTCGATCTTCACCAGGTCCACCGGCAGCCGGTGCAGGCTCGACAGCGACGAATAGCCGGTGCCGAAATCGTCCAGCGCGAGGGCGATGCCGAGCGCCTTCAGGTCGGCCAGCGCGACGCGCACCTCGTCGTCCTCGGCGGCCAGGCTTTCGGTGACCTCGAGCTGCAGGCACGCCGGCGGCAGTTCGGTGCTGCACATCGCGTCGCGCACCATGTCGACGAGATCGGGCAGCAGGAGCTGGGCGCGCGAGACGTTGACGGCGAGGGTGCGCGGCGCGCGCGCGCCGAGCCGTGCGCGCCAGCGCATGAATTGCGCACAGGCGAGTTCGAGCACATGGCGTCCGAGCGCGCCGATGAGCCCGCTGTCCTCGGCGATGCCGATGAATTCCGCCGGCGGCACGATGCCGCGCTGCGGGTGCCGCCAGCGCACGAGCGCCTCGACGCCGCTGCAATGCAGCGCCGCGCCTGCATCGCCGAGCTCGACGACGGGCTGGTAGACGACGTAAAGCTCCTGCCGCTCGAGCGCGCCGCGCAGGCCCTCCTCAACGAGGCCGCGGCTGGCGGCGCGCTCGCGCAGCGCGGGCTCGAAGACGCCGTAGCGGCTGCGACCGGCGCGGCGCGCCTCGCACATCGCGATGTGCGCGTCGTTGAGCATCTCGACGCCGCTGCGCGCCGCCTGCGCCGCGAGCACGACGCCGGCGCTGACGCGCACGTGCAGCTGCTGCGCACCGACGCGCAGGGGCAGCGCCAGGGCGTCGAGCAGCCGCATCGCGATGCCGTGGACATCGTCGCCGCGGCGCAGGTCGTCGAGCACGATCGCGAATTCATCGTTGCCGATGCGCGTCGCCACCGCTCCAGGGCCGGTCGCACCCTCGTCGCGCGCGTGCCGGCGCAACTGCGTTCCCAGGCGCGCCGCGAGCAGGCGCAGCACCTCGTCGCCGGCGCCGTGGCCCAGGCTGTCGTTGATCTGGTGGAAGCGGTCGACGTTGAGGACGATGAGCGCGAACGGCGGCGCCGGATCGGCGCCGGCGCGGGCGTCGCTGAGGCGCTGCAGGCGCTCGATCGCGACCGTGCGGTTGGGCAGGCCGGTGAGCGCGTCGATGCGTGCGAGGTCGGACAGGCGCTGGTCGAGCTGGCGCTGTTCGCGCCGCACCTCGCTCGTGGCGTCGTGGAGTACGGCCATCAATGTCGTCGGGCTGACCTTGACCAGCGTCAGCGCGATCACGCCGGCCTCGGCCTCGAGGCTGCCCGGGGGCAGGTCGAGGCGCAGCGCCTCGCACAGGGTACCCGACGCTGCGGAGCAGTCCCGGATGAGCTGGGGCAATTGCGGTGCGACCCCGGCCAGCGCGCTGTAGAGGTTGCCGGGCGCGGGCGTCCGCGCCAGCGCCCGCAGCAGCCGGGCCGCCGCCGGCGTGATCATCTCGATGGCGCCGCCGGGCGCGAACCGGACCAGGCCGAAGGGAGCCTGGTCGAGGAAGTTCAGCAGCGTGCGGTAGCGCTCGGCGTAGTCGATGGCCGGCGCGTCGGCGGCCTGGGCGGCGTCGGCGGTGGTGGCGCGCGCGGACAGGGGCGCTGCCGCGGCCACGCCCGATGCCGCGGCGGCAGGTGAGGCCGGAAGCGGCGCGGCCGCGCGGCCCCGTGCCGACGCATCCGCGTCGGCCGCATGGGACAGCACCCGCAAGTCGTCGAGCGCCGCGTCCCGCCGCAGGCCGTCATCGAGGGCGCCGACCCGTGCCGGCGCGACGGCCGCTTCGGGGCCGGAGAGCTTGGATGGATGCATGGCGCGACTTCCACATGGATCCCAGGCGAGCTTGAACCAGTCGACGATCGGCGCCGTGCCTGGATCGTCGAATACGTCCGGACTAAAGTATGTAGCATTCCGTTGAAGCTTGCTTGGAGTCCGTTGACGGCGATTTCGCCGACGATGGGCGGCTGCGCCGGGGCCCTCCTCATCGACGATCGCAGCGACGGCGGCGCGCGGCGGCGCGCCGCGTTCAACGCCCGCTTGCCCGGCGCCGGGTGCCGCCCCCGAGGTCGAAGGCGACGATGGCCAGCGGCCCCGCCAGCAGCAGCCCGAGGCAGTCGACGAAGGGCGCACCGGCAGCGGCGGCGGCGATGACGCCGCCGAACAGCAGCGCGTTGCACGCGGCGAGCGCGAGCTGCGCGCGATCGAACGCCGTCAGCGCGGCGCCGATCGCGACGCAGGCGAGTTCGAAGACCAGGAGCGGGACCGCGATCAGCGCCAGCACGAGCGTCGCCGCATCACCCTGCGGATGGCCGATGCTGCCGGCGGCGACCTGCAGCCCCGAGCCCAGCGCGGCGAGCGCGGCGAACACGAAGGCGCTGCCGTAGCCCCAGCGCAGCGCGACGCCGCGCCGCTGCGCCAGCGCCGGCCCATGCGGGAGGATGAAGTAGATCCACCACAGGCAGAAGGTGAGCGCGGCGCCGACGCCGCCGACGAGCCCGAGATCGGTCGACCAGCCTTCGGTGGCCAGCACCGACTGGATCGCGGCGACGGTGCCGACCAGGCCCTCGCCGAGGACGATGATCGCGAACGCCGCATAGCGGTCGGCGATGTGGTGCGGGTGCCAGGGCGTCGCGCCGCCGCGCTCGGCCCAGGGCGGCACGGCGAGCTCGGCCATGAGCAGGAGCGGGTAGTAGCGCATCAGATCGGGCGCCGGGACCCCCAGCGCGCCGACGATCCAGGCCGCCTGCAGCAGCGCGATCGACGCCGCGTAGCGCAGGCAGGTGCGACGGCGCGCCGCGTCGCCGTGCGCCGCGCGCAGCCACATCGCCACCATCGCCACGCGCATCGTCGCGTAGCCGGCGACGACGGTGCCGTTGTGCGGCGTGGGGCCGTAGATGTCGGGAATGCCGGTGGCGATGATCAGCGCGCCCAGGATCTGCGTCAGCGTGAGCAGGCGCTGGACGGCGTCGTCGTTGTCGTAGGCCGAGGCGAACCAGGTGTAGTTCATCCAGGCCCACCAGACGGCGAAGAACGAGAAGCCGAAGCCGAACAGCGCCTGCCGCAGCCGCCCCTGCGCCGCCGCGTGCGCGAAGTTCGACGCGGCGACGCTGATGCCGATCGCGAAGCACAGGTCGAACAGCAGCTCGAGCGGCGTCGATGCGCGATGCGGCTCGTCGATGTCGCGTCCGGCCAGCGGACGCAGGGATGGCGGTTTCAGGCGCAGCGCGACCTCATTCGGCGAACGCGACGCTGTCCTCGATGTCGCCGTGGCGGCGCGGGCGCCTGATCAGCAGCAGCAGCGGCATCGTCAGCAGCGTGACGATGAACATGACGCGGAAGTCGGCAATATAGGCCAGCAGCGACGCCTGCCGCGTCACCTCGGCGTTCAGCGCCGCGATCCCGAGCGGCCGGCCCAGGTCCCAGGCGCTGCCGGCGAGCGCGCCGGTGTGCGCCGCGGCCGCGAGGTCGGCATGCGCGCTCGCCAGGCGCCGCGTGTACAGCGACTGCACGATCGAGATGCCGACGCTGCTGCCGATATTGCGCACCAGGCTGTAGATCGGCGTGCCGTCGTGGCGCAGCGCCGGGTCCAGCGTCGCGAAGGCGGCCGTGCTCAGCGGCACGAAGGTGAACCCCATGCCGACCCCCTGGATGAAGCCCGAGAGGATCACGATGTGGCTGTCCATCTGCGGCGTGATGGTCGCCATCTGGTACAGCGACAGCGCCGTGAGGCCGAAGCCGAAGGCCATCAGCGCGCGCAGGTCGACGCGCTGCACGAGGCGGCCGACGACGAACATCGCCAGCATCGTGCCGACGCCGCGCGGCGCCATCACCTCGCCGGTGTAGACGACGGGGTAGCCGAGCTGGCTCTGCAGCAGCTGCGGCAGCAGCGCCATCGTCGCGTAGATGATCATGCCGACGACGAAGCCGAACAGCACGCAGGTGACGAAGTTGCGGTCGCGCAGCAGCGCGCGGTTGAGGAAGCAGTTGCCGCGCACCGTCGCCGTGTGGGCGATGAAGAACAGCGTCGCGACGGCGCAGCCGGCGGCCTCGAGGCGGATCTCGGGCGCGTCGAACCAGTCCAGCAGCTCGCCGCGGTCGAGGAACATCTGCAGCAGGCCCACCGCCAGGCTCAGCGTGGCGAAGCCGAAGAGGTCGAGCTTCTGCCCCTCGGGCCGGCTCTCGGGCAGCCAGCGCGCCATGCCATAGAGCGCCATCAGGCCCACCGGCAGATTGATCAGGAAGACCCAGCGCCAGCTCGCGTTCTCGGTCAGCCAGCCGCCCAGCATCGGCCCGAGGATGGGTCCGACCATGATGCCCGCGCCCCAGATCGCCATCGCCTGGCCGACCTTCTCCTTCGGGTTGATGTCGAGCAGCACGGCCTGCGACAGCGGCACCAGCGCGGCGCCGAACACGCCCTGCAGCAGCCGCGCGGCGACGATCTGCCACAGGCTGTCGGCCATGCCGCACAGCGCCGACGCGACCGTGAAGCCGATCACCGCGCCCATGAAGACGCGGCGGCGTCCGATCCGGCCGCAGAGCCAGCCCGACAGCGGCGTGGCGATCGCCGCGGCGACGATGTAGGAAGTGAGGACCCAGGTGATCTGGTCCTGCGCCGCCTGCAGGCTGCCCTGCATGTGCGGCAGCGCGACATTGGCGATCGTGGTGTCCAGCGCCTGCATCACGGTCGCGAGCATGATCGAGATCGTGATCATGCCGCGGTGCGGCACCGGTGCCGCGGGGCTCATTGAATCGCCTCCGCGGCCGCCTGCAGTTGCTCGAGCAGGCGCGCCGCGTCCTCCAGCCGCGCCGGGTCGACGCCGGCCAGCAGCTGGTGGCGCACGGCGTCGGCCTCGCGCCGCACCTGGGCGTAGAGGCGGCTGCCCGCAGCCGTGAGCTGGACGAGCTTGACGCGCCGATCGGTGGGCGAGGGCACGCGCGTGATCAGCCCCGCCTTCGCGAGCCGGTCCAGCATCGCGACCATGGTCGCGCCCTCGACGCCGACATGCCTGGCGATCTCGCTCTGCGAGCGCGCCGCCTTGGCGGCGACGGCGATCGTCATCCAGCCGGCCTGGCTCAGCCCCAGGTCCTTGAGGCGGCGGTCGACGGCCAGGCGCCAGGTGCGCGCGCTGTGATGGAGCGCGGTGCTGAAGCGTTCCTCGATCGGGCTCGTTGCCATGGCGATAGCGATCTAATCATTAGACAACTATCTATTATCGCGCAAGCCGGGGCGCGGCGCCGCGGTCC
>JAGWVB010000102.1 GCA_018971105.1 Burkholderiales bacterium
AGCGCCGCCAGCGCGCTGCTCGGACCCGGGATCGGCACGACCGGGTGGCCGGCGCCGGCGGCGGCCTCGACGAGCAGCGCGCCGGGGTCCGAGACCGCTGGCGTGCCGGCGTCGCTGACATAGGCGAGCGAGTCGCCGGCCGCGAGCCGGGCCAGCACCGCCTGCGCGGCGCCGCGCTCGTTGTGCGCGTGCAGCGCCAGCAGCGGCTTGTGCAGCCCGAGGTGCTTGAGTAACTGCGCCGCGACGCGGGTGTCCTCGCAGGCGACGGCGTCGACGCGGCCCAGAATGTGGATCGCGCGCAGCGTCAGGTCGGCGAGGTTGCCGATCGGTGTCGCCACCAGGTAGAGCGTGCCGGGCTGCCGATGCTGGTGGCCGGCGGCGAGCTCGGCGGCGCGCAGCAGCGGGGTCGGGTCGATGGTCACGAGGCGGGCGGGGGCGGTCAGCACCAAGGCAAGCGGGGACGAGGCCGAATCGCGCGCGCTGGCCTGGCTGCTGGCGCGCGGACTGGTGCTGGTGCAGCGCAATTATCGGCTCGCGCGCGGCCCGCGCCGGCATGGCGGCGAAATCGACCTCGTGATGCGCGAGCGCGACGGCACGCTGGTGTTCGTCGAAGTGCGGTCGCGCGCCGCATCCGGCTGGGGCGGCGCGGCCGCGAGCGTCGACCATCGCAAGCGCCGCAGCCTGATCTACGCCGCCAGCCATTACCTGATGCAGTACGCGAGCCCGCCGCCCTGCCGTTTCGACGTCGTCGCCATCGATGGCGGCCGCATCGAATGGTTACCAGCAGCCTTCGACGCCGCATCCTGAAGTGGGGTCCGCGCGGCCTGCGCTGGCCTATCATGGCTGCTTCATGCTCGAACAGCGCATCCAGCAGCAGTTCTTCGACGGCGCCGACCTCAAGTACCAGGCCGCGGAGCTGCTCGCCAGGCCGATCGCCGATGCCGCGGCGGCGCTGCTCGCGGCGCTGACCGGCGGCGGCAAGGTGCTGGCGGCCGGCAGCGGCGCCGGCGCGGCGCTCGCGATCCACCTCGCAAGGCTGCTCGCCGGGCGCTTCGAGCGCGAACGCCCGCCGCTGGCGGCGCTGGCGCTGGCGGCGTTCAACGGCGAGGCGGCGCAGCAGGTGCGCGCGCTCGGGCTGCCGGGCGACGTGCTCGTCTACATCGACGACGGCGAGGGCCACAGCGCGGTCGTGATCTCGGCCGCGCAGGCCAAGGACATGACGATCGTCGTCGTCGCCGGCCGCGGCGCGCAGGCCTTCGGTGAACTTCTGGCCGAGACCGATGTCTTGATCGCGGTGCCGCACGAGCGCGCGGCCCGCGTCGCCGAGTTGCAGATGCTCGTCCTGCATTGCCTGTGCGATGCAGTCGATTTTCAATTGATGGGAGACCAGGACCTGTGATCCAGACCCGAATTCACCTCGGCCGCCCTGCCGCCGCCGCCCGGCTCGCCCGCTGGCTGGCCGCCGCCGCCCTCGTCTCCACCGTCGCCGGTTGCGTGGCGCCGCTGCTCGTCGGCGGCGCGATGGTCGGCGGCGGCCTCGTCGCCACCGACCGCCGCACCTCGGGCATGCAGCTCGAGGACGAGACGATCGAGTTCAAGGTCGCGTCGCGCATCCGCGACCTCGCGACCCTGGGCCATGTCAACGTCACGAGCTACAACCGGCTCGTGCTGCTCACCGGCGAGGTGCCGGGCGAGACCGAGCGCAGCGCGGCCGAGAAGACCGCCGCCCAGGTCGAGAACGTGCGCGCCGTCGTCAACGAGCTGGCGATCGGGGGCAACAGCTCGATCGGCTCGCGCTCGAACGACGCGCTCATCACGACCAAGGTCAAGGCGACCCTGGTCGACGCCAAGGACTTGCAGGCGAACGCGTTCAAGGTCGTGACCGAGCGCGGCAATGTCTACCTGATGGGCCTGGTGACCGAGCGCGAGGCCAACCGCGCCTCCGAACTCGTGCGCGGCATCCCCGGCGTGCGCAAGGTCGTGCGCGTGTTCGAGATCCTGACCGAGGACCAGCTCGCCAACATCTCGCACCAGACCCCGGCGCCCATCGTCGAGGGCGCGAGCGCGCCGGCGCGCTAGCGTCGCGCGATGCCGGCGCCGCGTCGGCGCCGGCTCGGCTATCGCTTCAGGCGCCGGATCAGGCTCGAGGTGTCCCAGCGCCGGCCGCCCAGCGCCTGCACCTCGGCGTAGAACTGGTCGACGAGCGCCGTCACCGGCATCTGCGCGCCGTTGCGGCGCGCCTCGTCGAGCACCAGGCCGAGGTCCTTGCGCATCCAGTCGACGGCGAAGCCGAAGTCGAACCGGTCTTCGACCATCGTCTTGCCGCGGTTGTCCATCTGCCAGCTCTGCGCCGCGCCCTTGCCGATCACGTCCAGCACCTGCGGCATGTCGAGGCCGGCGCGCAGGCCGAAGGCGATCGCCTCGGCGAGTCCCTGCACGAGGCCGGCGATCGCGACCTGGTTGACCATCTTCGCGAGCTGGCCGGCGCCGCTGTCGCCGACGCGCGTGACGGCCCGGGCGTAGTTCAGCGCCACCGGCTTCATGGCCTCGAAGGGCGCGGCGTCGCCGCCGCACATCACGGTCAGCGCGCCGTTGACGGCGCCGGCCTGGCCGCCCGAGACCGGGGCATCGACGAATTGCAGCCCCGCGGCGCGCGCCGCGGCGTGCAGCTCGCGCGCGACCGCGGCCGAGGCCGTCGTGTGGTCGACGAAGATCGCGCCGGCGGCCATGCCGGCGTAGGCGCCGTCGGCGCCCAGCGTGACCGAGCGCAGGTCGTCGTCGTTGCCGACGCAGGCGAAGACGAGTTCGGCGCCGGCCGCCGCGGCGCGCGGCGTCGGCGCGCTGGCGCCGCCGTACTCGGCGACCCAGGCCGCGGCCTTCGCCGGGCTGCGGTTGTAGACCGTGACGCGATGCCCGGCGCGCGCCAGGTGGCCGGCCATCGGATGGCCCATCACGCCCAGGCCGATGAAGGCGACGGTGCGTGGGGCGGCGGATTCGTAGGTGCGTGTGTTCATGGCCGCGATGCTGCCATGAACGACGCTTGAATTTTCAACGGGACCTTGCATCACGGACAGCGCATGCACCCATCGCACCCAGCTGACGCCGCGGAACCGGCTCCGCCGGGCCGCTGGCGTCGCCCCCTGGGGGGAGGCGCGGAAGGCGCTCCGGGGGGGTCATACCACCCGCATGTGCTCGGTGCCTGCCGAGAGGTCGTTGGTGCGCGCGCGCACGCTCTGCAGCTTGATCTGCAGGCGCAGGTCGTTGACCGAATCGGCGTTGCGCAGCGCGTCCTCGTAGCTGATGTGGCGCTGCTCGTAGAGGTCGAACAGCGCCTGGTCGAAGGTCTGCATGCCGAGTTCGCGCGAGCGCTTCATCAGCTCCTTGATCTCGCTCACCTCGCCCTTGAAGATCATGTCGCCGACGAGCGGCGTGTTGAGCATGATCTCGACCGCGGCGATGCGCCCGCGCCCCTGCTCGCGCGCCATCAGGCGCTGGCTCACGAGCGCCTTCAGGTTCAGCGACAGGTCCATCAGCAGCTGCTGGCGCCGCTCCTCGGGGAAGAAGTTGATGATGCGGTCCAGCGCCTGGTTCGAGCTGTTCGCGTGCAGCGTCGCCAGGCACAGGTGGCCGGTCTCGGCGAAGGCCACCGCATGTTCCATCGTCTCGCGGTCGCGGATCTCGCCCATCAGGATCACGTCGGGCGCCTGGCGCAGCGTGTTCTTCAGCGCCGCCTCCCAGCTGTCGGTGTCGATGCCGAGCTCGCGCTGGGTGACGATGCAGTTCTTGTGCGGGTGCACGAACTCGACCGGATCCTCGACCGTGATGATGTGGCCGTAGGAGTTCTCGTTGCGGTGGTCGACGATCGCCGCCAGCGAGGTGCTCTTGCCCGAGCCGGTGGCGCCGACGAAGATCACGAGGCCGCGCTTGGTCATCGCGATGTCCTTGAGCACCGGCGGCAGGCCGAGGCCGTCGATCGTCGGCAGCGTCGCGGGAATGGTGCGGCAGACGAGCCCGACATGGCCCTGCTGGATGAACGCGTTGACGCGGAAGCGCCCCACGCCCTGCGGCGAGATCGCGAAGTTGCATTCCTTCGTGCGCTCGAACTCGGCCGCCTGCTTGTCGTTCATCACCGCGCGCGCCAGCGCCAGCGTGTGCTGGCCGGTGAGCGGCTGCGGGCTGACCTTGGTGATCTTGCCGTCGACCTTGATCGCGGGCGGGAAGTCGGCCGTGAGGAAGAGGTCCGAGCCGCTGCGGCTGACCATCAGCCGCAGCAGGTCGTTGACGAATTTCGATGCCTGGTCGCGTTCCATCAATGCTCCATGGCGAAGCCGCGTCGCCGTTCGAGCAATCGCCGCGGGACCGGCTCGGCCGGGCCGCTGGCGTTGCCCCTCGAGGGGAGGCGGCCGCGGGCCGCTCCGGGGTGGTCGTTCATCCTGGGAAATTCTCGGGAATCTTGGCCTTCGAGCGTGCCTCGGCCGGCGCCACCAGATTGCGCCGCACGAGGTCGGCGAGGTTCTGGTCCAGCGTCTGCATGCCCAGGTTCTGGCCGGTCTGGATCGCCGAGTACATCTGCGCGATCTTGTTCTCGCGGATCAGGTTCTTGATCGCCGAGGTGCCGAGCATGATCTCGTGCGCGGCGATGCGCCCGCTGCCGTCCTTGAGCTTGCACAGCGTCTGCGAGATGACGGCGACGAGCGATTCGGAGAGCATCGCCCGCACCATGTCCTTCTCGGCCGCCGGGAAGACGTCGACGATGCGGTCTATGGTCTTCGCCGCCGAGCTCGTGTGCAGCGTGCCGAACACGAGGTGGCCGGTCTCGGCCGCCGTGAGCGCGAGGCGGATCGTCTCGAGGTCGCGCATCTCGCCGACGAGGATCGCGTCCGGGTCCTCGCGCAGCGCCGAGCGCAGCGCGTTCGCGAAGCTCAGCGTGTGCGGGCCGACCTCGCGCTGGTTGACGAGGCATTTCTTGCTCTCATGGACGAATTCGATCGGGTCCTCGACCGTCAGCACATGGCCGTACTCGTTCTCGTTGAGGTGGTTGACCATCGCCGCCAGCGTCGTGCTCTTGCCCGAGCCGGTGGGGCCGGTGACGAGGACGAGGCCGCGCGGGCGCAGCGCGAGTTCGCCGAAGATCTTCGGCGTGCCGAGTTGCTCGAGCGTCAGGATCTTGCTCGGAATGGTGCGGAACACGGCGGCGGCGCCGCGGTTCTGGTTGAAGGCGTTGACGCGGAAGCGCGCCAGGCCCTGGATCTCGAACGAGAAGTCGCACTCCAGCGTGTCCTCGTAATGCTTGCGCTGGTTGTCGTTCATGATGTCGTACACCATGCCGTGGACCAGCTTGTGGTCCAGCGCCTCGACGTTGATGCGCCGCACGTCGCCATGCACGCGGATCATCGGCGGCAGGCCCGATGAGAGGTGCAGGTCGGAAGCCTTGTTCTTGACCGAGAAGGCCAGGAGCTGGGTGATGTCCATCGGGAGGGGGCGCGGTTGCGCAGCAGGTGGCGGCCGGGGCCGGGGCGCTTAAGCTCGGGGGATTATGGGCAGCATCGGAATCAACCTGCAAGAAGTGAGGCGGCGCATCGCCGCCGCCTGCGTCGCCTCGGCGCGCGACGCGACTATCGTCACACATTCGGATGCAACCGGAGGTAAGCCCGGCCTGCTGCTGCTGGCGGTGAGCAAGACCTTCGACGCCGCTGCGGTGCGCGAGGCGCATGCCGCGGGGCAGCTCGCGTTCGGCGAGAACTATGTGCAGGAGGGGCTGGCGAAGATCGCCGCGCTGGCCGAGCTGCGCCCGCGCATCGAGTGGCACCTGATCGGCCCGCTGCAGAGCAACAAGACGCGCGACGTGGCGCGGGCCTACGACTGGGTGCACACGGTCGACCGGCTGAAGGTCGCGCAGCGCCTGAGCGAGCAGCGGCCGCCCGCCCTGGCGCCGCTGCAGGTCTGCCTGCAGGTCAACATCAGCGGCGAGGCAAGCAAGAGCGGCGTCGCGCCGGCCGAGCTGCCGGCGCTGGCACGCGCCATCGCCGCGCTGCCGCGGCTGCGCCTGCGCGGGCTGATGGCGATCCCCGAGCCGGCGCGCGACGTCGAGGCGCAGCGCGCGCCGCATCGCGAACTGGCGCGGCTGCTGGCCGGGCTCGTCGAGCAGGGGCTTGCGCTGGACACGCTGTCGATGGGCATGAGCGCCGACCTCGAGGCCGCGGTGGCCGAGGGCGCGACGATCGTGCGTGTGGGCACGGCCATTTTTGGTCGCCGCTGAAGCCACGGCCATCGACCTGCATCCGACGCATCCAAGCGGACGCCGCGGAACCGGCTTCGCCGGGCCGCTGACGTCGCCATCCGGCAAGCATGCCGGATGGCCCTCGCGGGCGAGGGACAGTCCGCAGGGACTGTCCCGCGTCGCCGCTCGGCCCCAGGGGGGAGCCTATACCGGCAGTTGGGCGGTGTTCTTGACCTCTTCCATGACGGCGTAGGTGCGCGTCTCGCGCACCCCGGGCAGGGTCCAGATGACGTTGCCGATGAACTGGCGGTAGGCGCCCATGTCGGCGACGCGCGTCTTCAGCAGGTAGTCGAAGCCGCCGGCCACCAGATGCGCCTCGAGGATCTCGGGCCGCACCTGGACCGCGGCGCGAAACGTGTCCATCACGTCGTGCACCGTGCGGTCGAGCAGGATCTCGACGAAGACGAGCAGCCCGGCGCCGAGCTTGGCCGGGTTCAGCCGCGCCTCGTAGCCGAGGATGTAGCCGTCGCGGTGCAGGCGCTTGACGCGTTCGAGCACGGCCGTCGGCGACAGGTGCACGGCCTCGGCAAGCTTGAGATTGCTGATGCGACCGTCGGCCTGCAGCACGCGCAGGATGCGGCGATCGAGCTTGTCGAGGGCGCGCTCGGAGCGCACGCCGCCAGGCTCGGCTTCCTGGAAGTCGGTGTCCATGATGCAGGATTCTCTACCGAACGCGCTCGCTTCCGCACCCGATGCGGCCGGTCGGCGCCTATGCTGCGTTTCCCGCACGAACCGCCGAGACGCCGCCATGAGCCCAGCGCGCCTGCCCTTCCCCTACCGCCCCGAATCCGAGGCCGTCGCCGAGTCCTTGCGCATCCTGCGCGACCGCCTCGACTGGAACGCCGTGCTCGCCGCCGCGCGGCCCTGGGTGCGGGCGGTGCGCGAGCAGCCGGCCCCGTTCTGGGCCATGGAGTCGCTGCTGCGCGAATACCCGATCTCGAGCGCCGAGGGGCTGGCACTGATGCGGCTGGCCGAGGCGCTGCTGCGCGTGCCCGACGCCGAGACGGCGATCGCGCTCACCGCCGACCAGCTCGGCCGCGCCGAGTTCGACGCCGCCGCCGCCGAGGGCAGCCCGCACAAGCTGCTGGCCAACCTCTCGGCGAGCGCGATCGCGCTCTCCAAGCGCTTCCTGCCCGACAGCGAGCAGCCGCCCGGGCTGCTGCAGCGCCTGGGCGCGCGCACCGTCGTCGCCGCGACGGTGCGCGCGCTGCAGCTGCTCGGGCGCCAGTTCGTGCTCGGGCGCACGATCGCCGAGGCGATGGCCGAGGCCGATGCCCAGCGCCAGCGCGGCGGCGGCGCGGCGCTGCGCTACAGCTACGACATGCTCGGCGAAGGCGCACGCACCGAGGCCGATGCCGAGCGCTACCTGGCGAGCTACACGAACGCGATCACCGCCATCTCGGGCGGCCGGGTCGCGGCGTCGCCGATGGCCGCCGACGGCATCTCGGTCAAGCTCAGCGCGCTGTATTCGCGCTACGAGGACGCGCAGCGCGAGCGCGTGTTCGCGCTGCTGCTGCCGCGCCTGCGGCCGCTGCTGGCGCAGGCGGCGCAGGCGAACCTCAACCTGACCATCGACGCCGAGGAGAGCGACCGGCTCGAACTCTCGCTCGACCTGTTCGAGGCGCTGGCGCAGGAGGTTGCGGCGCGCCATCCGCAATGGCCCGGCTTCGGGCTCGCGATCCAGGCCTACCAGACGCGCGCGCTGGCGGTCGTCGACGCGGTCGCGCGCATCGCCCGCGCCCAAGGCCTGCGGCTGATGGTGCGGCTCGTCAAGGGCGCGTACTGGGACGGCGAGATCAAGCGCGCGCAGGAGGCCGGCCTGCCGGGCTACCCGGTCTACACGCACAAGCACCACACCGACATCTCGTACCTCGCCTGCGCCGAGCGGCTGCTCGCCCATGGCGACGTCGTGTACGCCCAGTTCGCGACCCACAACGCGGGCACGATCGCCGCCATCCTGCAGCTCGCGCGTGCGGCCGGCCGCGGCGGCGCGGGCTTCGAGCTGCAGCGCCTGCACGGCATGGGCGAGGGCGTGTACCGCGAGGTGCTGCGCGACGGCAGCGTCGCCTGCCGCGTCTACGCCCCGGTGGGCGAGCATCGCGATCTGCTCGCCTACCTCGTGCGGCGGCTGCTCGAGAACGGCGCCAATTCGTCGTTCGTGCACCAGCTCGCCGACGAGACCGTGAGCGCCGAGACCCTGCTCGCGACGCCGCTGGCGGCGGCCGACGAGCCGGGCCTGCCGCTGCCGGTCGCGCTCTACGGCCCGGGGCGCGCGAACTCGGCCGGCGTCGACCTCGCCTGCCTGGCGCAGCGCGCGCCGCTCGAGGCGGCGGTGGCGCTGGCGCGCGTCGATGCGGTGGCGCCGGCCGGAGCGGCCGAGGTCGACGCCGCGATGGCGCGCCTGCAGGCCGGCCACGCGGCCTGGAATGCGCGCCCGGTGGCCGAGCGCGCGGCGCTGCTCGAACGCGCCGCCGCTGCGCTCGAGCGCCGCCTGCCCGAGTTCTGCGGCCTGCTCGTGAAGGAGGCGCACAAGACGCTGGGCGACTGCGTCTCCGAGGTGCGCGAGGCGGTCGATTTCTGCCGCTACTACGCCGCGCAGGCGCGCGCGCGCCTCGTCGAGCAGACGCTGCCGGGGCCGACCGGCGAGAGCAATGTGCTGCGCCTGCACGGCCGCGGCGTCTTCGTCTGCATCAGCCCGTGGAACTTCCCGCTCGCGATCTTCGCCGGCCAGGTCGTCGCCGCGCTCGTCGCCGGCAACGCCGTCGCGGCCAAGCCGGCCGAGCAGACGCCGGCGGTGGCGCGGCGCTTCGTCGAACTGCTGCACGAGGCGGGCGTGCCGGCCGATGCGCTGGCGCTGCTGCACGGGGCCGGCGAGACGACCGGCGCCGCGCTCGTCGCCGACGCGCGCACGGCCGGCGTGTGCTTCACCGGCAGCACCGCGGTGGCGCGCGCCATCAACCGCGCGCTGGCGGCCAAGGACGGCGCCATCGTGCCGCTGATCGCCGAGACCGGCGGCATCAATGCGATGGTCGTCGACAGCTCGGCGCTGCCCGAGCAGGTCGTCGACGCCGTCGTCCAGAGCGCCTTCCGCAGCGCCGGCCAGCGCTGCTCGGCGCTGCGCCTGCTGTGCCTGCACGAGGGCATCGCCGACGCGGTGATCGCGATGCTGCGCGGTGCGCTGGCCGAGCTCGTCGTCGGCGATCCGGCGCGGCTCGCCACCGATGTCGGCCCGCTCATCGACGACGAGGCCCATGCCGCGATCCTGGCCCAGGTGGCGCGCCTGCGGCGCGAGGCGCGGCTGCTCGGCGAGAGCCCGCTCGCGGCCGATCTGCCGCGCCTGCTCGCGCCGGTGGCGTTCGAGATCGGCCGCATCGCCGAGGTCCGGCAGGAGATCTTCGGTCCGGTGCTGCATGTCGTGCGCTGGGGTCCGCAGCAGCAGGGCGCGGGCGCCGCGCGCAGCGTCGACGAGGTCGTGGCGGCGATCAACGCGCTCGGCTACGGGCTCACGCTGGGCGTGCAGACGCGCATCGACAGCCGCGCCCGGCGCATCGCCGACGGCGCGCGCATCGGCAACGTCTATGTCAACCGCAACATGATCGGCGCCGTCGTCGGCGTCCAGCCCTTCGGCGGCGAGGGGCTCAGCGGCACCGGGCCCAAGGCCGGCGGGCCGCATTACCTCTACCGCTTCTGCGCCGAGCAGACCGTGACGGTGAACACCGCGGCGGCCGGCGGCAACGCCGAGCTGCTGGCCGGCCTCGGCCACGCCTGACGCTGAAGCCGGCTGCGGGCCAGGCCCCGCAGGTCGCCTAGTTCAGGTACATGCCGAGGTAGCGCCGGCCGCGGCTCACGGCCTCGGCGTCGGGGCAGACGTCGAACCATTCGACGAGCTGCTGGCGCGCGCGCTCGCGCAGCTCGGCCTTGTCGCGCAGCACGACGTCGAGCAGCAGTTCGAAGGCGGCCTGCCAGGCGCCCTCGTGGACGCGGATCGCGGCGAGCGCAAAGCGCGCCTCGTGGTCCTTGGGGTCGGCGGCGATGCGCGCAGCCAGCGCCGCCGGATCGCCCGCGGGCTTGTGGCGCGCGAGCTCGATGCGGCCCAGCAGCGCCGCCGTGCGCGCGCCCTGCGCCTCGGGCGGCAGCTGCATCAGCAGCATCTGCGCGTCGTCGAGCGCGCCGCGCGCGATCATCCGCTCGGCCAGGTCGGCGCTCGCCTCGGCGTGGCCGGGCTCGTATTGCAGCGCCTCGCGCAGCATCGCCTCGGCCTCGTGCGCGTCGGCGCTCTCGGCCGCGGCGGCGCGCAGCTCGTCGACCGGCGAGGCCGGCGGCTGCAGATGCTTGTCGAGGAAGGCGCGGATCTGGCCCTCGGGCAGCGCGCCCATGAACTGGTCGACCGGCTGGCCGCCGATGAACAGCACGACGAGCGGGATGCTGCGGATGCGCAGCGCGGCCGAGAGCTGCGGCGCCTCGTCGGTGTTGATCTTGGCGAGCAGGAACTGCCCGCCGTAGGCCTCGACGAGCTTGTCGAGCACCGGCCCGAGCGAGCGGCAGGGCCCGCACCAGGGGGCCCAGCAGTCGAGCAGCACCGGCACCTGGAGCGAGCGCTCCAGGACCTCGGTCTGGAACTCAGCTTCGGTGACGTCGAAGCTGAGCGCGTCGGCGCCCGGCGCCGCCATCAGCGCTCGCTGCGCAGGACGGCCTTGGCCCCCGTCGGGTTGGCCGCCGTCGGGGTCAGGCCGCCGAGCACGAACATCGTGTAGACGCCCTGGGCGGCCAGGTTGTCGCCGTTCGTGCGCGTGCTGGCGTAGATCGTGCCGTTGATCGGCGAGTTGACCTCGACATAGGCCTGCGTGTCCGAGGTCACCGACTGGTAGGCGGCGGCGACGCCCGGCAGCACGTTCGACGACGAGCTCAGGGCCGCGTAATCCACCGACAGCGTCAGCGCGTCCATCAGCCCGGCGCCGTTGATGAGGCGCACGTTGGTGCGCGTCGTGCTCGTCGGCAGCTGGTTGAGGTCGGTGATCGTCGTCACGGTCAGCGGGTCGGTCGCGCCCGCGGCCGCCGAGCCCCAGACCATCAGGGTGTAGTCGGCACCGGCGTTGAAGGTCTGCGGACCCTGGGTCAGGACGTTGCCATTGACGCTCGTCGTGACGGCGTCGGAACCCGCCGGCACGAGCACGTACTGGCCGATGCCGGGCGACTGCAGGTTGTTGGCGAGCTTGGCGCCCGAGACCGCGGCCGTGACCTGGCCCGCGCCGTCGACGCTGGCCACCAGACGCACGCGCGCCTGCTGGTTGGGGTAGCTGGTGCCATTGCCCTGCTCGACGATCTCGGTCGCGTTCACGAGCACGCCGCCCGAACCGGCGGTGATGACGAAGGTCGTGTACTGCTGCGCCGTGAGCGCGATGCCGGGCACGACGAGGCGGACGTCGCTCGGGTTGCCCGCGCCCGTCACCGTCAGCGTGTACGACGCGTTCTGGGCGATCTCCTTGAAGCCGGCCAGCGTGCCGCTGGTCAGCGCGCCCTGGGTCGGCGTGGCCTGCGTGAGGTCGGTGCCGGCGGGCTGCAGGTAGACGTCGAGCGTGCCCGTCGTCGTCGTCGCATTGAACATGCGCACGCGCGTGTTGCCGGTGCCGATCTGCGTCGTGTCGTCGTCCTCGGGCAGGGTGCTGACATGCAGCGCCGCCTGCGGGCCCCAGACCACGGCCGTGTAATGGTCGTTCTTGCTGAACGTGTAGGTGCCGGTGAACAGGGTCGTGCTGTTGCCGGCACTGTTCACGCCCACCGTGTAGGTGTTGGTGGCGACCGAGGCGTAGCTGTTCAGGACACCCTTGTTGAGGCCCGCGAACTGCACGCTGCCGCTGATCGTGAGGTCGACGCTGGCCAGATCGTCGCTGAGGTTGATCGCACGCAGGTTCGCGTTCGAACTGCCGCTGCTGCCGATCTTGCAGGAGGCCAGCAGCATCGAGGCCGCGAGGGCGGCCAGCAGGGCGAGCCGGCGCGAGGAGAAAACAGAGGTCATCGAGGATCCTTGGAGGGTGCCTGGTCAGGACGGGATTGCATAGCCTGGCTATCGCCGCGAGGTTTCCGCCCGGAGCGTGATTATGACGTGCCGTGATCGCCGGTCGCTGTCCGGTCGACCCGGACTGGGTTACCCCATGTTCGCCGCTTTGTCGTCACATCGCGTCATGCGAGGATGGCGGAAGTCACTGCGCCGGGAGCGGACCGGCGGCTAATCTAGGACGATGGAACAGAAACCTTACCACCTCTTCGTCGTCGAGGACGATCCGGCGATGCGCGACATGCTCAGCAGCTACCTCGAGAAGCAGGGCATGGCGGTGACCAGCATGCCCAGCGCCGAGGACCTGATGCGGCGCATCCACCGCCTGCGCCCCGATCTCATCGTGCTCGACGTCTCGCTGCCGGGCGAGTCGGGCCTGCAGGCCTGCCAGCGCCTGCGCGCCGACGGCGACCGCGTGCCGATCATCCTGCTCACCGCGCGCACCGAGGAGATCGACCGCGTGCTCGGGCTCGAGATGGGCGCTGACGACTACCTGGGCAAGCCGTTCTCGGCGCGCGAGCTGCTGGCGCGCATCCGCGCCGTGCTGCGCCGCGTCAGCACGACGCCGGGGGTGCCGATCGCGTTCGAGCAGGAGGTGCCGATCGGCGCCTTCCGTTTCGCGCCGGCCACGCGCAGCCTGCATGCCGAGGACGGCAGCGTGCGCGTGCTCAGCACGGTTGAATACGCGATGCTGGCCGAACTCGTGACGAACCCCAACGTGCCGATCTCGCGCGACCGGCTGCTCGCCGTCTCGCATGCGCGCTCGGACGTGCTGCTCACGCGCACCGTCGACGTCGCGGTGATGCGGCTGCGCAAGATCGTCGAGCCCGATGCCACCGTGCCGCGCTACATCCAGACCGTGCGCGGGCACGGCTACATGTTCGTGCCCCATGCCCGAGGCGCCTGAGTGAGGCTGCTGGACCGCGGCCGCACGCCGCGCGGCTGGTCGCTCGTCGGGCGCCTGACCGGCGGCGTCGTGCTGATCGCGCTGCTGTCGTTCGCGGCCCAGGCCATGGTCCTCGCGCTGTGGCTGGTGCCGGTGACCGACGACCTCGCCGGCGTCGGCGCCGAGCAGGCCACGATGGTCCAGGCCGCGCTCGCCGCGGTGCCGCCCGAGCAGCGCGCCGCGCTCGCGCGCAAGCTCTCCAGCGGCTGGGTCAGCGTGAGCTCCAGGCTGCCGTCCGATGCCGGCGCGATCGCGCCGGTGCCGCAGCGCGACCTGCCGGTGAGCGAGATCCTGCGGCGCGAGATCCAGGTCCGCTTCGCGCGCCGCCCGGGCCAGCGCTTCGCCGCCATCTTCCGCCTGCGCGTCGACGGCCAGGACTGGTGGATGACGCGCGCCTACAGCGCGCTGCCGGGGGCGGTCACGGGGACGATAGGGATCTGGCTCGTCGTGCTCGGCGTCGCCACCGTCGGCGCGCTGCTGCTGTCGGTGCGCTTCATCGCGCGACCCTTCGCGCGCCTGGCGACGCAGATCTCGCGCCAGCATGGCCGGCTGCAGCCGCTGCCCGAGACCGGCGACGCAAGCGCCGAACTGCAGTCGCTGGTGCGCGCCTTCAACGACCTCGTGCGCCAGGTCACCGCGGCCTCGGAGGGACGGCAGCAGCTGCTCGCCGGCGTCTCGCACGACCTGCGCACGCCGCTGGCGCGGCTGCGCCTGCGCGCCGAGACCCAGTGCGAACCCGAGGTCGCTGACGCGCTCACGGCCGACCTGCTCTCGCTCGAGCGCATCGTCGACCAGTTCCTCGCCTACGTGCAGGGCGACAACGGCCTCGCGCTGGGCACGCGCGAGCCGCTGCATCGGACCGTGTCCGACCTCGTCGGCCGCTACGCCGGCACCGGCCGCGAGGTCGTCGCGCGCATCGAACCGGTGGCGCGCGAACTGCCCGATGTCGCCGTGCAGCGCCTGCTCAGCAACCTCATCGACAACGCCTACGCGCATGGCGGCGGACCGGTCGAGGTCGCGCTGCGCAAGCAGGGCGGCGGCGCCGTCGAGCTCGCCGTTTACGACCGCGGGGCCGGCATGACCGAGGACGAATTCGTGCGCGCCCAGCAGCCCTTCGTGCGCCTGACCAATTCGCGCAGCCAGCTCGGCCATTGCGGGCTCGGGCTGGCCATCGTGGCCCAGATCGCGCGCCAGCTCGGCGGCCGGCTGCGCCTCGTGCGCGCCGACGACGGCCGCTTCGGCATCGCGCTGGCGCTGCCGCCGTCCTGAGCGCGGCGCGGCCGCCGCGCCGGCCGCGCCCGGCGCGGAAGTGGCGCACCGTGACGGCGCATGACCTAAGCCCGCCAGCGGTCATCCCGGGTGACGCTCGGCGCCGCGCACGCAACCCGCGGCCGCGGGCCCGGGCCTACGCTGTGGCTCCAGCTTCTCGATACCGGATCCCGCCTTGAACCCTACTGCCTTGCACACGACCCCGTTCAGCG
>JAGWVB010000390.1 GCA_018971105.1 Burkholderiales bacterium
CCGGCGCGCCGGCCCGATCTGCGCATCGGCATCGCGCGCGACCGCGCCTTCGGCTTCTACTACCCCGACGACCTCGCCGCGCTCGAAGCGGCCGGCGCCGAGCTCGTGCCCATCGACACGCTGCACGACGCGCGGCTGCCGCCGGCGCTCGACGGCCTGTTCATCGGCGGCGGCTTTCCCGAGGCCTGCATGGACGAGCTGGCGGCCAACGCCGCGCTGCGCGGCGCGCTGCGCGAGGCCATCGCCGGCGGCCTGCCGGCGTACGCCGAATGCGGCGGCCTGATGTACCTCGCGCGCAGCATCCACTGGCGCGGCCGCAGCGCCGAGATGGTGGGCGTGATCCCCGGCGACGCGGTGATGCACGAGCGCCCCGCCGGCCGCGGCTATGTGCGGCTGCGCGCCGGCGCGGCGCTGCCCTGGGGCGGCGCCGGCGAGACGCTGCACGGCCACGAGTTCCACCATTCGACGCTCGAGAACCTCGACCCCGGGCTCGCCTACGCCTACGAGGTCGAGCGCGGCCAGGGCATCGACGGCCGGCGCGACGGCATCGTCGTGCACCGGCTGCTGGCCTCGTACAGCCACCTGCGCAGCGGCGCCGGATCGCAATGGGCGCCGCGCTTCGCGGCCTATGTCCGCAGCGTGCGCGCCGCGCAGGCCGTGCCGCGGCCGCATCTCCAGCTCGCCTGCGCGGCCTAGCCACGGAGTCGACGATGGGTCCCCTGCCGCCATCGAACCAGCCACGCACGGTGCGCGTCGGCGCGCGCGAGGTGCCGACCGACAGCGAGGGCTATCTGCGCCGCCTCGAGGACTGGAGCGAGGATTTCGCGCGCGCCCTGGCGCGCGAGGAAGGGCTCACGCTGACGCCGGCGCATTGGGAGCTGATCCATTACCTGCGCGACTACTACCAGACCCACGGCGTGCAGGCCCAGGTGCGCGTGATGATCAAGCATTTCAGCGCCGTCTGGGGCCCCGAGCGCGGCAGCAACCACCACCTGCACGACATGTTCCCGATCGGCGGCCCGCAGAAGCAGGGCAACCGCCTCGCCGGCCTGTTGCGCACCAAGGGCGAGCATTGATCGCCGCGATGAAGGAGGACCGGACCATGAATGCCTGCGTCGAACTGCCCGCCGTGATGCAGGCCTGCCGCGGCCGCGTCGGCACCGTGCACCTCGTCGGCGCCGGCCCCGGCGACCCCGAGCTGCTGACGCTGCGCGCGGCGCGGCTGCTCGCGCGCGCCGATGTCGTCGTGCACGACCAGCTCGTCGGCCCGGGCGTGCTCGATCTCATCGGCGCGCGCGCCGAGCGCATCTTCGTCGGCAAGCAGCGCAGCCGCCACAGCGTCGAGCAGGGCGACATCAACGCGCTGCTGGTGCGGCTGGCGCGCGCCGGGCGCGAGGTCGTGCGGCTCAAGGGCGGCGACCCCTTCGTCTTCGGCCGCGGCGGCGAGGAACTGCAGGCGCTGGCCGCCGCCGGCGTGCCGTTCGAGGTCGTCCCCGGCATCACCGCGGCCTGCGGCGTCGCCGCCTATGCCGGCATCCCGCTCACGCACCGCGACCATGCGCAGAGCTGCACCTTCGTCACCGGCCATCTGCAGGACGGCAGCTGCGAGCTTGACTGGAGCGCGCTCGCGCGGCCGCGCCAGACCGTCGTCATCTACATGGGGCTGTCGGCGCTGGCGAGCATCGCCGCGCGCTTCGTCGAGCATGGCCTGCCGGCCGACTGGCCGGTGGCCGTCGTCGCGCAAGGCACGCTGGCCGGGCAGCGCGTCGTCGCGTCGACGCTGCGCGACATCGCCGCCGAGGTCGCCGCCGCCGGCCTCGAATCGCCCTGCCTGACGATCGTCGGCGAGGTCGTGCGGCTGCGCGACGAGCTGGCCTGGCGCGGCGCGGCGTCGGCGATCGGCGCCGCGGCCGGGGGCTGAGGCGGCCGGATCAGCGCCAAACAGGCGCCGAATCAGCGCCTTGCGCCGCTGTCGGCGCCGACGCGCTGCTCGACGGCGAACACCGCGGCCTCGACGCGCGAGCTCAGGTTGAGCTTGGCCAGGATGTGGCGCACATGCAGCTTCACCGTGTCGTGGCTGATGTCGAGCGCGCGCGCGATCGTCTTGTTGCTCTCGCCGCGCGCGAGGTGGTCGAGGATCTGGCGCTCGCGCTCGGTCAGCGAGGCCAGCAGGCCGCGCCGCTCGCCGGTGCCGCCCTGCAGCAGCTGCGCGAGCTTGAGCGTCATCGACGGCGCCACCGCGAGCTCGCCGCGCGCGGCGTTGCCGATCGCGACGATGACGTCCTCGGGCTCCATGTCCTTGAGCAGATAGCCGCGCACGCCGGCGCGCAGCGCGGCCGAGAGGTCGGTCTCGGAATCGCTCATCGTCAGGATCAGCGCCGGCGTCGCGATGCCCTCGGCGCGCATGCGCCGCAGCAGCGTCAGGCCGTCGGTGGCCGGCATGCGCAGGTCGAGCACGACGAGGTCGGGCTGCTGCTCGCGCAGCAGCTGCAGCAGCTCCTCGGGGTCGGACAGCGCGGCGATGACGTCCATGCCGCCGCGGTGCCGCAGCAGGTCCGACAGGCCGTTGCGGCACAGGGCATGGTCGTCGACGAGGACGATGCGCGGCGCCGCCATCACGCCCGCGCCTGCTCGATCGGGAACGCCAGCCGCACGCGCGTGCCGCCGCCCGGCCGCGCGCCGACCTCGAGCGTGCCGCCGATGCGTTGCGCGCGCTCGCGCATGATCTCCAGGCCGTAATGGCCGGCGCCGTCGCGCGCGCCGGCGGCGATGCCGGCGCCGTCGTCGTCGACGACGATCTCGACCGC
>JAGWVB010000004.1 GCA_018971105.1 Burkholderiales bacterium
CGCGGCGGGGCCGGCGGCTCGGACCAGCGCGCGCCGATGAAGAACATGATCGTGATGACGATGCCGAAGAAGATCCAGCCGTAGACGATGTGGTCGACGCCGACCGCGAGCCGGTTGTTCGACAGGTGGCCGAGCATCACGATCATGTAGGCGCGCAGCCAGTTCGCGATCACGGGCACGATCAGCGCCACGACCATGAACACGAGGCGCCGCTTGATCGAGCTGTAGTTCAGGTAGGCGAACAGCGTGCCGACCATGAACGAGGCGATCAGGTAGCGCACGCCGCTGCAGGCCTGCACGACCGACCAGCGGCCGGTCGGGATGACGAAGGACTGGCCCTCGCGGTAGATCGGGATGCCGCTGGCCTGGATGGCGTAGACCGTGAAATCGGCCGTCCAGCGCATCATCCAGGGGATCGCGAACTCGCCGAACGGCACGGCGAAGAACAGGAAGGCGAGCGGGAATGCGATCGTCCAGGCGACCTCGATGCCCAGCACCGCCGCGACGGCGACGACGATGAGGGCGACGAAGGCGAACTGCGCCACGACGTTGACCAGCGCCAGATCGCCCGCGACCCACAGCGCGGCGACGGCGACCACCGCCAGCAGCAGCCAGGGCTGCGCCCGCGGCGTCAGGCGGGCGAGTTCGTCGCGCTGGCGCCAGACGAGCCAGATCGAGATCGGCGCGACCAGGAAGGCATGGGTGTAGGTCTCGAAATTCCACCAGATGTCGACCATGCCGAGCGCGGTGCCGCGGAACAGCCACAGCAGCGCGGCCAGCAGCAGCGCCAGCGAGACGAGCGCGACGCGCCAGCGCGAGTCGGCCGGGGTGGGGATGACGATCGCGTTCATGGCTTCAGCCCAGGCTGCGCACGATGAAGGGCCCGAGCCAGTTGGCCAGGCCGATCGGCATGCGCCGCCAGGTCTCGATCAAGAGCTTGTACTTCGCGTTGTTCGGATTGTTCTGCGGCACCTGGTCGTGCTTGTAGAGGCAGTATTCGTAATGCAGCGGCTGGGGCTCGAAACCCCAGTTCTTCTTGAACGCGTACGAACCCGTGCCCTGCTTGCTGCGGCCGTAATCGAACACCTTGAGCCCGCGCGCGCAGCTGCGCCGCATCAGCTCCCAGTACTTGAAGTCGTTGCCGGCGAGGTCGCGCGCGGCCTCGGCGTCGCCGGCGTAGTACGGCAGCACCTCGTCCCGGAAATAGAAGCTGAGCACGCTGCTGATCACGGCGCCGTCGGGGGCGCAGACGGTGAGCACCTCGCAGTCGTCGCCGAATTCCTGCCGCAGGGCCTGGAAATAGCGCCTGGGCATGGCCGGCGTGCCGTGGCGATGGACATTGTCGGCATAGACGGCGAAGAAACGGTCGACGCCGGCATCGACCGTCGCGCTGAGGCCGTTCTTGATGCCCTTGCGCACCATCGCGCGCTGCTTGCGCGGGATGGCGAGCATGTTCGCCTCCTCGTCGGGCAGGATCTCCTTGCGGAAGGTGACGTAGAGGTCCTGCTCGGGCCAGTCGGGTTGCGTGCGCTGCAGGTTGCGCAGTTCGAGGTGGTCGACGCGCAGCGCGCGCGCCAGGCGCTGCGCCTCGGCCAGCAGCAGCGCGGCGCTGGCCGCATCGTCGGCGACGATGCCGCCGTAGACGGCGAACGGCAGGCTGGCGAGCGAGTTGCCGAACAGCAGGCTCTTCACATGCGCCAGCGGCAGCACGCCGGTGATGCGGCCCGCCTCCTCGGCGTAGAGGTAATGGCAGCGGTGGCGGAACACGCGCCCCAGCACGCGCTGCCAGCCGGCGCGGTGGAAGAAGGTGGCCTGCGCGTGGGCCAGGACATAGGCGTCCCAGGCCGCGTTGGCGGCCCGGTCGTCGGGGCTGAGGATCTTGAGTTGGGGCACGGGGCGTGATCAGACCGCAGATTCGGCGGCATGCGCCACCGCGGCGCGGCGCGGGCCGAGAAAAATGTCATCCATTCGGCCCCAACGGAAGTCCGCCAGCAGCTGTTGCAGCCGGCCGTCCATGCGCTCGATGTTCACGTAGTGGCGGAACTTCGTGCGCGCGTCGATGCCGGGGATGCGCGGCTGGCCCGGGTCGATCTCCCAGGGATGGAAATAGAAGATCGCGCTCTGGCGGTCCTGCCGGTTGACCTGGCGGATCATCCAGCGCGACAGCGGGTACGGCAGCAGCCTGAAATAGCCGCCGCCGCTGGAAGGCAGGTTGCGCCCGGCCAGGCGCAGCGTCGTCACCGGCACCTCGAGCAGGCCGGCCGCGACCTCGTGTGCGAAGCGCGGCGCGTCGGGCATGCCGTAATGGTCGTGGCGGATCGGGTAGATGCTGCTGCTGTAGCGGTAGCCGGCGCGGGCCAGCACGTCGAAGGCCCAGAGGTTGGCGCTGCCGATCGAGAAGCTGGGCGCGCGGTAGCCGAGCACGGGGCGGCCGGCGATGTCCTCTAGCAGCGCCTTCGCACGCCCGACATCGGCGCGGAAGGCGGCCTCGTCGAGGTCGCTGGCGCGCTCGTGGCCATAGCCGTGGCTGGCGAGTTCATGGCCGCCGTCGACGATGGCGCGCACGAGTTGCGGATAGCGCTCGGCGATCCAGCCCAGCGTGAAGAAGGTGGCGCGGGTGTCGGCGTCGGCCAGCAGGCCGAGGATGCGCTGGACATTGCGCTCGACGCGGCATTCGCGGCGTTCCCAGTCGTCGCGCCGTATATAGGGGGCGAAGGCCGAGACCTGGAAATAGTCCTCGACGTCGATCGTCAGCGCGTTGGTGATCGCGGGGGCAAGCATGGTGGTCCTGTGCGGTGCGGGCGGCGTGCCGGCTCGCCCTCAGGGCCCCGGCTTCGTCAGTCCGGCGACGAGCTTCTGCAGCAGCGCCAGCGTCTCGAGGTTGCTGCGCTCGAGCCGCAGCAGGCTGCGTTCGAGCCGCTGCAGCTGGTCGCCGCGCTGGTCGGCCGTGAGCGCCGCGAGCTGGGCCGACATCGCGCTGGCCTCGGCGGGGTCGAGCTGGGCGGCGCTGAGGTCGAGATCGACCGCATCGACCACCTCGCTGCCGCCGACGCGGCTCGGGCTCGCGCCGTTGGCCAGGCGGCGCGCGGCGCCGGGGTTCGGCACCGCCGATTCCTGGGCGAATTCCTGCACCACCTCGGCCACGTCGGCCGTCGTCAGGTGCGTGCGGCCGCCGAGGAAGCCGAGCAGCAGCAGGCGGTCGCAGACCGAGTTGATGCGGCGCGGGATGCCGCCGCTGGCGGCGTGGATCGCGGCGTAGGCCTCGGGCTCGAAGCTCGGCTTGTCCTTGGCGCCGGCGCATTTGAGCCGGTGCTCGATATAGGCGCGCGTCTCGTCCTCGGCCAGCGGCCCGATGTGGCAGGTGGCCGAGACGCGCTGGCGGAACTGCTCCATCTCGGGGCGCTGCAGGATCTCGCGGAACTCGGGCTGGCCGACGAGGAAGCTCTGCAGCAGCGCCTGGTTGCCGAACTGGAAGTTGGAGAGCATGCGCAGCTCCTCCACCGCCTTGGGCGTGAGGTTCTGCGCCTCGTCGACGATGAGCAGGCAGCGCTTGCCCTTGCTCGTCTGGCTGATGAGGAAGGCCTCGAGCGTGATCAGCAGCTCGGACTTCGGCACGTCCTTGACGCGGAAGCCGAAGGCCGCGCCGACCATGCGCAGCGTGTCCTCGGCGCCGAGCTGCGTGGTCACGAGATGGCCGGTCACGACGTTGCTGCCGTGCAGGCCGTCGATGAGCGAGCGCAGCACCGTGGTCTTGCCGGCGCCGATGTCGCCGGTGATGACGATGAAGCCCTCGTTGCGCGACACGCCGTATTCGAGATAGGCCTTGGCGCGCCGGTGCTGCTTGCTGCCGAAGAAGAAGGCCGGGTCGGGGTTGAGCTGGAAAGGCTTGCTCGTCAGCCCGTAGAAAGCTTCGTACATGGTTCAGTACCGGAGGCTGAGCGAGCCGACGACGGCCGACTCTTCATAGGGTGTGATCACGCTGGCGTAGTTCGAGTGCCGCACGCCGAGCGAATAGCCCAGGAAGCGACTCAGGCTGCCGGTCCAGGCCAGGTTGTAGATGCGCTGCTGCAGCGAGGGTTGCACCGACGTCGCCAGCGTGCGCAGCTCGGTCGCCGCGAACGTCAGCGCGGCGGTCGGGCTCAGCTTCTGCGACACGGCCAACGACGCGCCGTCCTGGCGCACCTGCCGGTTGCCGGCCAGGTCGCCGCCCGTCGGCGCGCCGGCGTTGACGAGACGGGTGCCGGTGCGGAAGGCGCTCAGCGTGATCGTCGTGCGCAGGCCGCTCACCGCCACCGACAGATTCTGCGAGCGCTGGATCGTCGTTCCCGAGGCCAGGAAACCGCCGAGCTGCTGGTTCGAGTCGAGCGCCGGATTGGCGGCGAAATACGACTGCACGTTCTGCTGGCAGGTGAGCGCGCCCAGGCCCTGCGCGAGGCAGAGGTTGTAGAGCAGGTCGTACAGCGTCAGGGGCTTCGCGTTCGCACCCAGCGTCGCCGGATTGCCGTTGATGCCCGAGGTGTCGACGTAGCTCCAGACCGAGCGCCGCATGCGATGGCGCAGCGTGACCATGTGCGACCTGCCGTAGAAGGTCTTGTCGTCCTGCAGCAGGACATCGGTGCGGTCGGTGGGGTGCCACTCGACGCCCCAGCCCCAGGTGCCGAAGGTCTGGGTCGTACCGGTGAGTTCGTCGGTGCGGTCGCGGCCGGCCTGCAGCGAGAGCTTCAGGTCGTAATCGGCGTAGTAATCGGCCGAGAGCACCAGCGGCAGGTCGTGCGTGCGGCCGCCCAGCTTGTAGTCGTTGGTCTGCTGGCGGATCTGCACGCCCCAGCCGAGATTGCCGCTGCGCCCGCCGACCGAGAGGTGGCCGCCGTAGCTGTGGTAGCTGCCCAGCGCCGTGCCCTTGGCATCGGCCAGCGAGCCGTCGAGCCCCAGGTTCACGTCCGCATAGCCGGCGATGTTGCCGCTGAGCGTCGGCGCCACGCTCAAGTTCGAGACCTGGGTGCGATTGCTGTTGACGACATCGTTGGACCCCGACTGGACGCCGTAGGCCGAGATCGACTGCTGGGCGATCGAGCCCACCGTCTTCATCGAGAAATGGTTGTCCCAGCCGCGCGCGATGAACGAGGTGTCGAGATAGTTCTGGACCGTGTTCAGGCGCGGCGCGCGGGCATAGCTGAGCGCGCTCAGCGAATAGTTCAGCGTCCCGTCGAGCCGCGCCGTGTGGCTGTTGATGCGCAGCCCGGGGATGACCTGGGTCACGAGGTCGGCCTGCGCCGGCACCCGCGTCAGGTCACGGTTGTTGGTCAGCGTCTCCTGGATCGAGAGGCTGGGAGCGATCGAGAATCCGGGCGGCGGGACCACCAGCGCTTCGCCCTCCTGGGCCCGCGCCGCCGGCACGGCCACCAGGGCGGCGCCGACCCAGGCCGACACGCGCGCGATGGCCTTCGGACGGACACCGACCCTCATGTGTCGCGGCGGCACCGATCAGTGCCGCTCTTCGGCGGCGCCGCCGGGCGCAGCGCCTGGGGCCGCCGCGGCATCGGCGCCGTAGCCGTAGCCGTATCCATAGGCGTATCCGTAGCCGTAGCCGTAGCCGTAACCGTAGGCCTTGCCGTCGAGCCGGGCCTTGTTCAGCACCAGCATGCGCACCGGGCAGGACTCGATCGTGTCCAGCGCCTGGCGCGTCGCCGATTGCGGCGTCTTGCCGGCGGCGACGACGACGACGATCTGGCCCATGTTCGTCGCCAGCACGCGCGATTCGGTCGTCAGCAACAGCGGCGGCGAATCGAAGATGATGATGCGGTCGGGGTAGCGCGTCGCCATGTTGTCGAGCAGCGCGCGCATCGCATCGCTGGCCAACAGCTCCGTCGCCTTGGGATGCGGCGTGCCGGCGGGCAGCACGGTCAGCTTGTCGACGTTCGTGCGCATCATCACGTCGGCCAGCTCGGCCTTGCCTTCGAGCACCTCGAGCAGGCCCGGGCCGGCCGGCAGGCCTAGCGTGCGCAGCACCGAGGGCCGCGCGACGTCGGCATCGACCAGCATCACCGTGTGGTCGAGCTCGGAGGCGATGCTCATCGCCAGGTTGACCGAGGTGAAGGTCTTGCCCTCGCCGGCCATCGCGCTGGTGATCATGATCAGGTTGCCGTGCGTGACCGTCGCCGCGCCGCGCCCGAGCGCGTTCGCGATGAGCGGGCGCTTGATGACGCGGTACTGGTCGGCGATGGCGCTGCGCGGCGCGTTCGGCGTCACGATGCCGGCCGCCAGCAGCGCGTCGAGGTCGAGCTCGACGCGGCGCGACTGGCTCGGGGCGTCGGCCGCCGGCGGCTGCGGCCGGGGTGCGGGAACGACCGCAGGCGTCGGCGCGAGGTCGATCTCGGATTCGGGGATCGCGACCCCGGCCTGGCGCAACTGCTCCAGCCGTTGGGCCGCCTGTTCGATCAAGCTGCTCATAGTCCTTGCCTCACCCTCCGCGGCGCGCGATCAGGGCCAGCGCGACCATGCCCAATGCGAACAGGCCCACGAGCCCGCCCGAGGCGCCGGCGAACCACAGCGTGCCCAGCCGCTCGCGGCGGCGCTCGACATCGTTGATCACCATCGACACCACGCCCAGCAGCGGCAGGCCGGTGACGGTGCGCAGCTCGTCGCCGTCGCTGAACACCGGCATGAGCTGGCTTGCCGCGAACGCGACGCCCAGGCCCGCGGCCAGCGCCGCGACGAGCGCGATCGGCAACAGCAGCAGCCGGTTCGGCGCCACCGGCTGCGGCGTCACGCGCGGCGGATCGATGAGGCGGAAGTCGGCCACGCCGGCGGCGACCTCGAGCTCGCCCGACATCACGGCCGATTGCTGGCGTGCGACGAGGTCCTGGTAGTTCTTCTTCGTGACCTCGTAGTCGCGATTGAGCTGGGCCGCCTCGGCCTCGATCTGCGGCGCCGTCTTCAGCGAGGCCCGGGCCTGCGCCAGGCGGCCGCTGTACTCGGCCACGCGCGCCTTCAGCGCCGCGACCTTGACCTCGGCCGTGGCCTGCAGGCGGCTGAGCTCCTGCGTCGCCAGGCTGGCGTTGGCGATGTTGCCGCCGACCTGCGGCGTCGCCAGCGCGGCCTTGCGCAGCTGCGCGACTTCCTTGCGCTTCTGCGCCTCGAGTTCCTTGATCAGATGCTTGGCGGCGATGATGTCCGGATGCTGGTCGGTGAAGCGCTGCTCCAGCGAATCGAGGTTGCGCTTCTGGGCCTCGATGCGGGCGTCGATCTCGGGCGTCGAGACCGCGATCTCGGATTCCTGCAGCAGGCTGTCGGTGACGGCGCTGCTGCCGGTCGGGTTCTTTTCGCCGGCGAGCTGGGCCTTGGCCGATGCGGCCTCGTTCTCGGCCTCGCGCAGGTCGAGCTGGGCCTGCTGGAGCTGGGCCGAGATGTCGGCGACGCGGCTGGCCGCGTCCTTGCCGTCGCTGGACTGCATGTCGATGTTGCGCAGCTTGAAATCCTTCATCCGCGATTCGGCTTCCTCGAGCTTGGCCTCGTACTGCTTGATCTGCTCGTTCAGGAAGGTCTTGGCGGAGTCGTTGTCCTTGCGGCTGGCGCCCAGGCCCGACTCGATGAAGATCGAGACCAGCGACTGCACGACCTTCTTGGCCTTGTCGCGGTCGGAATCGCGGTACTCGAGCGAATAGAGGTTGTCGCGGCCCGTGTTCTTGATCGTGATCTGCTTCATCAGCACGTCGATCAGCGCGTCCTGGTCGGCGCGCGTGCTGGCCTTCAGGTCGAGGTCGGACATGCGCACCAGCTTCTCGAGATTGGGCCGGCTGATGAGGGTGCGGCTGAGCATGCCGATCTGCTGCTCGACGTTCGGCTGCACCGTCAGGCCGGCCATCAGCGGCTTGAGGATGGACTGCGTGTCGACGTAGATGCGGGCCGAGGCCTCGTACTGGTCCGGGATGCGCGAGACGATGATGGTCCCGATGACGGCCACGACCCAGGCCGCGATGACGCCGGGCCAGCGGAACCGCCACATCCCGCGCATGAGGGTGAGGGCTTGGCGTACGACTTCTTCCATGCTCGATCCCGATTCAGTGGCTGGGCGTCGACCGGCGCCGCGTCAGAAATAGCTCTGGGGAATGATCAGGATGTCACCCGGCTTCATGTCGACATTGGCCGAGATGTCGCCGCCGCGGATGAGGTCGCGCAGCCGCACCGAGTACTGCTTGTTGTGTTCCGAGGTGCGCAGGATGGTGGCGCTGTTGCCGGCCGCGAAATCGGTCAGCCCGCCGACGGCGATCATCACGTCGAGCAGCGTCATGCGGTTCTTGTAGGGCAGCGCCTGCGGCTTGGCGGCGGCGCCGACGACGCGGATCTGCTCGCTGTAGGGGCCGACGAAGTTCGTCACCAGCACGGTGACGACCGGGTCGCGCACGTACTTGCCCAGCACCTGCTCGAGCGCACGCGCCAGTTGCACCGGGGTCTTGCCCTGGGCCACGATCTCGTCGACCAGCGGCGCGGCGAGCTTGCCGTCGGGCCGCACCGGCACCGTCATCGACAGTTCCGGGTTGCGCCAGACAATGATGTTGATCGTGTCGCCCGGGCCGATGATGTAGCTGTAGGACGAGGTGTCGACCGTCGTCGGCGCCGGCGGGTAGGCGTGGCTCGCGCAGCCGGCGGCAAACAGGGCCAGCAGGGCCGCGAACATCAGCCGAACCTGGCGGGGGAGCATGTTGAGCATCATCGACGCATTCCGTTGGGATTGAGGTACTGGCCTGCAGCCCCCCGGCGCTGCGGGGCGGGCCGCGAGGGCGGGCCAGGCCGGGCCGGCACGGCTCGGCGCGCCTCGGATTTTGGACCAGAGCGATCATGGCACAGGAACCCGGGCTGACTTTCGGCACCCCGTGCCCGGCGCGGGCCTGGCGCGGCGATTTGTCACGCGGGGTCCGGGGCGCCGGCGGTATACAGTGCCCGCTACCCCGCAACTGGGGGATGGGGAAGACGGCGACATGAGATCCTGCCGCAAATGCCTGTTGCCCGAAGCCGCGCCGGGGGCCGATCTCGATGCGGGCGGCCTGTGCGCCCTGTGCCGGCATCCGCGGCCGGACACGCGCGAACGCGCCGAGGCGCTGCGCCTGGCGCGCGAGGCCGATCTCGAGCACGCGCTGGCCGCCTGCCGCGGCCAGGGGGCCTACGACTGCATCGCGCCGCTGTCGGGCGGCAAGGACAGCGTCTACCTGCTGTACAAGCTGAAGGTCGAATACGGCCTGCGCGTGCTGGCCTACACGACCGACATCGACATGGGCGAGATCGCCTGGGCCAATATCCGGCGCACGGTGGCCAAGCTCGACGTCGACCACGTCGTCTACCGGCCGCCGATGGACTTCTACCGCCGCCTGTTCCGCTGGCTGCTGATGAACCAGGAGGCGCGCGGCGCCGTGCACACGATCTCCTATGTGTACGCGCCATTGTTCGAGGGCAACGCGCTGGCCCTGGCGATGGAGAAGGGCGTGCCGCTGGTGCTGGCCGGTTACTCGCCCGGCCAGCCGATACCGCAGCGCATGGAATACGAGTTCCCGCGCCTGGCGATCTCGAAGGTGGACTGGACGCCGCCCGAATTGGTGGCATCGGGCGAATTCAGCGCCGACGACCTGCACCGCTTCTGGAACCCGGCGCGCTACGGCGCCGACGCGCGGTTCCCGCGCTACCTGGCGCCTTACCATGCCTGGCGCTACGATCAGGACGCGACGATGAAGAAGGTGGTCGAGCTGGGCTTGATCGGCTCCGCCAAGTACGCGAGCCCGGTGTTCTCGAACCTTCCGATCAACTGGCTGTTGATGTATTCGGACCTGAGGAATTTCGGCTACAACCCCTATGCGCCGGAATTCTCGGACCTGATCCGCGACGGCAAGGCCGACCGGCGCTACTGGAAATTGATGGGCCGGGTGGTCGATTTCATCACCCTGAAGAAGATCTACCTGGGCTCGCATGTCAAGCACCACATGCAATGGCTGGGCTTGCGCGACGAGGATCTGCGCATCACGCGGCCGAGCCGCCCCGAATGGCCGGCTTTCGTCGTCGACGACTGGGCCCGCGCCGCGCCCGCCGCCGATCTGATCGCCGCCGCCCCCCGTTGACCACCGGAATCGACCATGGACACCCCCGCGAAGCGCGACCTGCCGCCCGAACTGATCGATGAGTTGCGTTCGATCCTCGGTGCCGACGGCGTGGTCGCCGACGACACCGAGGTCGAGGCGCTGACCCGCACCTGCCTGCCCTTTCGCACCCTGCCCTCGGTCGTCGTGTTCCCGCGCGACACCGCCCAGGTGCAGGCGACCGTGCGCGCGGCGGGGCGCGCGAAGGTTCCGGTCTGGCCCGTGAGCACGGGCAAGAACTGGGGCTACGGCGAGAAGGGCGCGGTCTACGAGGCCGGCATCACGATGATGCTGGAGCGCATGACGCGCATCGAGCAGGTCGACGAGCAGCTCGGCTACGCCGTCGTCGAGCCCGGCGTCACCTACCAGCAGCTCAACGACCACCTGAAGCGGACCGGCTCGCGGCTGTGGGCCGATTGCACGGGCAGCACGCAGCACGGGAGCGTGATCGGCAACGCGCTGGACAAGGGCCGCGGACTGACGCCGATGGCCGACCATTTCGGCAGCCTGTGCGGCATGGACGTGGTGCTGGCCGACGGCAGCCTGCTCGAGACCGGCGGCGGGCCGGCCGGCAACAACCAGGTCCGCCACACCTACAAATGGGGCGTCGGGCCCTACCAGGACGGGCTGTTCACGCAATCCAATCTGGGCATCGTCGTCAAGTCCGGGGTCTGGCTGATGCCGGCGCCCGAGCGCTTCGACTTCGCCGCCTTCGAGTACAAGGCCGGACCGGAGCGGCTGGCGGCATTCATCGACGACCTGCAGTCGCTCGTGATGTCGCGCGCGGTGCGCTCCCATCCCCATCTCGCGAACGACTTCGCGATGATGTGCATCCTGGCCCAGTATCCGCACGAGCTGCTGGACGGACGGCGCCACCTCAGCGACGAGGCGGCGGCACGGTGGCGGCGCGAGCATGGCGTGGCGCGCTGGACCTTCGGTTGCGGCCTCTACGGCAGCCGCGAGGAGGTGCGCTACCAGAAACGGATGATCCGCCAGGTGCTCGGCCGCTACGGCATGGTGCAGTTCATCGGCGCCGCCGTGCGCGACGACATGCTCGGGCGCCTGGTGCGCTGGGCGGCGCCGATCGTGAACCGGATGCTGGGCAAGTCGCCCGAATTCACCGCCGTGATGCTGCCGGCGATCAACCTGTTCCGCGGCATCCCGACCGACGATTTCGCGCGCCAGGCCTATTTCAAGTCGTTCAAGGAAAAGCCCAGGGACCACATCGATCCGGCGCGCGACGGCTGCGGCTTCGTCTGGATCGGCCCCGTGGTGCCGTTCACGTCGGCGCATGTCATGAAGGCGCTGGCGCTGACGAAGGCGGTCTTCGACCGTCACGAGTTCGACTTCTTCGTCGAGGTCATCGTCGAGAGCCCGCGCTCGGTGATCGTGCTGGTGGGCGTGTTCTTCGAGCGCCACGACGCCGCCGACGCCGCGCGCGCCAAGGCCTGGTACGAGGAGGCCCGGCTGGCCTTCATCGAGGCTGGCTACCCGCCGTACCGCGCCACGACGATGAGCCAGCCGCATGCGCTGGATGCGAACCCGGCGTCGAAGGCGCTGCTGGCGGCGCTCAAGCGCGCCGTCGACCCGGACAACCTCATCGCCCCCGGCCGCTACGGCACGCCGGAACGCCGCTCCGGGCCGTGAGCCAGATCCTGCTCACCGGGGCCACCGGCACCATCGGCAGCGCGCTGCTGCCGCGCCTGCTGGCCGACCCGCAGGCGACGGTCTGGGCGCTGATCCGCGCGCGCGACGAGGCCGACCTGCAGGCGCGGCTCGGCGAACTGCTGCGCTACGCCGGCATCGGCGGCGCCGACGCGGCGCGCGTGCGGCCGCTGCGCGGCGACATCACGCAGCCCGACTTCGGCCTCGACGCCGCGACCTGGGGCCGGCTCGCGGCCACGACGACCCACCTCATCCACTGCGCCGCCAGCGTCAAGCTGACGATGACGCTGGACGAGGCGCAGGCCAGCGCCGTGCAGCCGGTGCGCACCGTGCTGCGCCTGGCCCGCGCCGGCGCCGCGACCGGCGCGCTGCGCAAGATCGATCTCGTCAGCACCGTCGGCGTCTGGGGGCGCGAGCCGGGCGTGATGCCGGAGCGGCGGCTGCCCGAGGTGCGGATCTTCCACAACACCTACGAGGCCGCCAAGGCCGAGGCCGAGCGCGTCGTCTGGGCCGAGGGCGAGGGCCTGCCGATCACGGTGCACCGCCCGAGCATGGTCGTGGGCGAGCGCGGCAGCGGTCGCGTCGTCCATTTCCAGGTCTTCTACCACCTGTGCGAATTCCTCTCGGGGACGCGCACCTTCGGCGTCATGCCCGAGCTCGGCCACACGCGGCTCGACACGGTGCCGGTGGACTGGGTCGCCCAGGCCATCAGCTGGTCCAGCAGCGAGCCCCGGACCGCCGGGCGCATCTTCCACCTCTGCTCGGGGCCCGAGCAGGCGCTGGCCCTTCCGGCGCTGCAGGCCCGCGTGCGCGCGCTGTGGGGCGCCCATGGCCGGCGGCTGCCGCGCCTGCGCCGCGTCGACCGCCGCCTGCTCGAACGGCTGGTGCCGCTGATCGGCTCTGTGGTGGGCGAGAAGTCGCGCCGTGCGCTGCGCGCCTTGCCGCCGGTGCTGGCCTATCTGGCCGAGGACCAGGGATTCGCGAACCAGGAGTCCGCACTCACCTTCGCAGCCGCCGGCATGCCCGTGCCGCCCATCGACAGCTATCTCGACGCCGTGCTGGGCTACTACCTCGACGCGCCCGGACGGACCCGGTGAACGCGGCGGGCGACAACACCCTCGTGCGGCTGCTGGCGCGCCGCGTCGCGCAGACGCCGGCGGCCGTGGCCTACCGGATCGAGAACCGCGCCGGCGGCTGGGACGCGCTGAGCTGGGGCGATTTCGGCGCGCGCGTCGCGCGCCTGCGGCGGTCGCTGCAGGCGGCCGGACTGCGCCGCGGCGACCGGCTGGCGCTGATCGCGCCCGTGTCGTTCGAATGGGAGACGCTGCATCACGCGGCGCTCGCGCTGGGCGCCGTCGTCGTCGGCCTGGACGGGCATGACCTGCCCGAACGCATTGCCGCGATGGCCGACGTGGCCGACATCACCGCCTGGGCGGTGACCCAGACCCGTCCGCTGGCGCAGTTGTCGGCGGACCGGCGTGGTCGCGCGCGCCTGCTGATCGCCCTCGCGGCGCTGGACGGCCACGGCCTCGACGGCCTGCCGCCCGCGCGCCGCTGGGATGAATTGCTCGCGCCGGCGCGCGACGGCGGCGACGACGCGGCCGACGCAGCGGTGGACACCGGCGCCGGCGCGCCCGCGCCCGGCGACGAGGCCACGGTGATCTTCACCTCGGGCACCACCGGCGCGCCCAAGGGCATCGCCTACAGCCATGGCCAGCTGTGCCTGGCCGTCGATCGCATCGGCGAGGCCTATTCCTTTGCCGGTGCGCAGAGCCGGCTGCTGTGCTGGCTGCCCTTGTCGAACCTGTTCCAGCGCATCGTCAACCTCGCGGCGATGCGCCAGGGCGCCGCCACGAGCCTGCTCGCGGACCCGCGCCGGGTGATGGAGGTGGTGGCGCAGGTCGAGCCCGAGATCTTCATCGGCGTGCCGCGCTTCTACGAAAAGCTCTACGAAGGCATCCGCGCCAACATCGCCGCCCAGCCGGCCTGGCGGCGCCGCATCGCGAACTGGGCCTGGGACGTCGGCCGCCGCGCCGCGGCCGGCCCCCAAGGGTCGCGCGCGCCGTCCGCGCTGGCGCGGCGCCTGGCCGAGCGCCTGGTGCTGGCGCGCGTGCGTGCCGTGATGGGAACGCGGCTGCGCTGCATGGTCTCGGGTTCGGCGCCGATGCCGCGCCTGCTGCTGGACGAATTGCGCGCCCTGGGCTGGCTCGTGCTCGAGGCCTACGGCCTGAGCGAGAACGTGATGCCGATGGCGATGAACCGCCTCGACGACTACCGCCTGGGCAGCGTGGGCCGGCCGATGCCGGGCAACGAGATCGTCGTCGATGCGGAAGGTGCGATCAAGGTGCGCGGCGCCGGCTTGTTCCGCGGCTATCTCGGCGACGCCGGGCCGGCGCCGTTCGATGCCGAGGGCTATTACGCCACGGGGGACCTCGGCGCCATCGACGCCGACGGCTACCTCCGCCTCACGGGACGCAGCGGCGACCTGATCAAGACCTCGACGGGCCGGCGCGTCGCGCCCGCCGGCATCGAAGCCCGTTTGGGCGGGCTGCCGGGCATCGACCAGGTGATGGTCGTCGGCAATGGCCGCAAGGGCCTCGTCGCCCTGTGCACCTGCAGCGGGGCCGACGACGCCGCGGCGCGCGCAACGCGCGAGTTCGCGCTGCGCGCACGCGTCGCCACGCTGGGCGAGCATGAGCGGCCGCTGGCGGTGGCGCTGCTGCGGCGGCCCTTCAGCATCGACGCCGGCGAACTCACGCCCAACCTGAAGCTGCGCCGCGCCGCGATCGAGCAACGCCATGCGGCGCTGATCCAGTCGGCCTACGAACGGGCCGACAGCAGCCCTGCCGGCGCCGGCCTGCCCATCGTCTGAGCGCCGCCGGCCCGGGCCTCGGGCGCAGGCAGAAACGGCGACCCCAAACGGAAAACGGGGGCTCGCGCCCCCGTTTCGTCGCGGGCCCGAAGGCCCTCGAACCCTGGTATCAGGCAGTCGCCTGGGTGGCCTTGCGGCGGCGACCGACGACGGCGGCACCGACGAGCGCCAGGCCGACCAGCGACAGCGCACCCGGCTCCGGAACGGCCGTCGCAAAAGTCACGTTGGCGGTGCCCGAGTTCGTCGTACCCGGGATCGGCGTCGTCACCGTCACGTTGCCGCTGGCATCGACCGAGTAGCCGGTGTTCAGCGAATTGCCGCCGGCATTGCCCACGGCGAAAACGACGTTGAACGGATTCGGAGCGATGAAGAACGTGCCTTGCGTGCCGGCAGCCGGCGTGAAGGCCATGTTCGCGCTCAGGCTGGTCAGGGCCGAGCCGGTCGTCAACGGAGCGAGGCTGCCGAAGGCGATCGCGAAACCCACCACCGTGCCCGGGATCACCGAGGCCTGGCCGAGGTTGACCGTGGTCGCGGTGGACAGGTTGGTGGCCACCAGGTTGATCGTGAAATTGAAGCCGGCGTTGTCGGCCGTGTACGTGCCACCCGACCAGCTGCCCGTGCCGCTGAGGTTGATGTTCGCGCTCAGCGACCAGCCGGTTCCCAGCCCGGTGCCGGCGATGGCGTTGGCCGCAGCGTCCTGGAAGCTCGTGACGTCGATATGACCGGTTTCGGTGAAGGCGACGCCGCTGCCCGTGTTGCCGGCGATGTTCAGCGTGCTGAACAGGTTCGACTGCATGCCGGCAGCGGTGAACTGCGAGCCGGAGGCCGAGACGCTGTCGCCCTGCGGGTTGATCGTGATGGGCGTCTGAACGTAACCGGCGTGGGCCAGCGTCGAGAGGGCCAGGGCGCCCGTGGCGACGGCGGCGGAAATCAACTTCTTCGTGAACATGACCAGCTCCTTGCTGAGTGGGTTAACTTTCGGCCCCGACTCCGGTTTCCGGAGGGATATTCAGGCGCCACAACCATACATAAGCATGCGCTGTGCCAATCTCCGGCGAGATATTCCAAGTTGTTGATTTCATTGGATAAGTTTTCCATCAGCTGCATCCTCCCGAGGCCGGCCCGGATCTCGCTGTAAAGAATCCTGACAGGCCACCCCCGCGATCACCGTCGCGGGCCAGCCTGGCGCAGCCGGGCCGGACGCCTCCATCCTTCAGATAGACTGCAGGCGCATCTTGGAGCCTGCGTTGCCGACCGAGCCCGTCGCCGTCCTCACCGGAGTGCTGAAGTCCTACCAGATGGACGCGGTCACCGTCCCGGTGCTGCAGGGGATCGATCTCCTGGTCCGACCGGGCCACTTCACGGTCCTGCTGGGACCCTCGGGCAGCGGGAAGACCACGCTGCTGAACCTGGTCGGTGGCATCGACCGCGCCGACCAGGGCGAAGTCGTCGTCGCCGGCCGCTCGATCGCCGCCATGTCGGACGACGAGCTGTCCGACTTCAGGGCCGAGAACATCGGCTTCATCTTCCAGAACTTCAACCTCATCCCGGTGCTGACGGCGTTCGAGAACGTCGAGTACCCGCTCGTGCTGGCCGGCATGGCTCCCGAGCGGCGCCGGCGGCGCGTCGCGCGGCTGCTGGACGCCGTCGGCCTCGCGGACCGCGCGGACAACCGTCCGGGCCAGCTTTCGGGAGGCCAGCGGCAGCGCGTCGCGATCGCGCGGGCGCTGGCGCGCAAGCCCAAGCTCGTCGTCGCGGACGAGCCGACGGCGAACCTCGACAGCGCCACCGGTGACGCGATCCTGAACCTGATGCGCCACATGCAGGAGCAGTACCGCATCTCGTTCCTGTTTTCCTCGCACGACCGCAGCCTGATGAAGGCCGCCGACGATCTGATCACGCTGCGGGACGGCGTGATCCAGGGCATCCATCGCAAGGCCGTGGGGCCGGATGGCGTCGAACCGGACCCGGCAGCCGCGCCGCTGGACCATGAACCGGGCTGACTGGTCGCTGGCGCTGCGCAATCTGCTGCGCAACCGGCGCCGCTCGATCTCGACCCTGGCCGCGCTGGCCATCGGCCTGGCAGCGATCCTCCTGTTCAGCGGATTCAAGGCCAACCTGGGCTACACCATGTTGACCGCCTACGCCCGCACCGGCGGTCACCTGCAGGTCCAGCATCGCGACTACTTCCTCTACGGCAGCGGCAACCCGACCGCCTACGGCATCGCCGACTACGAGGGCCTGGTCCAGGCGCTGCGCCGCGATCCCGTGCTCAAACCCCTGGTGTACGTGGTCACGCCCATGTTGCGTTTCGGCGGCCTGGCGGGCAATTTCGACGCCGGCATCTCGCGCACGGTGATCGGCACCGGACTCGTGGCGGCCGACGTCCAGCGCATGCGGGAATGGAACGAATACCAGGTGCCGGTGCTGCGGCCGAATTTCCCGCTCCTGGGCGCGCCGCCCGATGGCGCCATCGTCGGCGTCGGCCTCGCCCGCGTGCTGCAATTGTGTGAACAACTGCATTTGAAGAGTTGCCACAAGCCGCAGGCGCAAGCCGCGGCCGCCGTGCAGCCCCGGGGCCCCGCGCTGCCGTCCGACATCGCGGACCTGGCGCAATCGGAGCAGGATTCGACGGCCGGCCCGGATGCGAAACCGGGCGCCCGCATCGAACTGCTTTCCAGCAGTGCGCGCGGGGCGCCCAACGTCGCCGGGCTGGACGTCATCGCCGCCGAGGACCAGGGATTCAAGGAACTGGACGAGATCTCGGTCATCGTGCAACTGGCCCAGGCCCAGCGGCTGGTCTTCGGCCGCGACAACCCGCGCGTGACGGCCATCATGATCATGTTGAATCGGACCGCCGACGAGGCCAGGGCCGCGCAGCGGGTGCGCGAGATCCTCGGCCAGCGTGGCGGCGGGCAGCCGCTGGTGGTGCGCACCTTCGAGGACCTGAACCCGTTCTACGTCCAGAGCGATCGCATGTTCGACGTCATCTTCCGCTTCATCTTCGTGCTCATCGGCGGCATCGTGCTGTTCACGGTCGGCAACACGATGAATACCGCGGTCGTCGAGCGCACGGTGGAAATCGGCACCCTGCGCGCGATCGGACTGCGGCAGGCGGGCATCCGGCGCCTGTTCGTGATCGAGGGATTCATCCTCGGCTGCGTCGGAGCGCTCGCCGGCTTGTTGGCGGCCAATGCGCTGGGAGCCCTCGTCAATCATTCCGGGCTGACCTGGCTGCCGCCCGGCAGTTCGGAACAACTGCCCCTGCAACTGCGCGTCATGGGCAACCTGGGAACCGTCGCCGCCACGACGCTGGGCCTGGTGGTCATCGCCACCGCGTCCGCCTGGTGGCCGGCCTGGCGCGCCGCCAACCTCAAAGTCGTGGAGGCCTTGCGCCATGCTTGACACACCCCTCACGGCGTCCGCCACGGTTCGCCGCGCCCTGCTGCTCTGGGTCGCCTGCCTGGCCGGGCTGTCCCTGCCGGTGCAGGCGGCCCCGAACGCGCAGGCCCTGCTCGCGGCCAGCGACGCGATACGCAACCCGAGCCAGCCTTTCCGGGTCACGGTGACGCTGACCGAATTCGAGAAGGGGGCGCAGGTCAATGCGACGACGCTGGTGAGCTACGCACGAACGCTGGAGAACGGCGGGCAGTTCGCGAGCCTGTTGCGCTTCGTGCTGCCGTTGCGCGACGCCGGCAAGGTGATGTTGAAGAACGGCGCCGACCTGTGGTTCTACGATCCGGCGACGAAGGCGGCGGTGCGGATCTCGCCGCAGCAGCGATTGATGGGGCAGGCCGCCAACGGCGATGTCGTCACCGTCAATTTCGCCCGCGATTACCGCGCCAAGGTCGCGACCGAGGAGACGATCCAGGACGGCGAGCGCAAGAGCCGCGCTGCCATCAAGCTGCTGCTGACGGCGGCCGGACCCGACGCGACCTACGGCTCGATCGAACTCTGGATCGACGCCAGGACCGAGGCCCCGCTGAAGGCGCGTTTCTTCGCCGAGTCCGGACGCCTGCTGAAGACGGCCTATTACCGCAGATTCGAGGAACAACTCGGCGCCATGCGGCCCACCGAAACCGTGATCATCGACGGATTGGAGCCACAATCGGTGACCCTCGTGCGCCTGAGCGACTATGCAGCGCGCCCTGTCCCTTCGAGCTGGTTCCAGCGCGATTTCCTGCCCCGATTCACTGCGGAATGACTGCATGCCACGCTTGAACCCTAGCGCCCGCCTGGCCCTGCTCTCCATCGGCATCCTCGCCGCGACGGCTGCTCGCGGCGACGACCTCGATGCGCTGTCGCTCCAGTCGGCACCCGTATCGGGCCCCGCATCCGCGCTCAGCGCTGCAGTCGAACTCGCGCTGGGCCGCATCGATCAGCGCGGCGAACCGAAGGCGCAGGATGGGCGCCGCGCATCGCTCGACCTGCGCTACACGCCGCGGCTCTCCGACGCCTGGCGCGCCGGCCTGTCGGCGCGCGTCGACGACACGCATCCGGCGCCCGGGGGTCAGCACACCACGGTCGCCAGCCTGCGCGAGGCCTATCTCGGCTGGACGACCGGCGGGAGCCTGAGCTCGTTCGACATCGGCCGCATCAATCTGCGCCAGGGCCCGGCCTACGGCTACAACCCGACCGATTATTTCCGCACCAACGCGCTGCGGACGATCCCCACCGCCGACCCGCTGATCCTGCGCCAGATGCGGCTCGGCACCGGGATGCTGCGCGCCGGGCGCCTCTGGGACGGCGGCGGCGCGACGCTGGCGCTCGCGCCCAAGCTCGCGTCCGCGCCGGATTCCAGTCCGTCCGCAGCCGACTTCGGCGCGACGAACTCGACCGATCGGGCCCTGCTGGGCATCGATCTGCGCGCGTCCGATCGACTCAGCGGCCAAGGCTCGCTGCTCCTGAGCCGGGGCCATACGCCCATCCTCGGCCTCAGCGGCACGGCGCTGGCGGGCGACGCCGTCGTGGTCTATGGCGAATGGTCCTACGGCCGGGTGCCGACGCTGGCCGAGCAGATCCTGAATCAGGCACAGGGGACGACGAAGGTATCGCAGGCCTCGCTCGGGCTGACCTGGACCCTGCCGGGCGGCCTCGCGCTCACGACGGAAGCCGAATACAACGGCGCCGGACTGGATCGGGCGCAGATGCAGTCGGTCCTGGCGCAGGGACCGGCCGCGTATCAGCAGTATTTCGCGCTCACGCAGCCGAGCCAGGAACTCGGATCGCGCCGCGCCTGGCTGCTGTACGCGACGCAGAAGGGCTTCGGCATCCAGCAACTCGACCTGACGGCGTTCCTGCGCAGCAACGCCGACGACCACAGCGCGCTGGCCTGGGCGGAATTGCGCTACCACTGGCCGCGCTTCGACGCGGCGCTCCAATGGCAACAGAGTTTCGGCGCCGCCGGCACCGAGTACCACGCGCTGCCTTACCGGCGCGTGGTCCAGGTGGTCGCCTCCGCCTACTTCTGATGCCCTGGGACCGACGGCCGGCCGGGACCGGCCCGGCCCGGCCCGGCGCTCAGAGGCTCTTCATCATCGCGGCGACCTCGGCCTGCCCGGCGTAGCGGCCGCCGAGCTTGGCCAGCTGCTCCAGTTCGGTGCGCGCGCCCGCCTTGTCCCCGGTGGCCAGCAACAGCTTGGCCAGGTTGAACTGGTAGGCGGGCGTGCCGGGCGCCTTGGCAACGGCCTTGCGCTGCCACTCCAGCGCCTTCGCGAATTGCTTGTCGGCCGCCAGGACCGTGGCCATCGTATCCATGACCACCGGATTGCCGGCCGCCAGTTGCGTCGCCCGCTCCGCCATCGTCAAGGCCTCGGGCTTGCCCTGTTTTGAAAGCACGAGCGCGAGATCGTTGAGCGTCGCGACGTTGTCCGGCCGCAGCGCGAGGACCTGGCGCAGCTTGGCCTCGGCACTGGCGTAGTCCTGGCGCGAGGTGGCTTCCGATGCGAGCAGGAACAGGAAATCGCCATCGCGCGGGTTCTGATTCAGCCATTCGGCAGCGAAGCGCTGGGCGTCGGCAGGACGGCCGGCACTGAAATACAGCGCCTCGAGCCGAACCGCCGTCTGGCTGCTGTGATCGCGTTCCAGCGCAGCCCGGAAGGCGCGGATCGCCGGATCCCAGGCCCGCAGCTGAAACTGGATCTCGCCTTCGGTCAGGAATCCCACCGCCTCCCGCGGCCGCTCCTGCTGGATCTGGGTCGCGATCTGCAGCGCCTCGGCCGGCCGCTTGCGCGCCAGGGCGACCTTGATCAGGCCCCGCTCGGCCAGGATCAGGTGGGGCGACATCGCCAGCGCCTTGCGCAGGTATTGCTCGGTCGTGGCGTAGTCGCTCATGCCGAAATAGATGTCCGCCAGATTCAGCAACGGTTCCGGCGTCGACGCCGACGTCGCCGCGATCTTCTGGAACGTGCTCAGCGCCTGCTGGTTGTTGCCGCTGGCGAGCTGGGACTGACCCAGCACGGTCTGCAGGTCGAGGTTGTCCGGAATCGCCGCGACGCCGTCCTGCGCCGCCGCCAGCGCCTCGGCCGCATGGTGCAGCGTGAGCCGATAGCGCACGAGCGCCAGTCGGGATTCGGGCGCATAGGGATACTCCCGGATCGACTGCGTGAGCAGGGCCTCGACCTTGGCCGGCGCCGCGCCCGCGGCGGCACGGAGCTGGGCCAGGGCCACGCTGGCCCCGGGCTGGCCCGGCTGGCGCGCCAGCACCGCTTCGTAAAGCTTGGCCGCGTCGTCCGCCTTGCCTTCCGACCGGTCGAGATTGGCCAGGAGATCGACCGCGGCGAAGTCGGTCGGATCGATCTGGGTCGCCTTCTCGAACGCCGCGCGGGCACCGGTCATGTCCTTGCGCGCCAGCAGGATGCGGCCGCGCACGACATAGGAGCGCGCGCTCTGGGGCTCCTTGGCGACGAGATGATCGGCCGCCTTGAGCGCTCCGTCGAGATCGCCGATCTCGGATTTGGCGCTGATCAGCGCCAAATCGGCGAGATCGCCCTTCTCGCTGCCCGCAAGCGCTTCGAGCTGCTCGAATCCGGTATCACTGCGGCCATTGGCGACCTCGGTCAGGGCCAAGGCGACATGCGCCTTTTCGTTCGCGGGATCGGCCTGCACCGCCTGCGTGTAATAGCGCTGCGCGTTGCGCATGTCGCCCTGCTGCAGATAGGCATCCGCGCCGGCAGCCAGGGCCGCGGCGGTCGGCTTGTCCACGGTCAGCAGGGGCTGCAGGACCGTCAGGGCCTTGGCGGATTGCCCGGTCTGGAGATACGCGCGCGCCAGCAGCATCCGCGTCGACGGCACGTTGGGTGCGATCTGCACGGCCTGCCCGAGATGCAGGGTCGCCGAGGCCAGTTCGCCGGTGCGCATTTCGATGATGCCCGCCAATTGCAGCACCGGGGCGAAGGTCGGGAAGACCTTCAAGAGTTGCTGCACGTCGGAACGCGCCTTGGGTAGATCGTTCTCGAGGAGGGCGAGCTGGGTCTCGTAGAAACTCAATTCGAAACTGCGCGGCAGGTCCTTGCGCAATTCGGCGACCCGCGCCTTGAAGGCCGCGAGGTCGTTCGTCTCGGCGGCCAGCATCAGCAGCTGGACATGGGATGAGACCAGCCTGGGGTCGAGCGACAAGGACTGCTCGAAGGCCTTGGTCGCGCCCACGGAATCCGCCTTGCCCGCCTTGAGCAGTTCACCCTTGAGCTCCCAGACGCGCGGATTGTCCGCGACCTGCGCGATCAGCGCATCGACCTGCTTCAGCGCCTCGTCGATCTGGCCCTGGCCGGCCGTCAAACGCACCCGCACCATTTGCGCGTCCACGTTCGTCGGATCGAGCGCGAGGGCGGCGGCGGCGGCGGCGGCGCTGCGTTGATAGTCGCCCAGCACCGCCGCCGCGGCGGCGACTGAAGCCTTGAGCTCGGCATTCGCCTTCGGGTCCGGGAGCTGGATGTGCTCATAGCGATCGATCACCAGCTTGGGCTGACCATTCGCGAGCAATGCGCGCGCCAGCGCCGGCTGAACCTGGTCGTCCGGGTATTTCAGCTCGGCCGCCTTCTGCAATTCAATCAACGCGCCGGACACGTCCCGGGTGCCCAGCAGCGCAGTGCCGAGCAGGAATCTGGCCTCGGCGGAATGGGGACTCTTCTGCAGCAGGGTCTTGAGTTGCAGCACGGCCGCCGCATCGTTCTTCTTGGCCAGATAGCTCTTCGCCGAAGCCAGGAGATCGGCGGAGGAATCGCTCCCGCAAGCCGGCAATGCGACCGAAGCCACGACGATGCTCGCGATGGCCAGGATCCTGACGCAGTATGGATGCAAGAGTATCTCCCCGTTGAAACGGTGACGGACCGGGCACGAGGTCGCAGGTCCGGGTTGAATTGGAAAGAGGAATCGGTTTCGGATCCGGTTTCAGGCGCCAGGCATCAGGCATCGACGATCGGCCTCAGGTCCGATGCCTTGCGCAATTCGAACAAAGGCATCGAAATCGTGATCACCGAACCCTGGCCGACATCGCTTTGCACGTCGATGTGGCCGCCCAGTTCCCTGATGTACAGGAAGCTTTCGTAGGAACCTATCCCCATCCCGCTGGCCTTGGTCGAATTGAAGGGGCGGAACAGGCGCGTGCGTATGAAATCGGCGCTCATCCCGACCCCCGTGTCCTCGACCACGACCAGTGCACTGCCGGACTTCTGCAGCAGCTGGACGCGTATGCGGCCGCCCGGCGGTGTCGCGTCGATGGCATTCTGGACCACGTGGCCGATGACCCTTTCCAGGCGCAACTCATGGCCGCGGGTGGCGACCGGGTCGACGACCTCGAGCTCGATCTCGCGTCCGCGCTGGTGCGCGGACTCGGCTATGCGCTGCAGGATGGGCGTCAATTCGACCCCCGCGACGATGCCGGTGGGGCGCTCGCCCTCGCGCAGCTGCGCCATCATCTGACGCATCTTGTCGAGCGAGCTCTCGACCGTGGCCAGCATGTCCTGCTGGAACTCGGGCTTGTCGCGGTGGCGCTCGGCGTTCTTCATCATCAGCGAGAGCTGCGTGATGATGTTCTTGAGATCGTGGACGACGAAGGCCGACATGCGGTTGAAGGCGTCGAACTTGCGCGCTTCGAGCAGCGCCTCGGTCGCATTCATCTGGGCCAGGAAACCGGCCGCCTGTCGCGCCGCGGTCTTGAGCAGGTCGCGCACCTCCCAGTTCAGCTCCAGCGGCGTGCGCGGCTGGGCGAGCACGACGAAGCCCAGCATCTCGTCGGCGACGAGCAGCGGCACCGCGAGCCAGGCCGATTCGAGCTTGAGCAGCCAGGCCGGGATGACGGCCGCCTCTTCCGCGGGCAGGCCGCCTTCGTGCGCGGCATCGACGTCGACGATCCAATGCCGCTCGCGGATGAATGCGCAGAACGGCGAGTCGACCGGCTCCTGCACCGGGGGCTGCGCCATGTTCCAGGCCGCCGAGGGCATGTAGCGGTCGTCGCCCAGGGCCTTGAACCAGAGGCAGCCGGCGGGGCATTCGACCATGTCGGCGAGGCCGCGCACGACCAGGGCGCTGACGCCCTGCGGGCCGCCCTTGGTCGACAGCATCGATGTGAAGCGCAGCCATTCCAGCCGGTAGTCGTAGCGATAGCTCAGGAAATGCTTGCTCAGGAACACGCGCACGCGCGCGCGCAGCGAGCCCGAGAAGATCAGCAGCGTGAGCCCGAGCATGGCGATGAACAGCAGCGCCACCTGCAGCGCACCGCCCCAGGTGCCGCCGAAGAAGCGCACGTAATAGCCGGCGCCGGCGATGAACAGCAGGTACAGGCCGATGAGCAGCAGCGAGACCGAGTAGAAGACCGCCGTCGACGACACCTGCACGCGCGCGAGCCAGCGCGTGTGCCGGCGCGATGCCATCAGCAGCAGCACCACCGTCACGGCGTGGACGAGGCCGCGCGCGCCCAGCGCGTCGCCATCGAAGACCCCGAACATCATCGCCTGCGAGTAAAGGTAGATGTCGTAGGCGAACAGGCAGCCCAGTGCCAGGCACAGCGGCTTTGCGCCCCAGCGCGTGGATTCGGCCTGGTTGCGGAACAGCTGTTCGACCAGCACCAGGCCCAGGACCGACCAGCCGAGCTGGCAGGCGACGAGCAGCCGCACGGCCAGGCGCGAATCGTCGGCCACCGCACCGAGGTAGAGATTGGCGCCGGCGCCGACGACGATGAGCGCGAGCAGCGCCATCGCGTCCCAGCGCCGCCAGGCCGCGCTCCGGTCCAGCGGCCGGCGCAGCAGGCTGAGCATGAAGACGACCCAGGCCGCATAGCGCGCCTGGTCGAACATCAGGTTGAGATGCCAGGGCAGGATCTTGGTCGACCACTGGTCGAGCAGGCCGGTCACGCCCCAGGCGACGGTGGCGAGCACCGCCGCCATGAAGCTGAAGGCCGACACGCCGACCGGCCTCTTCAGCAGCCCGGTGCGCCAGAGGTAGATCGCGTAGGCCGCATGGCTCAGGGCAACAAGTCCGTAGCCGACCAGCGCCAGACCGACGGCCAAACCGCTTGCATCGCCCGACATCAGACCATACATTCTGCCGGGTCACTTGTGAAATCAGGGAGGCGACGATCGTACTGCCGCGGCCCCCGGCCGCCGCTGCGACGGCCCTCGTGACCTCGACAAAAGACCCGAAAGGGCAAATTTCTCACCCTCATCCGTTCCTATCTCACGCGCCCCCCTGAAGCAGGGGTTGCTGCGCGCGGCGGCGCCTCCTTACAGTTCGCCCATCGCGTCACGAGTGTCGATATTTTTGACAGATCCGTGACCCTCAACCGTCGGAATCCGCCGTGCCTGCAGGCCGCGGAATCGGGCCGTCAGGAGCAAGAATGATTCGATCCGTCAGCCACTTCGTGCGTCGAACGGGCCTGGGCAGCGCGCTGGTCGACGCCCTGGTGGTGATGGCCGCGGTGATCGCCGCCGTGCTGCTGCGCTCGGGCCGCATCGACGATCTCGTCCCGGTGGCCGGCACGCGCGGCTTCTCGCTCGCCGCCGGCATCTTCTTCATCAACACGGCAAGCGGCTTCTACGAGTCGAGCGGCCATCGCCGCACGCTGCGCCAGATGCTGCTGCGCTCGGCCGTGGCCCTGGCGCTGGCGCTGCCGCTGACCTACCTGGTGCTCTCGCTGATGCCGGGCGGCATCGGCCAGCACATGTCGGTGTCGATCGCGGCGATGATCGGCGTCGCCGCAGTGATCGTGCACCGGGGCTACGAGGCGGCCTCGTCGGCCGCCCGCGCCGGCGCCCGCAGCCGCGTGCTCGTGTTCGGCTCGGGCGAGGCGGCGCGCCTGGTCGGCAACACGATCCGCAGCGCCGACCCCAATGTCGAGATCGTCGGCTATTTCGCCGGCCCGAACGAGAAGGAGTCGGCGGTTCCCGGCGAACTGCTGCTGCCGTCCACGCTGTCGCTGCTGGAGACGGCGCGCCAGCGCCAGGTCGACGAGATCGTCGTTGCGCTGACCGAGCGCCGCGCCGGCAGCATGCCGCTGCGCGAACTGCTGGACTGCAAGCTCCAGGGCATCAAGGTCTACGACATCAATTCGCATTTCGAGAAGCGCCTGGGGCAGATCCGCATCGATTACGTCTACGCCGGCTGGCTCATCTTCGGCGACGGCTTCAACCAGGGGCTGGCGCGCACGGCGGTGAAGCGGCTGTTCGACATCGTCTGCGCCTCGCTGCTGATCCTGCTGTCCTCGCCGCTGATGCTGCTGGCGGCGATCGCGATCCGGCTCGAGAGCCGCGGCTCGGTGATCTACCGCCAGGAGCGCGTGGGCATGTCGGGCGAGAACTTCGTCGTCATCAAGTTCCGCAGCATGCGCATCGATGCCGAGAAGGACGGCAAGCCGCGCTGGGCCACCGCCGGCGACAACCGCATCACGCGCGTCGGCCGCATCATCCGCAAGACGCGCATCGACGAGCTGCCCCAGCTCTTCAGCGTGCTGCGCGGCGAGATGAGCCTGGTCGGGCCGCGCCCCGAGCGGCCGTTCTTCGTCGATCAGCTGACGCAGGAGATCCCGTTCTACTCGGTGCGCCACAGCGTCAAGCCCGGCGTCACCGGCTGGGCCCAGGTGCGCTACCAGTACGGGGCCTCGATCGAGGACTCGCAGGAAAAGCTGCAATACGACCTCTATTACGTCAAGAACCACACGCTACTGTTCGATCTGCGCATCCTGTGGCAGACGGTCAGCGTGGTCCTCACCGGCAAGGGCGCGCATTAGGCGCCGCGGGCCGCAGCGGCAAGGCGACTTTGCGCGCAGCCCTGCACGCTGCGGGCCCGATCGAACCGGGCCCGACGTTGACGGCGGCGTCGCCGCTCTGCAACATCGAGCCGCGCCCGGCTTCCTGGCGCCCCGCCTACACCTGCCGATGAACGCCGCCCCAGCCCCGTACGCCGCCTTGCGCCCCACCGCCCCATGAGTGCCCAGAACGCGACGCCGCTGCTCATCGTCGAGGACGACCTGGCGCTGCAGAAGCAGATCAAGTGGTCGCTCGACCGCTTCGAGACCGTCGTCGCCAATGACCGCGAGTCGGCGCTGGTGCAGCTGCGTCGCCACCACCCCAGCGTCGTCACGATGGACCTGGGCCTGCCGCCCGACCCCGATTCGGTGTCCGAGGGCTTCAAGCTGCTGGGGCAGATCCTCGACGTGGACCCGAACGTCAAGGTCATCGTCCTCACGGGCCAGAACGACCAGGCCCATGCGCTGCGCGCCGTCGCCGCCGGCGCCTACGACTTCCTGGCCAAGCCCTTCGAGCCCGAGATCCTGGGCCTGACGATAGACCGCGCCTTCCGCCTCGCCGAGCTGCAGGCCGAGAACCGCCGCATCCAGGCCATGCAGATGGGCGATGCGCTGGGCGGCCTGCTCACGCGCGACCCCGAGATGCTGCGCATCGGCCGCCTCGTCGAGCGCGTCGCGGGCAGCGGCGCGTCGGTGCTGCTGCTGGGCGAAAGCGGCACCGGCAAGGAGGTGCTGGCGCAGGGGCTGCACGTGGCATCCAAGCGCAGCGGCAAGTTCGTCGCCATCAACTGCGCCGCGATCCCCGAGGCGCTGCTCGAGAGCGAGCTCTTCGGCTACGAGAAGGGCGCCTTCACCGGCGCCGCCAAGACCACCGTCGGCAAGATCGAGACCGCCCACGGCGGCACGCTGATGCTCGACGAGATCGGCGACCTGCCGCATTCGCTGCAGGCCAAGCTGCTGCGCTTCCTGCAGGAGCGCACGATCGAGCGCCTGGGCGGCCGCCAGGAACTGCCGGTGGACGTGCGCGTCGTCGGCGCGACGCACCAGGACCTGCAGGGGCTGATCAAGGCCGGGCGCTTCCGCGAGGACCTGTATTACCGCCTGGCCGAGATCGTCGTCGACATCCCGCCGCTGCGCCAGCGCAACGGCGACGCGGTGCTGATGGCGCATGCCTTCCTGCGCCGCTTCGCGCAGGAGCAGCGGCGCAGCAACCTGACGCTGTCCGACGAGGCGATCGCCGCGATCGAGGCGCACAGCTGGCCCGGCAACGTGCGCGAGCTGCTCAACGCGATCAAGCGCGCCGCGATCATGGCCGACGACGTGCGCGTGACCGCGCGCGACATCGGCCTGACGACCCCGGCGGTCGAGGGCGCGCCCGCGGCCAGCAGCGACATCGATCTGCGCACGGTGCGCGAGCAGGCCGAGCGCCAGGCCATCGTGACGGCGCTGGCGCGCACGAGCGGGAATATCCTGCGCGCTTCGGAGCTGCTCGGTGTCAGCCGGCCGACGCTGTACGACCTGATGCACCGCCTGGCCATCAAATGATCGGTTCGCCGCGGGGCTCGCGCACCCGGCCGGACCCGCAACGCAGACGCGGAGACCGCATGCAAAGCCATCCCGCCCGCTGGGCACCCCTCGTGATCGCCGCCGCGGCGGCGCTTTCCGCCTGCCAGCGCGAGAGCTCGGCCGACTTGATGACGCAGGCCCAGGCGGCCTACGCCAAGCAGCAGTACGCCGTGGCCGTGATCCGCACCAAGACCGTGCTGCAGAAGACGCCCTCGAACGGCCCCGCGCGGCTGCTGCTCGGCCAGGCCCTGCTCGCCACCGGCCAGCCGGCGGCCGCCGCGGTCGAGTTGCGCAAGGCGCTGGAGTTCAATGTGCCGGCGGCCCAGGCCACGCCGGCGCTGGCCAAGGCGCTGCTGCAGCAAGGCGATGCCAACGGGGTCGTGCAGCAGTTCGGATCGACGACGCTGGCCGATGCCCAGGCCTCGGCCGACCTGAAGACGACGCTGGCCTCGGCCTACGCGGCGCTGGGTCGGCGCGACACCGCGCTCGAGACGGTGCAGTCGGCGCTCAAGGAATGGCCGCAGCACGAGCCGGCGAGCCTGCTGCTGGCACGCCTGACCGCCTCCGGCGGCGACGGCGACGGCGCGATCGCGATCGTCGACGCGATCCTGCAGAAGAAACCCAAGGATATCGCGGCGCTGCTGCTCAAGGGCGATCTGCAGCGCCTGGCCAAGCACGACCTCGACGGGGCGCTGGCAAGCTATCGCGCGGCCGAGGTCGCCGACCCCGGTTCGGTGGCCGCCCATGTGGTCGTCGTGGGCCTGCTGCTCGACCGCCACGACATCGAGGGCGCGAAGGCCGATTTCGCGCAACTGAAGAAGACCCATCCGAACCACCCCGAGACGCGCCTGCTCGAGGCCAAGCTGGCCTATATCGACAAGGATTTCGCCAAGGTCCGCGAGATCTGCGCCGCGCTGCTCAAGTTCTACCCGGGCGACGTGCGCGTGCTCCAGCTCGCGGGGGCGGCCGAATACCGGCTCGACTCGATGACGATGGCCGAGACCTTCCTCAGCCAGGCGGTGAAGGCGGCGCCGAACCTGGTCGCGCCGCGCCAGCTGCTGGCGCAGACCTACCTGCGCACCGGGCAGCCCAAGCGGGCGGTCGATGTGCTGCGTCCGATCGTCGAGAGCCGGACGCCGGATGCCGCGTCGCTGACGCTGACCGGCCAGGCGCACCTGCAGGACGGCGACGCCGCGGCGGCCCAGGCCGACTTCGAACGCGCCGCCAAGATCGATCCGCGCTCGACCACCGCGCGCACCGCGCTCGCGCTGGGCGAGCTGTCCAAGGGCAATGTCGACGGCGGCTTCGCCGATCTCGAGGCGACCGCGGCGAACGATCCGGGCATCCGGGCCAACATGGCGTTGATCGCGGCGCGCATCCGCATGAAGGATCTGCCGGGTGCGTACAAGGCGATCGATGCGCTCGAGAAGAAGGAGCCCGACAAGCCGATCGCCGCCGCGCTGCGCGGCACGCTGCAGCTGCGCAGCATGGACATGGCGGCCGCGGCGGCCAGCTTCCGGAAGGCGCTCAGGCTCGATCCCCATTACTTCCCGGGCACGGCCGGCCTGGCTGCCGTCGACATGGCCAGCGGCAATCCGCAGGCGGCGCAGAAGCGCTTCGAGGACCTGCTGCAGAAGGAACCGCGCAACACGCGCGCGATGGCGGCGCTGGCTGAACTGAAGGCGCGCGCCGGCGCGCCGCGCGCGGACGTGATCAAGGTGTTCGACAACGCGATCAAGGCCGCGCCGACCGAGGTCGCGCCGCGCATCCTGCTCGTGAACTACCTGCTGTCGCAGCAGGAGGCGAAGTCGGCGCTGAACGCGGCGCAGGCGGCGCTGGCGGCGATCCCCAACAACCCCGAGATCATCGACCGGCTCGGCGCCGCGCAGCTCGCCGCGGGCCAGTACCAGCAGGCGGTGAGCACCTACGGCCAGATCGCCCTCGCGCGCCCGGAGGCGGTCGAGCCGCTGATGCACATGGCCGAGGCGCAGGTCGCGTCGAAGGACTACGACTCCGCGCAGGCGACGTTCGAGCAGGCGCTCAAGATCAAGTCCGGATACCTGCCCGCGCGCCGCGGCCTGGCCGCGCTGGCGATGCTGCGCAAGCAGTTCCCGCAGGCGCTGTCCATCGTGCACGCGATGGAGCACGACCAGCCCCAGGATCCGCTGTCCTACGCCCTCGAGGCCGAGGTCCAGAGCGCCAGCGGCCACGCCGAGGCGGCGCCGCCGCTGCTGCGCAAGGCGCTCGACCTGGGCGGCGGATCGGACATCGCGATCCGCTACCACCGCGCGCTGATGGCGACCGGCCAGAAGGACAAGGCGCTGCAGTGGGCCGCGAGCTGGATCGAGCAGCATCCGCGCGACGCCGGCTTCCTCTACTACCAAGGCGATGTCGCCCTCGCGGCGCAGGACTATGCGGGGGCCGAGGCGAACTACCGCAAGGTGCTCGAGCTCCAGCCCGAGAACGCGCTGGCGCTGAACAACGTCGCCTGGCTGATGGCGCGCGCCGGCCAGCCCGGCGCGGCGGCGATGGCCGAGCATGCCAACGCGCTGCTGCCCGATCGGGCGCCGCTGATGGACACCTGGGCCTGGGCGCTGGCGGTCGAGCACCAGCTCGCGCGCGCGATCGACCTCGAGAAGAAGGCCATCAACCGCGCGCCCGAGAACATGGACCTGCACCTCACGCTGGCCAAGATCTACCTCAAGAACGGCGACAAGGACCGGGCCCGCGCCGAGCTGAACCTGCTGGCCCGGCTGGGGGATCGCTATGCGGGGCAAGCCGAAGTCGCGGCCTTGATGAAAACGCTCTGACGCGCTGCCGTCGCCTTAGCATCGGGCCATGACGAAGCGGTTGCGGGTCTGGCTCGGCCATCGGTGGCGGCAGGGCGTGCGCGGGGCGCTCGCGGCGCTGCCGTCGGCGGCGCGTTTCCGTCTCTATCGCAACCTGATCGACTGCCGCACGCGCCTGGACGACGGTTACGAGTTCAAGATCGCCCAGACGCGCGAGGAGCTCGAAGCCTGCTTCGCCCTGCTGCACGACGCCTATGTCGCCAGCGGTTTCATGAAACCGCATCCGTCGGGCCTGCGCGTGACGCCGTACCACGCGTTGCCGACGACGACGACGCTGTGCGCGAAGTTCGAGGGGCGCGTCGTCGGCACGCTGTCGATCGTGCGCGACGGCGTGTTCGGCTTCCCGATGCAGTCGGCATTCGACATCTCGGGTGTGCGCGCGCGCGAGGGACGCATCGCCGAGATCTCGGCGCTGGCCGTGCATCCGGCCTACCGCCAGACCGGCGGGACGATCCTGTTCCCGCTCATGAAGTTCATGTACGAGTACTGCACGCGCTATTTCGATACGCGCCACCTCGTCATCGCCGTGAATCCGAACCGCATCGAGATGTACGAGTCGCTGCTGTTCTTCCGCCGGCTCCAGGCCCAGGTCGTCGACCGCTACGACTTCGCCAACGGCGCGCCCGCGGTCGGTGCGTCATTGGACCTGCACGAGGCGCCCGAACTGTTCAGGCGGGCCTATGGCGGCAAGTCGCAGCGCCGCAACCTGTACCGCTATTTCGTCGACCTCGAGCTGCCTCAGATCCGGTTTCCGCAGCGCACCTGGGCCGTCAGCAACGACCCGATCCTGACGCCGGCGCTGGTCGACTATTTCTTCAATCAACGCACGCAGGGCTTCGCGGCGCTCGACCATCGGCGCCGGCGCCTGCTGCACTCGATCTACGCCGGCGCCGAGTGGCAGGCCATCCTGCCGCCGTTGGGTGAACAGACCGACTTCGGCGGCGGGCTGCGCCGCAATCCGCGCTTCACGTTCAAGTGCAGCGGGATGATGACGCTGGCCGAACAGCCCGAGGTCCGGCAGGAGTTGACGATCGTCGAGATCTCCCGCCTCGGCTTCCAGGCTCGCAGCGGCCGGCCGCTGCGCCGCGGCCAGCGGTTCACGTTGCTGGCCGAGCTCGGCGCCGGCATCCGAACCCGCATCTCGGCGATGGCCGTGCGCACGCTCACGCGCGACGGCGAGCAACTGTTCGGGTGCAAGGTGCTCGAAGCGGATGATTCCTGGCGCAACTGCCTGGCCTGGCTGGAAGGTACCTGAAACCATGCGAGTCTCGACACCCGGCGGCTGGACGCGCCGCAGCTGCATCGCCTTGCTGGCGCTCGCGGCCACCGGCGCCCGCGCCGACCTCTCCCGGCTGATCGACGGCATGCGGCCCTCGGTGCTGCCGGTCGGCACCTACGACAACCTGGCCAGCCCGCGCTTCGGTTTCCGCGGCAGCGGCTTCGTCGTCGGAGACGGCACCTTGCTGGTGACGAACGCCCATGTGCTGCCTGAACCGGGGACCATACCGCTGCCGCAGCTGGCCGTGCTGGCGGCGAACGCCGCCGGCACGCTCGAGCCGCGCATGGCCAGCCTCCTGAGCGTGGATCGCATCCACGACCTCGCGCTGCTGCACCTGGAAGGTGCGCCGCTGCCGGCGCTGCGCCTGGCGCCACCGGGCACCGTGCACGAAGGGATGGACATCGCGTTGATGGGTTTTCCGATCGGCGGCATCCTCGGCTACTCGCTCGTGACGCACCACGGCATCATCGCGTCGATCACCTCGATCGCACTGCCGTCGCTGAATGCGAGCCTGCTCGATGCGCGAGCGCTGACACGGCTGCGCGAGGGGCCCTTTCCGGTCTACCAGCTCGACGCCACCGCCTACCCCGGGAACAGCGGCGGTCCCCTGGTCGACGTGCGCAGCGGCGACGTGATCGGCATCGTCAACATGGTGCTGGTGCACAAGACGCGCGAATCGGCGCTGACGAACCCGACGGGCATCACCTACGCCATCCCGATCACGTTCGTGGAGTCGCTCATCCGCGAGCACTAGGCCGGATCGGCCGGATCGGCCGCGCGGCGCCCGTGGCGCCCCCGTCACCCGGCCGCGCGCCCTCGCGCCGACCGGTGCGCGACCTCAGTTGAGGGCGTCGGAAGCGGCCTTCTGCACGCGCATCAGGCGCGCCACGATGCCTTCCTCTTCCTGCGCCGTGAAGGCCAGGGGATAGAGGGTGCGGTCGGTGGCGCTGAATTCGGGATGGCCGCCGAGGGCGCGGATCTGGGCCGCGATGTAGTCGAAATCGATCCCCAGCAGGACGGCCGGCGCATGCACCGAACGGTTCAACCGCTCGCTGCCGATGACCCGTGCCCCCAGCATGCGCTCGTAGTAGCGCACATGGCGCGGATTGACCTCCATCACCAGGGCGTCGTACTGGCGCAGCCGGTGCGCGACGAGGTAGGCGACATGGAACAGGCCGGCGAGCACGCGCTTGGTGCCGGCCACGGGGTCCACCGCCAGCTTCGTGAACTCGCAGACCCGCACCTGGGCCTTGCGCAAGGTGGCGACCTCGAACGCGAAGGCGTCCTCGCAGTTCATCCCTTCGGCGCTGTCGAGTCCGACCGTGATCGTGCCGATGACCCGTTCGCCCTCGATCGCCGTCAGCGTCGTGCGGTTGGCGGTCTGGTTGGCCGGCAGCGTGACGCGCTGGTAGCCGCGCCAGCCATAGCGATCCTGCAGCAGCGAGTTGGTCGATTGGCGGACGACGAACGAATCGGCCGACTCGATCGTGAAATGACGCTCGCTCGGGTCGATGCGACCGTATTCCGTGAACGCGCCGAACTGGCTGTGTCTCGGCTCGAGCGGCGCTGCGATCAGGGTGGTGGGCTGCATGGGAACTCTGGAACCGGGTCGGTTACTGAAGCCGTAGTCTGCCAAAGGGGACCCCTGGCAGGTGTATCCAAACTTAAGCCGACCCCCCGAATGCGCGATACGTTATCTCGTTGGCCGCAAGTTCTGTAAGCGTTCGTGACAAGCTTTCGTCGCACCCATCACTAAGGCTGGGCCACAGCCCATCCGGTAGTTTATGCGGTTCTAAAGCGGTGCCCTTTTCTCGGCCGGATGGATCAGCGCCGCGCGTCGCATCCACGCCTTGCGCAGCAGGTGCGGCAGGATCATGTACCAGGGCATGCGCAGCCCATGCGAGCGCACATAGAGCAACCAGCGCACCGCGGGCGTGAGCGGCGTGTCGCAGTCCGGGTGATCGGGTCGCAGGGCGGCACGCAGCAGCGCAGCCATCGTGGCGCGGCGCAGCCGGCCCGGGCGCTGGGCCTCCAGCGCCGCAGCCGCCGCGGCCGGGACCGGCGTGGCGAGCAGGCGCCGCGCCTGCGCGACCGCGTGGTACAGCGTGGCCTGCAGCCCGAGCTCGAGCGCACGCTCGACGAGGCGCGGCCAGAACGCGGGATCGGCGCCGAACTCGCGCGTGAGGGCGTCGAAATCGAGCAGGTCGCGCAGCCCGGCCGAGTAGTCGCCGTCCTGCAGCAGGTGGACGACGCCATGCAGCACCATGTCCTCGGGCGCCAACACCCACAGGCCGGGCGACGCCTCGAGCGCGCGCGCGCGCTCGAACAGGCGCGCGGCGTCGACCGCGAAGCGCGAGGTCGGCGGCGTGATCGTGTGGTGCAGGTCGAGCGCGGTGCCGCGCTCGACATGCTGCATCGGCGGCACCTCGTGCATCCAGTCGCGGTAATAGCGCTCGTCATAGGGGTCCAGCGGCGCGGCATACCAGCCGGCGGCGAACAGCGCCGCCTCGGCGACGCGCAATTGCGCCGCGGGCACCATCACGTCGACATCGGTGAACAGCCGCCCGCGGCCGGCCTGCAGCCGCGCGACCACATAGGCCGCGCCCTTGAGCAGGACCACGGGCCCCGGCAGCTGCGCCAGCGCGTCGCGGATGCAACGGGCCTCCCACAGCGTCTGGTCGTGCTGGCGCCGGCCCTGCGCGAGGGCGTTGTCCAGATGGACCCGGGGCCGGGCCGGCACCGCATCGATCCAGCCGCGTTCGACGCACAGCAGCGCCAGCCGCGGCGCCAGCCGCGCGCAGCGCGCCTGGCTCAGCAGCGACTCCCATTGCGCCGGGCTCAGTTCGGGCAAGGCCGCGGCAGTCCAGAGTCCCGAGAGCAGGTCCCCCTTCATCGGCGGCGCACGAGGTCGTCGAAGACGGCCACCGCGTCGTCGAGCCGGCTGTAGCTGAAGTCGTAGCAATCGCAGTCGTCGACGAGGTCGGCCAGGGCATGGAAGCCGGCGCGGCCCGTGACGCCGGAGTTGAAGGCGTTGCGGGCGAGTTGCTGCATCGCGTCGGCCTTGGCGCGCGGCAGCAGCGACGGTTCGGCCGCGGCGACATAGCGCGGGAACACGACCCAGCGCGGGCGCGCGGTCTCGCCGACCCGCGCCACGGCGTCGCTGGGCGCGCGCATATGCGCCACCGTGCCCTTGGCCGTCGCATGCGCGGCGACGCTGAAGACCGCCGACGGGATGTAGGCCTGGATGATCTCGATCGAGCGGTTCTTCAGGCTCACCGGCCGCGCCAGCCCATGCAGGCGGTGGTCGTCGAGCGCGACCAGCGCCAGCTCGTCGGACAGCAGTCGCCAGCCGCGACCGACGAGGGCGGCGCACAGCGTGCTCTTGCCCGAGCCGGGCGGCGCCGGCAGGATCGCGGCACAGCCCTCGCGCTCGATCGCCGCCGCGTGCAGGCACAGGAACTGGTGCGAATGCGCGCCGATGCACCAGTTGAGCGACCATTCGACGAGCGGCATCGCGTGGCTCACCGGCATCGGCTCGTAGACCCGGCGATGGTCGTGGCGGAACAGCACCTGGGGCCGCACCCAGCGCCGAACGCCGCGCGGGCGCGAGATGTCGACCGCGTAGTCGCAGAAATCGTCGGCATCGACGACCGGATATTCGGCGTACAGCAGGCACAGGCCGTCGCGCACTGCCGCCACGTCGCTGCGCACGCGCAATTGGAAAGGGCCGGTGCGCAGGCCCAGCCCCTGACTCCGCAACCGATCCGAAACGTCGTCCGCCGCCAGTTGCCCGAGGATCATGCGGCGATTATCGGTACCAGCCACCCCTGGGCGCGGAACTTGTCGACGATCTCGCCGATCTCGCGCGCCAGCGCCGCATCGTCGGCGGCGTCGAGATCCGCGGCCAGCATCTGCTGCACGGCCTCCACGCTGGTCGGGCCGCCCTCGAAACAGGCCATCACCGCGGCCGAGAGCGGGTCGAACTGGTAGCGCGCGCCCGAGCGGGCCTCGAAAGCGACCGAGTCCTCGCCCCAGTCGCGCCAGTGCAGTTCGATCTCGGTGCTCTGGCGCAGCAGCATCGACTCGCAGGCCGCGCTGGGACGCGCTAGGCGCCCGACTCCATGTAGTTCGTGAAGAACGAGAGCGCGGCGCTGCTCTTGGCGACGTAGTAGGCCTTGACGGCGCTGGGCAGGTACGGGAAGGTGTTGGGGACGTTGTTCTGGGTGAGCCTGGCGTTGCACAGCGCGGTGAGCCAATGGTATTCCGCCGTCGACGCATAGGTCGCCGTGAGCAGCTGGCTGCAAAGCAGGTTCAGCAGGCAACCGGTGGCGCCGAACTGGACGCCCTTGGAGTCGTAGCCCGAGGTCACGCCGAACATGCTGGCGAACGTGTCCGTCGACGCATAGACGTTCGTCGCGAGCGTGAAATAGGTGCCGGCCTGGCCGAACTTCTGCGAAGCCGGGGTCGTGGACAGGATGACCGAGGCGACCGCGGACACCGAGGCGTTGACGTTCGTGCCGGCCGTCTTGTTCTTGCACCAGGGCCGGATGCTGGCGCTGGCCAGGGCGCTCAGCGGCGTGGCCGCGACGCCCGCCACCGCCGAAGCGCCGGCGATGCGCCGCAGGATCGCGCGGCGGCGTGCGATCGAGTCGCCGGGGACCGGCCCGGCGGCCATCGGCGGGACATCGAGGTGAGGCTTGCAATCTTCCATTTTCAAGAACCTGGTTCGCCGGCGGCGCGAGCCTGCCTGTCGGTTGACAGCCGTCCAGGCACGAACATTGCTGGAGGCCGCATTGCAAATATCGTCTCACGCCGCCCGAGGCCGATCAAGCGCACATTTGGCGTTTGGCGGCCCAACCCCCGCGAATGAGGGCATGTCACACCGCAGTCGCGCGGGGCCTACACGCGGTAGTAGCCGCGGTACCAGTCGACAAAGCGGCCCACGCCCGTCCGTACGTCGGTTGCCGGCGTGAATCCGACCCAGTCGCGCAGCGCGTCGACATCCGCGTAAGTCGCGGGGACGTCGCCGTCCTGCAGCGGCAGCAGGTTCATCTGCGCCTTGCGGCCGAGCGCGTCCTCGATGCAGCCGATGTAGTCCAGCAGCTGCACCGGGTCGTGGTTGCCGATGTTGAAGACGCGGAACGGCACGTTGCTCGTGCCCGGGTCGGGCTGCTCGGGGCGGTAATCGGGATGCGGCGCCGCGGCGCGGTCGAGGACGCGGATCACGCCCTCGACGATGTCGTCGACGAAGGTGAAGTCGCGCTGCATGCGGCCATGGTTGAAGACGTCGATCGGCCGCCCCTCGAGGATGGCCTTGGTGAACAGGAACAGCGCCATGTCGGGGCGGCCCCAGGGTCCGTAGACGGTGAAGAAGCGCAGCCCCGTCGTCGGCAGGCCGAACAGGTGGCTGTAGGTATGCGCCATCAGCTCGTTGGCCTTCTTCGTCGCCGCGTACATGCTCACCGGATGGTCGACGCTGTCGTGTTCGGAGAAGGGCATGCGGGTGTTGCCGCCATAGACGCTCGAGCTCGAGGCATAGACCAGGTGCTGGACCCGGCTGTGGCGGCAGCCCTCGAGCACGTTCATGAAACCGACGATGTTGCTGTCGATGTAGGCGTGCGGATTGACGAGCGAATAGCGCACGCCGGCCTGCGCCGCGAGGTGGATCACGCGGTCGAAGCGCTCGGCGGCGAACAGCGCCTCCATGCCGGGGCGGTCGGCGACATCGAGCTCGACGAAGCGGAAGCGCTCGTGCGGCGTCAGCCGCGCCAGGCGGTCGCGCTTGAGCCGCACGTCGTAGTAGTCGTTGAGATTGTCGAGACCGACGACCTCGTCGCCGCGCGCGAGCAGGCGCAGCGAGGTGGTCATGCCGATGAAGCCGGCGGCGCCGGTGAGCAGGATTTTCATGGGGCGGGGGGCGGCGCGGAGCACGCGGTCAATCGACTTTCGATTCTGGCATGCGCTGCGCGCGCGGCCACCCCGCGGCGGGCGTCAAGAGTTCACGCCGCGGCCGCGATCACAGGATCTGCAGCGCCGTCTCGGCCGCCAGGCGCGGCCCGCGCGGGTGGTTGCCGCCGGCGTCGCCGTAGCCCAGGTTGACGAGGAAGTTGGCCTTCCAGCGCCCGTCCGGGAAGAACTCGGCGTTGACCTTGGCGGCATCGAAGCCGCTCATCGGCCCGCAGTCCAGGCCGAGCAGGCGCGCCGCGACGATCAGGTAGGCGCCCTGGAGCGAGCTGTTGCGGAACGCGGTGGCCTCGGCCAGCGCCGGGTTGCCGTCGAACATCGCCCGCGTCGGCATGGCCGGGAACATGGCGTCGATGTATTCCTGGAAGCGCGTGTCCATGGCGACGATCGCGCACACCGGCGCTGCCATCGTCTTGTCGACGTTGCCGGGCGAGAGCGCCGGCTTCAGGCGCTGCTTGGCCGCCTCGCTGCGCAGGAAGACATAGCGCCCGGGCTGCGAATTGAGCGAGGTCGGCCCCCACTTGAGCAGCTCGTAGAGCTGGTGCAGCGTGGCGTCGCTGACGGCATCGGGCTTGAACTTGTTGACGGTGCGGGCGTGGGTGAAGACCTGTTGGAGGGCGGCGTCGCTGGCTACGGACATGGGGGTCGGCATGGGGGTCGATCCTGATGGTTGGGGGTGGGGAGACGGGTCGCGGCCGCCTGGCCTGCAGGGGCTGCACCGGCCGCGTGACCCGATGTTGCCTCACATCGGCGCCCGTCGGCCGCCGCGCGCCTGCAACCGCGCATGACCGAAGCGCCGGGCAAGCGACAGGGTGCGACGACGGGTCGACGATCGAGCAACAGTCGGCGGGCATGATGCGGCCATGGATCTGCTCTCGACCGCGCAAAGCCTGGGTTTCCAACTGCCCAGCCCGGCCTACATCATCGGCTCCATCCTGTTCGGCCTGATCGGGATGTGGGCCTTCGCCATCGGCAAGCGCCGCCAGCAGCCGCGCCTGCGCTGGAGCGGTGTGGCGCTGATGTTCTACCCCTACGTGATCGGCGGCACGCTGATGCTCTACGTCGTCGGCGCCGCGCTCTGCGGCGCCGTCTGGTACTGGTGGGACGAGTAGCGGCGCGCGCGCGGCGGCGACACCGGCAGGGCCTGCGCGCGCCAGCGCCGGCGCCCGCGCCGCGCCGCCGCCGCGTCGTCTACGCCGCGCCGGCCCGGACCTTCCGGTCCTCGATCATCAGGCGCTCGATCAGCGCGTCCTTGGCCGCCCATTGCGCATCGACCCAGGCCGTGAGCCGGCGCCGGTAGGCGCGGTCCATGATCGGATCGCCGCCGACCAGGTCGGCCGGTATCGGCACCCGGTCGACCCGCACGTGGACGGTGCCGACGCGGCCGCACAGCAGGTCGCCGAAGGTCGGCGTGCCGCCCGGGTAGACGATGGTGACGTCGAGCATCGAGTCGAACCGGTCGCCCATCGTCGCCAGCGCGATGCCGAGGCCGCCGACTTTGGGCTTGAGCAGGTGGCGGTAGGGGCTGCCCTGCTCGTCGCGCTTGGCTTCGCTGTAGCGCGTGCCCTCGAGGAAGTTGATGACCGAGGTCGGCACGCGCTTGAACTTCTCGCAGGCCTCGCGCGCCGCCGTCAGGTCGCTGCGCTGGGCGCCGGCGCCCTTGCCGCGCTTCATGAACGGGAAGTCCAGCGCCCACCAGGCCCAGCCGATCACCGGCACCCAGATCAGCTCCTGCTTGAGGAAGAACTTGAGGAACGGCACGCGGCCATGCAGCACGCGCTGCAGCACGACGATGTCGACCCAGCTGCGGTGGTTGCTCGACACCAGGTACCAGGCGTCCTCGCGCAGGCCGGCGACGCCCTCGACGCCCTGGACATCCCAGGGCGCGGGGCCGGCGGCGTCGATCCAGGCGTTGTTGATCGCGACCCAGGTCGAGGCGAGCGCGATCAGCACGCGGTCGCAGGCCCGGCGCACGGGAACGGCGCGGATCGCGAACTTGACGGCCGCCGCCGGCACCATGGCCAAGGTCAGCAGCAAGGTATTCAGCGCCAGCACGGTGCCGGTGCAGACGCCGCGCAGGGCCGGTGGAAGTCGGGAGATCATCGAATCGCAGGCAGCGGGCCGGAAGCGGCCCAGGGCGCGATTCTGGCGCAGCCCCGGGTCGCCGCCGTGACGCGGACCCTGGGCGAGAATGCGCCCCATGAGAATCGCGTTCGGGCGCCATGCCGAGGGACATCGCAACGACCGCGTCGGCTGGCTGCGCGCGGCCGTGCTGGGCGCCAACGACGGCATCGTCTCCACCGCCAGCCTCGTCGTCGGCGTCGCCGCCGCGCGGGCCAGCGCATCCACGCTCCTCGTCACCGGCGTCGCCGGACTCGTCGCCGGGGCGATGGCGATGGCCGCGGGCGAATATGTCTCGGTCCACAGCCAGGCCGACACCGAGGCCGCCGACCTCGCGCGCGAACGCGCCGAGCTCGAGCTCGACCCGGCCGCCGAGGAGCGCGAGCTGGAGTCGATCTACATCGGCCGCGGCCTCACGCCCGAGCTCGCGCAGCAGGTCGCGGCCCAGCTCAGCGCGCACGATGCGCTCGGCGCCCATGCGCGCGACGAACTCGGCATCAGCCGGCAGACGAGCGCGCGGCCGGTGCAGGCGGCGCTGGCCTCGGCCGCGAGCTTCGCCGTCGGCGCCGCGTTGCCGCTGGCGGTGCTGGCGGCCGCGCGCGGGCGCCAGGTCGAACTCTGGGTCGGCGCCAGCGCCGCGCTCTTCCTGGCGCTGCTGGGCATGGTGGCGGCGCGCACCGGCGGCGCGAGCATGGCGGTCGGTGCGGCGCGCGTCACCTTCTGGGGCGTGCTGGCGATGGCGGTGACGGCGGGCGTGGGCGCCGCGTTCGGCGCCGCGGCCTGAGCCGCGCGCGCCGGCCATGCATTTCGACCTCACCGACCTGCGGCTGATGGTCCACATCGCCGAGGCCGACAGCCTGACGCGCGGCGCCGCCGCCGCCCACCTCTCGCTGCCGGCGGCGAGCACGCGCATCAAGCACCTCGAAGCCAGCCTGGGCCTGCGCCTGTTCTACCGCAACCGCCAGGGCGTGACGCTGACGACGCCGGGCCAGGATTTCGTGCGCCACGCGCGGCTCGTGCTGGCGCAGATCGAGAATCTCGCGGGCGAGATGCAGGAATACGCCAAGGGCGTCAAGGGCCATCTGCGCGTCTACGCCAACACCACCGCGCTGGGCGAATTCCTGCCGCCGGTGCTGCACCGCTACCTGCTCGATCATCCGGACGTCAGCATCGACCTGCGCGAACGCCTCAGCGACGACATCGTGCGCGCCGTCGCCGAGGGCCAGACCGACATCGGCATCGTCGCCGGCCATGTGCGCACCGAGTCGCTCGAGGTCATCCCCTACCGCAGCGACCGGCTCGTGCTCGTCGTGCCGGCCGGCCATGCGCTGGCCGATGCCGCCGCGGTCGCGTTCGAGGACACGCTGCACCTCGACCATATCGGGCTGCACGAGGCGAGCGCGATCCACGCCTTCCTGCGCCAGGCCAGTGCCGGGCTGCACCGCGCGCTGCGCCTGCGCATCCAGGTCGGCAATTTCGAGGCCGCCTGCCGCATGGTCGACGCCGGGGTCGGCGTCGGCGTGATGCCCGAATCGGCAGCACGCCGCCATGCCCGGACGCTGGCGATCCGCATCGTCGCGCTCAGCGACGCCTGGTCGCTGCGCGCGCTGCAGATCTGCCTGCGCCGGCTCGACGCCCTGCCCGGCTTCGCGCGCGACCTCGTCGAATTGCTCGTCGCCGATGCCCGGGCCCCTTCCCGGCCGTGACCGCGCCCCTGCCGCCGCGGCAACGGCCGCTCAGAGCAGCGCGCCGATGCGCGGCGCATCGGCGATGGCCCAGACGCGCGCGATGAGTTCGCGCATCTCGGACTCGCCCGCGCCGCCGCGATACGCGGCCAGGCGCATCGCCTTGTCCTCGATCTCGGTGCGCGTGAGCGTGTTGCCGGGGTCGCCCCTGGGCTCGTCGACGCGCGCGGCGAGGCGCCGGCCGGCGACGGTCTCGACCTCGACCTTGCCGATCCAGCGCGCCGGGTAGGCGGCGTCGACCTCGGGGTCGAGCCGCATCGCCACGCGCGCCGCGAACCCGCGCACGGCGGCGGCGTCGAACTCGCGGTCGAACTCGGCCAGCCCGGCGCGGCCGTGCAGCGCCACCAGCGCCAGCACGGTGCCGATCGAGAACTTCGACTGGTGCACCGTGCGCGGGTCGACGACCGGGCCGAGGACGTCGATCGCGCCCTGGTGCACGAGGGCCGTGACGCGGGCGATGTCGGCCGCGGCGAGCGACTCGCGCCGCATCAGCGCCAGCAGCGCGTCGGCCGCCGGATGCGTGTGGCGGCAGGAGGCATGGAACTTGAACGAGGTCTCGGCCGTGGCCCAGCGCGAGCCGAGGCCGTCGACGAGCCGTGCCGGGTCGGCGTCGCTCGACATGCCGGCGGCCAGCCCGCGCTCGCCGTCGAAGATGCGCGCGGCGCCGGTGAAACCGTCGGCGGCGAGGTAAGCGGCCGTGAGACCGGCCGTGGCCGCATGCGCCGTGTGCAGCGGCTTGGAATCGGCGCCGTCGCGCAGGAATTCCCACAGCCCCGCCGACTGCGTGCCGGCGGAACCGAAGGCCTGCAGCATCTGCGCCGGCGTCAGCCGCAGCAGATGCCCGGCCGCGGCCGCCGCCGCCAGCGTGCCGGCCGTGCCGGTGGTGTGGAAGACGCGGTAATGCGAGCGGCCGAGGAACGCGCCGACACGGATGCCGACCTCGTAGCCGGCGACCGCAGCCGCCAGCAACTCGCGCCCCGAACGGCCGAGCGCCTGGGCCGTGGCCAGCGCCGCCGGGAACACGACGGCGGCCGGATGGAACACCGAGCCGTTGTGGACGTCGTCCTGCTCGGCCACATGCGACGACGCGGCATTGATCGCCGCCGCGACGAGCGGGCTGCTGCCGCGGCGGTGGATCAGGATCTCGGACGGACCGTCGGCCGGCCCCTGGCCGGCCCAGTAGCGGGCGATCGATTCGACCGGCCGCTCGCCCTTGCCGGCCAGCGCCGAGCCGAGCCAGTCGAGCAGCAGGTCCTCGCTGCGGCGCGCCACCGGCGCCGGGATGTCGCCGTAGCGCAGCGCGGCGGCGAATTCGGCGAGCGCCATTCCGGGGTGGGTCATCTCGAGCCTCGATGTCGATTCAGATCGCGCCGTCGGCGCGCAGCGCGGCGATCGCGGCGCCGCCATAGCCGAGTTCGGCGAGCAGTGCGTCGGTCTGCTCGCCCAGCGCCGGCACGGCATCCATGCGCGGCTCGAATGCGGCCGGCAGGCCGGGCGGCTTCAGCGCCGGAATCGGGCCGGCCGGGCTGCCGACCTCGGTCCAGCGCGCGCGCGCCGCGAGCTGCGGATGCGACCAGACATCGGCCATCTGGCGCACGCGGGCGTTGGCGATCTGCGCCGCGTCCAGGCGCTGCTCGATCTGCGCCGCATCGAGCGCTGCGAAGGCCTCGACGATGATCGCCGTCAGCGCCTCGCGCGCAGCGACGCGGCGCGCGTTCGAGGCGTAGCGCGCGTCGGCGGCGAGCTCGGGCCGTTGCAGCACGCGCTCGCAGAAGACCTGCCATTCGCGTTCGTTCTGCAGGCCCAGCATGACCGTCGATCCATCGCCGGCCGGGAACGGCCCGTAGGGGAAGATCGTCGCGTGCGCCGCGCCGGCGCGCGGCGGCTGCGGCGCGCCGTCGTAGGCGTAGTACAGCGGGAAGCTCATCCACTCGACCATCGCCTCGAGCATCGAGACGTCGATGCGGCAGCCCAGCCCCGTGCGGCCGCGCTGCAGCAGCGCCGCGAGGATGCTGCCGTAGGCGTTGGTGCCGGCTGCTATGTCGGCGATCGAGCAGCCGGCCTTGGCCGGCGCCTCGGGCGTGCCGGTGACGGCGAGGAAGCCGGCTTCGCTCTGGATCAGCAGGTCGTAGGCCTTCTTGTCGCGATAGGGGCCGGGGCGTTCGGGATCGTCGCCATAGCCCGAGATGTCGCAGACGATCAGCTTCGGATGCTGCGGATGCAGCGCCTCGAACGACAGCCCGAGCCGCGCCGCCGCGCCCGGCGCGAGGTTCTGCACCAGCACGTCGGCCTGCACGAGCAGGCGCTGCAGCACCTCGCCGGCGCGCGCGTGCTTGAGGTCCAGCGTCAGGCTCTCCTTGCTGCGGTTCGTCCAGACGAAATGCGAGGCCAGGCCGCGCACGCGGGCGTCGTAGGCGCGCGCGAAATCGCCGACGCCGGGGCGTTCGATCTTGATCACGCGCGCGCCCAGGTCGGCGAGCTGCCGCGTGCACAGCGGCGCCGCGATCGCATGCTCGAGCGTGACGACGGTGATGCCCTCGAGCGGTCGCATCAGAAGCTCCGCGGCAGGCCGAGCACATGCTCGGCGATGTAGCTCAGGATCAGGTTGGTCGAGATCGGCGCCACCTGGTACAGCCGCGTCTCGCGGAACTTGCGCTCGACGTCGTATTCGTCGGCGAAGCCGAAGCCGCCGTGGAACTGGATGCAGGCATTCGCCGCCTCCCAGCTCGCCTTCGCCGCCAGGTACTTGGCCATGTTCGCCTGCGCGCCGCAGGGCCGGTGGGCATCGAACAGCCGGCAGGCCTGCCAGCGCATCAGGTTCGCCGCCTCGACCTCGATATAGCTCTCGGCGATCGGGAACTGCACGCCCTGGTTGCTGCCGATGGCGCGCCCGAAGACGACGCGCTCGCCGGCGTATTTCGTCACGCGGTCGATGAACCAGCAGCCGTCGCCTATGCATTCGGCGGCGATCAGCGTGCGCTCGGCATTGAGGCCGTCGAGGATGTACCGGAAGCCCTGGCCCTCGACGCCGATCAGGTTCTCGGCCGGGATCTCGAGGTTCTCGAAGAACAGCTCGTTGGTCTCGTGGTTGACCATGTTCGGGATCGGCCGCACGGTCATGCCGCTGCGCTCGGCCGCGCGCAGGTCGACCATGAAGATCGACATGCCCTCGCTCTTCCTCGCCACCTCGGCCAGCGGCGTCGTGCGCGCGAGCAGGATCATCCAGTCCGAATGCTGGACGCGCGAGATCCAGACCTTCTGGCCGTTGATGACGTAGCGGTCGCCGCGGCGCACGGCCGTGGTCTTGATCTTCGTCGTGTCGGTGCCGGTGCTCGGCTCGGTCACGCCCATCGACTGCAGCCGCCATTGCCCGGAGGCGATCTTCGGCAGGTAATGCCGCTTCTGCTCGGCCGAGCCATGGCGCAGCAGCGTGCCCATGTTGTACATCTGGCCGTGGCAGGCGCCCGAGTTGCCGCCGCAGCGGTTGATCTCCTCCATCACGACGCTGGCCTCGGCCAGGCCGAGTCCGGAACCACCGTATTCGGCCGGGATCATCGCGGCGAGCCAGCCGGCCTTGGTCAGCGCGTCGACGAAGGCCTCGGGGTAGCCGCGCTCGGCGTCGATCCTGCGGTGGTAGGCGTCGGGGAATCCGGCGCACAGCGCGCGCACGGCGTCGCGGATCTCGGCGTAGGCGTCGGGCTCTCGTTCGATCATGGTGGCGGGCGGTGCGTGCACAAGCGCCGGAGGATGCCTGCAGCCGGCCGCGACGACAATTCGGATTTCGGGAACCGGACCTTAGCCGGACGTGAACCTTGCCGCCTGACCAGGAGACTTGCCATGCTGATCCGCGCCGCCGTCCTCGAGACCATCGGGGCGCCCCCGCCCTACGCGAGCAGCCTGCCGCTGCGCATCCGCGAGGTCGAGCTCGACCCGCCGGGGCCGGGCGAGGTGCTGGTGCGCATCCGCGCCGCCGGGCTGTGCCATTCCGATCTCTCGGTGATCTCGGGCGACCGGCCGCGGCCGGTGCCGATGGTGCTCGGCCATGAATCGGCCGGCGAGGTCGTCGCCTGCGGCGCCGGGGTCGACGACCTCGCGCCGGGCGACCGTGTCGTGCTCGTCTTCATGCCCAGCTGCGGCTGCTGCGCGCCCTGCGCCGAGGGCCGGCCGGCGCTGTGCGAGCCGGGCGCGGCGGCCAACGGCGCCGGCACGCTGCTGTCGGGGCAGCGCCGGCTGCACGCGGGTGGCGTCACCCTCAACCACCATATCGGCGTCTCCTGCTTCGCCGAGCACGCGGTGGTCTCGCGCCGCTCCTGCGTCAAGGTCGAGACCGACCTCAGCGACCGCGAGCTCGCGCTCTTCGGCTGCGCCGTGCTCACCGGCGCCGGCGCGGTGATCAATACCGCGCGCGTGCAGGCCGGCTCGACGGTGGCCGTCGTCGGCCTCGGTGGCGTCGGCTTCAGCGCCCTGCTCGCGGCGCTGGCCAGCGGCGCGCGCGAGGTCGTCGCGCTCGACCTGAATGCCGGCAAGCTGGCGCTGGCGCGCGAACTCGGCGCCACGGCGGCGATCGATGCCGGCGCCGCCGACGCCGCCGAGCAGGTGCGCGCGCTCACGCGCGGCGGCGTCGACTACGCCTTCGAGATGGCGGGCGCGGTAGCGGCGCTGGACCTCGCCTGGCGCATCACGCGCCGCGGCGGCAGCACCGTCACGGCCGGGCTGCCGCATCCGGATCGCCGTTTCCAGCTGCCGCCGGTGCAGCTGGTGGCCGAGGAGCGCACGCTGCGCGGCAGCTACATCGGCTCGGCCGTGCCGATGCGCGACATCCCGCGCTACATCGACCTCTACCGCCGCGGCCGCCTGCCGGTCGACCGGCTGATGGGCGACACGCTGGCGCTGGACGAGATCAACCGCGGCTTCGACCGCCTCGCCAAGGGAGACGCCTTGCGCGACGTGGTGATCTTCTGAACGCCCCCAGACCTGCCGCTACGCGTCAGGCCCCCCGAGGGGGTCAAGGAAACTTGGGAGCGGCCCTGCGTTTCCTTGAGAGCGCCCCCAGACCTGCCGCTACGCGTCAGGCCCCCCGAGGGGGTCAAGGAAACTTGGGAGCGGCCCTGCGTTTCCTTGTGGGCGTGGGCGTCAGGCCTAGGATGCAGTCCGCTGCACCGAGGGCTGGACGCGATGGCTGCGCTCCATACCCCGCGCCGGCGGGCCGCTCCGGCCCTCCGGCCGTTTCCGACGTACCCGGCTTGCCCGACCTTCGCCTCGCTGCTCGTCGCCGACGGCGATGGCGTCGGCCCGGGCATCGCCCAGGCCTGTGCCCTGGCCCATGGGCTGCCGGCGGACCATATCGTCACGGTGCAGGTACCCGCGGGCAGCGGCGTCCCGCCCGACGGCCATGGCCAGACGACGGTGCCGGACTTCATCCGCGGCGGCGTCACCGGCAGCCACGGCACGGTGGAGGAACCCTGCTCGATCGCGGCCAAGTTCACCACCGCCAGCGTGCTGCCGGCGCATTACCAGCGCGGCGAGGCGCTGATCGAGGCGTACTGGAAGGCGGTCCGGCTGCCGGGCGAAGGCCACTTCGTCGGCGAGCCGCTGGCGCGGCCCTGGGCGCGCCAGGCGGTGCTGCGCCGCGACGGGCAGACGCCCGCGTCGGTTTGGCATAAGCTGCGCGGCTCGACGCCACCGGGAGCACATCATGCAGGGTCCGACGGCCTATCTGCGCTTCGAAGGCGATTGCGAAGAGGCGCTGAGCTTCTACTGCCAGGCGCTCGGCGCCAAGGTGCTGATGATGTCCCGCTACAGCGAGGCGCCGGGGCACGCGAACATGCCGCCGGTGCCCGAGCACTGGATCATCCATGGCCGCATCCAATGGCCGGACGGCGGCCTGCTCATGGGCTCCGACGGCGGTCCCACGCCCTACACCGGCGTGCACGGCATCTCGCTCAGCCTGAACTGCGCCGACCGGGCCGAGGGCGAACGCCTGTTCCAGGCCCTGGCCGCCCAGGGCGAGGTGAAGATGCCTTTCGGCTCCACCTTCTGGTCACCCGGGTTCGGGATGCTGGTCGATCGCTTCGGCGTGCCCTGGATGGTCAACGTCGAGGCCGCGCCCTGAGCCGCGCGCGGCACGGCGGCGGCGGCGGCCTCAGCGCGCCCACAGGCGCGCGCCGCTGGCCATGGCCGCCAGCGCGGCGAAGCCGGCGCCGAGCGCCAGGGCCCAGGTCGGTCCCTGAGCGCCGGCGAGGCCGAAGCACAGCGCCACCAGCGCCGCGCCGCTGGTCTGGCCGGTGAGGCGGGCGATCGCGATCACGCCGCTGGCGCCGCCGCTGCGTTCCGGTGGCGCGCTCGACATCAGCGCGCGCAGGTTCGGTGACTGGAAGAGCCCGAAGCCGACGCCGCACAGCACCATGCGCGCGACGATGCCGGCGACCGACGGCGTCGCCGGCAGCAGCGCCATCGACGCCATGCCGGCCGCGAGCAGCGCCAGCCCCGCGGCGCCGAGCACGGCCGGCGGGTGGCGATCGGACAGGCGGCCCGCGATCGGCGCCGCGATCGCGACGACGATGGGCCAGGGCGAGAGCAGGAATCCGGTCTGGACCGCGTCGCGGTGCAGCACGGTCTCGAAGTAGAACGGCAGCGAGACGAAGGCCAGCCCCTGGGTCGCGAAAGACGCCACCGCGGTCAGCGCCGAGAGCGCGAACATCGGCCGGCGCATCAGGTCGACGGGCAGCATCGGCGCCGGATGGCCGCGCTGGCGCCGCAGCAGCAGCGCCAGCGCGACGCCGCCGACGACGAGCAGCGCCGCGATGCGCGCCGCGCCGGCGCGCTGCGCCGCCGCCGTCATCGAGCCGATCAGGCTCGCGCAGGCGAGCGCCGTCAGGCCCGCCGTCGCGGGATCGAAGACATGGTCGCGCGGCGCGCTGCGCGGCAGCGCCGGCAGCGCGAGGGCGAGCGCGACCAGGCCCAGCGGCACGTTGATGCCGAACAGCCAGGGCCAGTGCGCGACCGCGAGCACGAGCGAGGCCACCGTGGGGCCGACGGCGAAGGCGACGCCGACGACGAAGGCATTGATGCCGACGCCGCGGCCGAGCCGGTGCGGCGGGTACAGCAGCCGGATGAGCGCGATGTTCACCGACATCGGCCCCGCCGCGCCCAGGCCCTGCAAGGCACGCGCCGCCGCCAGCGCCGGCAGCGTCGTCGCGCAGGCGCAGGCGAGCGAGGCGACGGTGAAGAGCGCCACGCCGGCGAGGAAGATGCGCCGCGGGCCGAGGCGGTCGCCCAGCGCGGCCAGCGGCAGCAGCGCGGCGACGACCGCGATCTGGTACGCATTGACGATCCAGACCGAGGCCGCCGGCCGCGCATGCAGGTCGGCGGCGATCGACGGCAACGAGGTGTTGGCGATCGCGGTGTCGAGCGACGCCAGCGCGACCGCGACCAGCACCGCGATCAGCGCACGGCGTTCGGCGGCGCCGAGTCGGTGCTCGGCCGGCGGGCCGTGCGCCGCGGCGACCGCCGCGGCCGCGCTGCCGTCGGGCGTCAAGCGGGCTCCATGCCGTGGCGTCGCTTGATCCCGGCGCAGTCGTCCGCGGCCAAGTCGGCCAGCAGCGCGGCGACCTCGGCGCGACGCTGCGAGGTCGTGGCGATGGCGCCCGCGAAGGTCGTCACGACCTGGATCGCCGGCGGCAGCGGGCCGAGCACGTCGATGCCGTCCAGGTGCATCAGCTCGCTCAGCTGCTGGAAGCCGAGATCGGCATCGCCGCGCGCGACCAGGGTGCCCACCGGCACGCCGGGCGGCGCCTGGACGATGCGATCGGCGATCTGCGCCGCGATGCCCCAGCGCTCGAACAGCTGCATCAGCGCAACGCCGCTGGGGCCGGTCGAATAGCTCAGCCGCGGCGCGGCGAGCACGGCCCGGCGCACCGCGTCCTCGCTGCCGATGTCGGGCCGCGGCGCACCCGCGCGCACCGCCAGCGCGACGCCCGAATGGACGAGGTCGACGCGGCTGCCGGCGACGACATGGCCGGACGCGGCGAGCGCGTCCAGCGCCTGCACCGAGAGCACGACGGCGTCGAAGGCCTCGCCCGCGCGCACGCGCCGGGCCGCGTCGACGCCGCCGACCGATTCGACGGCGACCGCCGCGCCGCGCGGCGCCAGCAGGTCGGCCAGCAGCTGGCGCGTGGCCATCGAGGAAATCAATCGGATCGCTGCGGCCATCGTGCCTCTCCTTGCGCGGCCTATTATGGTCAGGCGGCCGACGGTCCGGCCGCGACCCACCCAGGAGACCCTCGATGAGCGACAAGCGCACCCAGTACCTGCTCGACGCGAGCCGGATGCCCAGGCATTGGTACAACATCGCCGCCGATCTGCCGCGCGCGCTGCCGCCGGTGCTGCACCCGGGCACGCTGCAGCCGATCGGACCCGCCGACCTCGCGCCGCTGTTCCCGATGGCCCTGATCGAGCAGGAGGTCTCGACCGAGCGCGAGATCCCGATACCCGAGCCGGTGCGCGAGGTGTTCAAGCTCTGGCGCCCGTCGCCGCTGTTCCGGGCGCACCGGCTCGAGCAGGCGCTGGGCACGCCGGCGCGCATCTACTACAAGTACGAGGGCGTCTCGCCCGCAGGCAGCCACAAGCCCAATACCGCCGTGCCCCAGGCCTGGTACAACGCCCAGGCCGGCGTGAAGAAACTGACGACCGAGACCGGCGCCGGCCAATGGGGCAGCTCGCTCGCCTTCGCCGGCGCGCTGTTCGGCATCGACGTCACGGTGTTCCAGGTGCGCGTCTCCTACGACCAGAAACCGTACCGGCGCGCGCTCATGGAGACCTACGGCGCGCGCTGCATCGCCAGCCCCTCGATGGAGACGCAGGCCGGCCGCGCCGCGCTCGCGCTGCGGCCCGACCATCCGGGCTCGCTCGGCCTGGCGATCAGCGAGGCGGTCGAGATCGCCGCCACCCATGAGGACACCAAGTACGCGCTCGGCTCGGTCCTCAACCATGTGCTGCTGCACCAGACCATCATCGGCCAGGAGGCGATGCTGCAGCTCGAGATGGCGGGCGACGACCCCGACGTCATCGTCGGCTGCACCGGCGGCGGCAGCAACTTCGCCGGCATCGCCTTCCCGTTCATCGGCCAGCAGCTGCGCGGCGGCAAGCGGCGGCGCATCGTCGCCGTCGAGCCCGCCGCCTGCCCGTCGCTGACGCGCGGCCGTTACGCCTACGACTACGGCGACAGCGCGAAGATGACGCCGCTGACGAAGATGCACACGCTGGGCAGCGGCTTCACGCCGCCGAGCTTCCACGCCGGCGGCCTGCGCTATCACGGCATGGCGCCGCTCGTGAGCCATCTCAAGGAGCTGGATCTGCTCGAGGCCACGGCCTATCACCAGGTCGCCTGCTTCGAGGCCGGCGTGATGTTCGCGCGCGCCGAGGGCATCGTCCCGGCGCCCGAGGCGAATCACGCCGTCAAGGGCGCCATCGTCGAGGCGCTGCGCTGCAAGGCCGAGGGTCGCAGCGAGGTGATCCTCTTCAACCTCTGCGGCCATGGCCACTTCGACATGAGCGCGTACAGCGCCTACTTTGCCGGGAAGCTCACCGATCAGAGCTACGACGAGTCCGAACTGGCGCTGGCGCTGGCCGGTCTGCCCTCGGTCGCGGCGTAGGCCACGCGGCCGTCGAAGCCCGTCGCGATCCTCGCGCTCGCAAGGCGCCGTCGCCGCTGAACCCCGGCACGCGCCGGCGCGCAGGGGTGCCGGCGCGTCCGGCCCCGCCGCGTCAGAACGACCGGGGCATGTCGTCGCCGCCCTGCTCCGGCGCGCCCAGGTCGCTCACCTTGTTCGACGCGCTGCGCGTCGCGCCGACCGTGATCGTGCCGGCCACGTCGCTGCCGACGACGACGACCGCATCGCCCGCCGTCACCGTGCCCAGCGTGCGCGCGCCCCGGGACGAGATCGCCGCCGGATCGGCGCTGATCGCGATGCCGGCGACGCTGAAGGTCGTCGGCGTCCCGCTGACGCTGCTGTTGACCACCGGCGGCGTCGCGTCGACCGGCCCCTGCACCGCCGCCACGGTCGAGGCGGGGACGATCGTCACCGACTGCGCGATCTGCCGTCCGCTGGCGTCGGTCTGCGTCTGCACGACCAGCGTCTGCGAGGCGCTGGCGGCGAGATAGGTCGCGAAGGTCGTGATGTTGAACGGATTCGTCGCCGGGTCATGCTCGTCCCAGTTCGGCGTCGAACGGTCGGCAAGCCGGGTCGAGGCGGTCACCGTGATCGACTCGCCCAGCAGCGTCAGCAGGTAGCTCTGTCCCGTCGATGCCGCGGCGACCTGGGTCGCCACGCCTTCGAAGGCATAGTTCCGGCTCGAGGCCGCGTGGACGATGGTCAGCGAGCTCGCGACGACCGTCGTTCCGCCGCCGCCGACCGTGCCGGCCACCTCGACGATGTCGCCCACCGAGGGCAAGGCCGTGCCGCCGGGCAGGGCCGACGCGTCGACGCTGATGCCGCGCACGACGAACGATGCGCCGCCCACGCTCGAGACGCTGCCTTCGACCTCGACGCTCGCGCCCGGGGTCTCGAGCGCGAGCGAACTGCGCAGCCGCGCCGCCGTCGCGCTGAAGCTCGTCGCCGGCAAGGCCGGCGCCGCCGCGGCCCAGGCCGAGACGATGTTGCCGACGCTGAAAGCCGTGGCACAGGCGCTGGCCGCGCCGTTGACGCGGCAGGTCGCCGTCGAGAGATCGACCGCGAGCGCGCCGATCGTGACCGTCGAGGCGCCGACCGCGCTCACATAGCCCTCGGCCTTGAAGGCGCCGGCGCTGCCCGCGGCCGGCACATCGTGCACCGAGACCAGCGTCGCGACGATGGCCGCAGAGGTCGCCGGCGTGGCGGCGGCGTAGAGGTAGCCGTCGACCGTGACGTAGCTGCCGGGCACCGCGCTCGATCCCGATCCGGTGGTCGCCGTCAGCCCCGCGGCCGAGGTCACCGCGGTGCAGGGATTGGTGGTGGCGGTGACGCAGGCGCGGTGGTCGCTGAACGCGGTGGCCGAGGTCAGCCCCACGGTCTGCCCCATCACCGTCAGCGTGGTGGCCCCGATCGCGTCGACATAGCCGCGCGCCAGCGGGTCGACATGGAGTTCGGCCGCCTCGCTGCTGCCGACGCCGTGCACGACATCGACGACCTGGCCGACCTGGAGCGCGCCGGCCGCGAGCGTGGCGCCGCTGTCGTCGTCGAGCACCCGGGCCTGGGTCGTCGAATATTCGACGCCGCCGACGAAGACGCTGCCGAAGGCGGTGATGGCGCCCGAAGCGAGGGCCTGGGGCTGCGCCTGCGGCGACGCCGCGGTCGAACCCCCGCCGCCGCCACAGGCGGCGAGCAGGCCGAGCAGCAGGACGGCCGCGCCGCCGCCGAATCGGATCTTCATGACGTTTCCTTCGTTCGATGGATGCCGCTGCGCCCGGCGCAGGACGACCGGAAGCGGCGCCATCTTGGGCGCCGCGGCGCAAGCGCATTCGAAGGACCGGTAAAGCTTTATGCGAGCTTGCTGCGCGATGTATGCGATGTCACAGGCGGCAGCGGCGAAACACCCTGTCGGGCGCCTCGCCATCGCCCCGGGGACGCGCAGGCCGGCGCTTAGACTGCGCCGCTGACAGCCCCCCACCGATGACACCCAGCACGATCCAGCTCACCGGCACGGCGCTCTTCGCCCTGGCCATCGCCCACACCTTCTCGACGCCATGGTTCGAGCGCCAGGCGCAGCGCCGGCCGCGCCACGCCGGACTCTGGCATCTGCTGGGCGAGGTCGAGGTCGTGTTCGGCTTCTGGGCCATGGTGCTGGTGGTCGCGATCTTCGGCATCGAAGGTTCGGCGCGCGCGACCGGCTACCTCGAATCGCTCAATTTCACCGAGCCGATGTTCGTGTTCGCGATCATGGTCATCGCCGGCACGCGTCCGGTGCTGGAGAGCGCCAGCCGGATCCTGCAGGCGCTGGCGCGCGCGCTGCCCCTGCGCGGCAGCCTGGGCCTGTACCTGTCGGTGCTCGTGTTCGGGCCGCTGCTCGGGTCGTTCATCACCGAACCGGCCGCGATGACGCTGTCGGCGATGATCCTGGCGCGCCATTGCCTCGGGCGCCAGGTCTCGACGCGACTGCAGTACGCGACGCTGGGCGTGCTCTTCGTCAATGTCTCGATCGGCGGCACGCTCACGCCCTTCGCCGCGCCGCCGGTGCTGATGGTCGCCGGCACCTGGGGCTGGGACAGCGCGCACATGCTCACCCACTTCGGCTGGAAGGCGGCGGTCGCGGTGCTCGTCAACGCGCTCGGCGCGGCGCTGCTGTTCCGGCGCGAACTGGCGCAGCTGGCGCTGCTGGCGGATTCGACCGCCGCGCCGACACCGCTGGCGCTGAAGGCGATCCACATCGCCTTCCTCGTCGGCGTGGTCGCGTTCTCGCACCACCCGACGATGTTCATGGGCCTGTTCCTGTTCTTCCTCGGCATCACCCAGGCCTATCCGCACCACCAGGACCGGCTCATCCTGCGCGAGGGCCTGCTCGTCGCCTTCTTCCTCGCCGGCCTCGTCGTGCTCGGCGGCCAGCAGGCCTGGTGGCTGCAGCCGCTGCTGATGGGCATGAGCAGCCAGGCCGTCTTCGTCGGCGCCGCCGCCTTGACGGCGGTCACCGACAACGCCGCGCTGACCTACCTGGGCTCGCTCGTCGACGGCCTCAGCGATCCGTTCAAGTACGCGCTCGTCGCCGGTGCGGTCACCGGCGGCGGTCTGACGATCATCGCCAATGCGCCCAATCCCGCCGGGGTCGCGATCCTGCGCCCGCATTTCCCGGCGCAGGCGGTGAACCCGCTCGGGCTCTTCGCCGCCGCGCTCGCGCCGACCCTGGTGGCCGCGGCCGCTTTCCTCTGGCTGTGAGGCGCGCGGCCCCGATCAGGCGCCGGCGCGCGACTTGCGGATCAGCGCATCGACGACCTGCAGCGCCTGCTTCTCGCCGCCGGCCTGCGCGGGCGAGGTCGTGTAGCGACCGTTGACGGCCAGCGTCGGCACGCCGTCGACGCGGTAGTCCCTGAACGCCTGGTTGGCGATGCCCAGGCGCGAGGCCACGGTGAAGCCGTTGATCGTCTCGCGCAGCTTGGCCGGATCGATGCCGTTGGCGCGGGCGAAGGCCTCGAGCACCGGCGGATTCTCCAGGTGCAGGCCCTGGCGATGCACGGCGTCGAAGATCTTCTGGTGGATGCCCTCGGGCGCCCCCATCGCCTCGAGCGCGAAATACAGCTTCTGGTAGAAGACCTGCCAGGGCTGCCAGGCGGCGGCGATGCGGCGGAAGTTGACTCCGGGCGGCAGGCGCTTGATCCAGGGCTCGAGCACGGTCTGGAAGTCGTTGCAATGCGGGCACCAGTAGCCGAAGAACTCGATCACCTCGACCTTGCCCGGCACCTCGACCGGCACCGCCTGGCCGAGCCGGGTGTAGTCCTTGCCTTCGACCGGATCGGCCGCCGCGCTCATGGCGGCGGTCAGCAGGGGCGCGGCCGCGAGGCCGAGCGCAAATTCGCGACGCTTCATTCGATGTCCTCATTCAGACCCGGCTCGACGACCATCGTCGAGCGCAGCCACTACAACGCGCCAGGCGCGCCGCGGCTGACCTCGATTTTGACCCAAGCCGCACCGGGTGCGGCCGGGCGGCCGGACGCCGCGCGCGCGGCGACATCGAGCGTCACGATCTTTGCCTGCGCTTAACGGCACCGCTGCCCACGGGGGTCAACGGACCCCGCCGGCGGGCGTTGAACGCCGGCGGCCCCTCGCCGCCCAGGAGATCCCCATGAAGTCCTTCGGTCGCATCCTGCGCATCGCCGCGCTGACCGCCTTTGCCGTCAGCCTGTCGGGCTGCTGCCTGCTCTGGCCCTACGACCACGACCATGGCGGTCGCGGCGACCGCGGCGATCGCGAGGGCCATCGCGGCGGGTACGGGCATCGTGACTGATCGGCGCCGGCGCGCGGCATCGATGGGCGCGGCGGCCGCGCCTCAGACGCGTTCGTCGACGATCCGGCCGCGCTGCGGTGCCTGGGCGTAGGAGCCCGACGCCGCCGCCACGGCGCCCTGCGCGCGCGCGTCGAGCCCGTCCGGCTTGAGCGCATGCGTCGCCGCGCCGCCCTTGCCGTCGCCCCCGGCATCGGCGCCGTTCGAGGCATGCGAGGCATTCGAGACGTTCGAGACGTTCGAGACATTCGACGCATCGTTCGCGTCGGTCGCGCGGCTGGCGTGGATCCCGCCGCCCGCGCCCTGTTCAGCGCGCTTGCCGGACTGGATCTTCTCGAGCTGGGATTCGAGCACGAGGCGCTGGATCTGCGCCTCGACGCTGACGATCTCGCTCGTGATCGACGCCGTCTGCGACGCCGACATGAGCGTCGACGGCGAACCGGGGACCTGCCCTGCCGGGCCATGGGAGCCCCCCTGCGCTTGCTGCGCCTGGGCGAGCTGGCGCTGCAACGACCGGATCTGCTTGTTCAGCCCGGCGATGGTGGCATCGCTGCCGGACTGCAGACTGCCGGTCGCCGAGAGACTCGAACTGACGGCGGGGATCATGGCGTGCTTTCGGGCGGTTCGCGGTGATTGCGGCTGTACGAGCCGGATATCGTGCCGCGACAGCCCGAGCTTGAGCACGGCGGCGGCGCGCAGCGCAGCACCGGGCCGCAAGCGTGAATTAGTTCACGCCGATCGCACCGCAGGCGGGTTCAGTCGATCAGCATCCCCGTCCGCAAGCCTTGATCCCGAGTCTTCGCGCCGGCGTCGGCGGCGCGCCAGAGCCAGGCGATGTCCTGTTCGGTCTCGCCGGCGCTGAGCGTCTCGATCGCGCCGTCGGCATCGATGCCGTAGACCGGCGGCATCGCGCGGCTGCAGTGGCGGCTCCACATCGACAGCGTGTAGGCGCCGACGCCGCCGATCTCGACGAGGTCGCCCTCGACGAGGGCCGGCGCGTCGACGCGGCCCAGCAGGTCGCCGGCGAAGCACAGCGGGCCGGCGATGGTCTGCGCCAGCGCCGGGCCGCGGCGCGGCGCGTAGTCGGGGCCGAGCGCACGCAGCGGATAGGACCAGTCCTGCGGCCGGTAGACGCGGCGCAGCAGGAAATCGGCGCCGAGGTGGATCGTCGCGACGCCGCCGCCCGCGTACTCGACGCGGCTGTAGGCACGCGCCGCGTCGGCCAGCAGCGAGCGCCCCATCTCGGTGTAGACGATCCAGCGGCCGGTGAACAGTTCGGGCACATCGCGTTCGAGCGCGGCGGCGTAGTCGGCATAGCGCGCCTGCGCCGGCAGCCCGCCGCCGAGGTTGATCCAGCGCGTCGCCGGCCGCTGCAGCGCGATGTCGACGAGGCGCCGCGCCGAGAGCACGAGCTGCCCGATCGAGCAGCCCTGCGATCCGACATGGGCATGCCAGCCGGCGCAGGCCAGTCCCGCCGGCAGCGCGTCATGCGCGACGCCGAAGCGGCTGCGCGCATCGGCCACGCTCGTGTCGGCAATCGTGCCGGCACCGACGAGCGTGTTCACGCGCAGCGAGCAGGGCGCGTCGATGCGCGCCAGCTCGTCCAGGCTGTTCGCGCTCAGCAACCAGCCCAGCGCCTGCGCGCGCTCGATCTCGCGCCGCGTCTTCGCCGGCGAGTCGTAGAGGATGGTCGCGCCCGGACAGGCCTGGTGCGCGACCCGTCCCTCGGGCATCGAGGCGGCCTCGAAACCGTAACCCCAGGCGGCGTAGCGCCGCAGCAGCGCCGCATAGGGCGCGGCCTTGAGCGCCAGGCAATGATGAAAGGCCGGCAGCGCGTCGCGCAGCTCGAACGCGCGCCGCTGCAGCGCCGCGAGGTCGTAGACGACGGCGCTGGGCGTCTCGTCGTCGAGGCGCAACCGCCCCGCCAGCCGCGCCGCCAGGTCAGCCATCGGCGAGCTCGCGGCGGATCGCGGCGGCGAGCCGTTCGAG
>JAGWVB010000103.1 GCA_018971105.1 Burkholderiales bacterium
GCTGGCGCACGCGCTGCGCGCGCGACGGCCTGGCGCCGGGCGAGCGCGCGCAGCGCATGAAGCGCGTCAATCCGCGCATCATCGCGCGCAACCACCGCGTCGAGGAAGCGCTGGCCGCAGCCACCGAGGCGGGCGACCTGGCGCCGTTCGAGCGCCTGCTCGCCGCGCTGCGCCGCCCCTACGACGACGCGCTCGAACTCGCGCCCTACGCCGAGCCGGCGCCGCGCGAGCTCACGGCCGGCTACCGCACGTTCTGCGGGACCTGACGGCGCGGCATTCGAAACGCCGCCACGCGCGCTGAAGCGCCGGCCCTGCGCTCAAGGCCGCGCGGCCGCCGCGGCCAGGCGCGCCGCCATCTTTTCCTGGATCAGCGTGATCGCCTTCAGCGGCCGCACCATGACCTTGAATTCGGTGATGCGCCCCGCCGCGTCCCATTGCAGCAGGTCGACGCCGTTGACGACGATGCCGTCGATCGTGGTCTCGAATTCCAGCATCGCGTCGCTCGCGCCGACGATCTCGCGCAGATAGCGGAAGCTGTCGTTGCAGAAGACGTGCAATGCGGCCGTCAGGTAGCCGGTCGTGATCGCCCGGCCCCGCTGCGGCGCATGCACGACGGGCGACCAGAACACGACCGCGTCGGCGAGCAGCGCGTCGATGCCGGCCGGGTCGCGGCGACGCACCAGTTCATGCCAGGCGGCGACGGGAGGGGTGGGCATGGGCTGGGGCTCCGGGTCAGGGCAGATCTCGTGGCCCTCGATTTCAACACGAAGGCCGATTCGAGACCGCTGCGTCCGTTCGGGCGGCACTATCGGCGGCGCTATCGGCGGCGCTATCGGCGGCGCTATCGGCGGCGCTATCGGCAGTGCCGGCTCCCGCAGCATCCGGCCGGGCGCGCCGGTCCCGCCACGCGGGGACCCGACGAGGCGCGCTGCAAGCGCCCCTCAGCGCAGGTGCGCCAGCGCGCAATCGTGGTCCTGCAGTTCCTCGGCGGCCCCGGGATTGCCGGCCAGCGCATCGGCATGCGTCTCCAGCACGTAGAAGCCGGTCGCATGCTCGCCATCGCCGATGCCCAGCACCAGGATCGATTCGCGCGCCATCGCGGCCGCGGCGCCGGGCAGCGTGCGGGCCACGAGCCGGAACGGATCGGTGCGGCGCGAGTCCAGCGTGGCGACGCGGCGCACCCGGTAGGCATGGCCCTGCAGCGCCACCGGCGACCATGCCCCGCCCCGGTCCGGGACATGGGCCGCGAGCCAGGCGGGCAACCCGGCGGCGACGCAGTCGATGTGGATGTGGAGTTGATCCTGGCTGCGCGCGCCCGCCGAATTCACGGCCAGCGACAACCAGCCAGCGGGCAGCCGCCGCTGCAGCCTCGCGCCCACCCGTCGCCGCGCGTCCCAGGCCGCCTGCCAGTAGCGCGGGGTCTGCGGCGCCAGCAGGCGCGGATCCTCGATGCCGCTGATGCGGCGCGTCGGCAGGAGCAGGAACTGGCTGGCCCCGCGCCGATCCTTCAAGACCGCATAGCCGCGCCGCAGGTCGACCGCGGCGCAGGGCCGCGGATCGTGATGCCGCAGCTCGTCGGGCTGGCATTGCCCGTGCACGATGCGCCACAGCGCGTCGGGGTCCGCCGCGGCGCGGCCCGAGGCGGCGCAGGCCAGACCGGCCGCGAGCGTCAGGCGCATCAGCCTGGCGCCGGCCCGCGCCATGGGCCCCAGGACCGCCGGCCGCCGCGGCATTGATGGCAACATCGAGGACATGCCGCATTCTGCCCTCGGGCGGTTCCTGGAGAGCGCCCATGACGACGATTCCGCACAGCCTGTTTCCGGGCGCGGTGTTCCCCGCCGTGGCGCAGACGCAGGCCGCGGCGCTGCTGGCCGTCCAGTTCCAGCTCGGCCAGAGCGAGCGCCTGCCGCCGGCAGACTTGCGGGCGCTGCAATTCCGCCAGATCGGCGCACTCGTGGCGCATATCGACCGCTGCGTGCCGCATTACGGCCTGAGCCTGCGCAAGGCCGGCCTCAGGCCGGGCCAGCCGATCACGGCCGAGGCCTGGGCGCGCGTGCCCATCCTCGGCCGCGCGCAGGTGCAGCAGGCCGGCGCTGCCCTCCATGCGACCGAACTGCCGCGCGGCCACGGCCAGATCGGCGAGGCCACGACCTCGGGCACCAGCGGGCGGCCGGTGCGGCTGCGCAAGACGACGCTGTGGCAGTTCTACTGGCAATGCTTCGCGCTGCGGCAGGAGATCTGGCAGCGGCGTGACCTCTCGGCCGCGGCGATGACGATCGCGCGCGACGACGCGCTCGGGCCCGGCGAGCCCACCGGCCGCCTGCGCCGCCTGCCCGACTGGGGCGGCCCGGTGGCCCTGGTCTACCCCACCGGGCCGGGGTTGATGCAGGACTATCGCGCGCCCGTCGCCGAACTGGCCGACACCTTGGCGCGCGAACAGCCGGCCTATCTGTCGACCTTCCCGTCGCTGCTGCTGGAGCTGCTGCGCAGCGGCGTGCGTCCGGCCGGCCTGCGCCAGGTGCACACCATGGGCGAGGCCCTGTCCGACGCGACGCGCGCGCTGTGCCTGGAGCGCTGGGGCGTGCCCATCGCCGATGTCTACAGCAGCGCCGAGGCCGGCATCATCGCCGCCCCCTGTGCCGAGCACGGGCAGTACCACGTGAATGCCGAATCGGTGCTGCTCGAAGTGCTGCACCCGGACGGCAGCGCCTGCGCGCCGGGCGAGACCGGGCAGGTGGTGCTGACGCCGCTGCACAACTTCGCGATGCCGCTGCTGCGCTACGCGATCGACGACATGGCCGAGGTCGGGCCGCCGTGCCGCTGCGGCCGCACGCTGCCGGTGCTGGCGCGCATCCCGGGGCGGGCGCGCGGCATGCTGGTGCTGGCCTCGGGCGAACGGCGCTTTCCCTATTACGGCCACAACGCGCTGATGCAGGTCGACGCCATCGTCCAGCACCAGGTCGTGCAGACGGGCTACGACGAGGTCGAATTGCGCCTCGTCGTGAAGCGTCCCCTGACGGCGGCGGAAGAGGAGCCATTGCGGCGGGCGGCGATGGCCGCCCTGGGCCCGCCGTTCAAGGTGCGCCTGAGCTACCGCGATGAGATCGCGCGCGGGCCGGGCGGCAAGTACGCCGAGTTCTATTCGGAGCTGAGCGGGGCGGGCGCGGGCGTGGGCTGAGGAGCGCGTCCCGCGGCACGGCGACGCCGCTCCCAGGCCGCTGCGGCCGCCGCGGCGCCGAGCAAGGCCAGCGTGGAAGGCTCGGGCACGCTGTTCGGAGGGGGCGGGGGCGGCGGCGGCGGGGGCGGCGGCGGCGGCGGCGCGTCGACCACGTTGAACGTGAAGACGGTCCCGGCGGGCAGATTCAGACCCATCGGAATGGCGCCCCCGTTCATGGGAGCCCAGCTGAACACGACGCTGTCGATCGTCTCTTGCGCGAAGAACGTGGACGCGATCGAGGCGAAATCCAAGGTCTGCCCCTGATTCGAATCGATGGGCACGACCCCGTTGGCCGCGTTGCGCAGCGACACATTGAATTGGCCGCCCTCTCCCAGGTACCAATGGCCTTCGGAGATCGACACGAGTTCGTCGGCGTTCGTGATCGGCGTCGCGAACAAATAGGTGTAGGAATCCGGGACCTGCGACTGAATATCGACCGTGGTCGTGACGGTCGACGTCACGATGCTGGCCGTCGATGCCGCGCTGTAGGCCATCAGCAGGCAGGCCAGCATGACGACTCGTTGATTTGAATTCACGGGACCTCGCACAAGAATGTTTCGACTTGACGCGTGACGATCATGCCCGGAATTGCGCGATCGATCCTTAATTTGGCGTCAGGTCTTCCGCCTTTCGTCGTGCTCCCCCCCTGAACCGGGGGCCACCGCCATCGACGTCGGCCGGCGTCGCCGACCCGGTTCCGGGAGATCCCGATCCGTCGCCTTCGCCGATGAACCGGCACCGAGGGCGCCGCGCGGCCCGCGGCGGCGGCACGGCACGGCACGGCACGGCGCGGCGCGGTGCAGCGCCGCGCCGGCGCACTGTTACAGTGCCGCCGCCCTCGTCACTCGCCCACCCCACCATGACGGAACCGAACGCCACCGGCACCACGGACACGCACCCGCCGCTGCCCGACCATCTCTCGTCCGACCCGCGCAGCCCGCACCATGTCGCCGCCGTGTTCGAACACGAGATCGGCATCCGCCTCAACGGCAAGGAGCAGCATGCGGTGGAGGAGTACTGCATCAGCGAAGGCTGGGTCAAGGTCGCCGCCGGCCGCACGCTCGACCGCAAGGGCCGGCCGCTGCTCGTCAGGATCAAGGGCCGGGTCGAGGCCTATTACCGCTGAACGGCCCTGAGCCGGCACGACGCCGCAGGCCGTGCTCGGCATCGTCTCGCTGCTCGTTTGGACGCTGGTGATCACGACGAGCGTCAAATACGCCGGCTTCGCGATGCGCATCGACAACGACGGCGAAGGCGGCATCCTCGCGCTCATGGCGCTGCTCGGCGTCAAGCGCGTGCGCCGGCCGCTGATCATCGCCTGCGGGCTGTTCGGCGCGGCGCTGATCTACGGCGACGGCGCGATCACGCCGGCGATCTCGGTGCTCTCGGCGCTCGAGGGGCTGATCCTCGTCGAGCCCGCGCTGCAGCCCTGGGTGCTGCCGCTGGCGATCGCGATCCTGGTCGCGCTGTTCGCGATCCAGCCCTACGGCACGGCGTCCATCGGGCGCGCCTTCGGGCCCGTGATGGCGCTCTGGTTCATGGTCATGGCGGCACTCGGCATCTCGGGCATCGTGCGCCATCCCGACGTGCTGTGGGCGCTGAACCCGGTGTACGGCATCACCTTCTTGCTGCACAGCGGCGGCGTCGGCTTTGCGCTGCTGGGCGGCATCTTCCTGTGCGCCACCGGCGCCGAGGCGCTGTACGCCGACATGGGCCATTTCGGCGCCGGGCCGATCCGCCTGGCCTGGTCGGCGCTCGTGTTCCCGAGCCTGGTGCTGAACTACGCCGGCCAGGGCGCGCTGCTGCTGGCCGGCGCGCCGACCGCGGGCTACGGCCAGATCTACGTCGGCGCCGTCAACTGGACGCTGATGCTGGTGACGGCGGCGCTGGCGCTGGCGTTCCGCAAGTCCGACAACCTGGCCGGCGCCTACGGCATCGCGGTCTCGCTGACGATGACGATGACGACCGGGCTGTTCTTCGTCGTCGACGCGAGCTTCGTCGCATCGAACCTGCTCAAGCTCGCCGATGGCGGCTATGTGCCGCTGCTGCTCGCCGCCGCGGTCTACGCCGTGATGTACATCTGGCACCGCGGCATCGACGCCGTCGGCGCCAGCCTGCAGAGCCAGAGCGTGCCGGTGGCGGATGACATGGCCCGGCTCGAACGCGAGGGCGTCGCCCGCGTGCCCGGCGCGGCGGTGTTCCTGACGCGCGTGCGCAGCGGCACGCCGGTGGTGCTGCAGTGGTATGTCGGCCATGCGCATGCGCTGCAGCAGCAGGTCATCGCGCTGCACATCGAGACCGCCTCGGTGCCCCATGTCGATGCCGGCAAGCGGCTGACCGTCGTCGACGAGGCACCCGGCTACGCCTTCGTGCAGGCCGAATACGGCTTCATGGAAAGGCCCGACCTCGGCGCGCTGATGCGGCAGGTCGCCGCCGGACGCGTCGCGGTCGACCTCGCCGACCTGAGCTATTTCGTGGGCCAGGAGCGGATCGTCGGCCGCGAGGACGGCACCGGCCTGCCGGGCTGGCTGCGCGCCAGTTTCGCCGCGCTGCTGCGCAACAGCGCGCGCGTCACCGACTATCTGCGCGTGCCCAAGGATCAGCTGATCGAGATCGGGCGCCAGGTCGAGATCTGACGCCGCCCGCTTGCGCCGCGGAAGCCACCAGGGCTCGGGTCAGGTGCGCGAAGCGCGATCCGCTCCACCCGATCTTCCATGGACCGAGGGGCCGGGGCTTCAGCGACGGTCGGGATTCGGCTCGGGCCTCGGGTCCGCCGGCGCCGGATCCAATTGCGGCCTCCACAACGGCTGCCCCCGATGCTCGACGACCTCGATGCGCTGGCCGAAGGCCTGCGTCAGCCAATCGCCGTCCAGCGCCTGGCGCGGCGTGCCGGCGCCGACGAGCCGACCGTCGCCGAGCACCGCGAGATGGTCGGCGGCCAGCGCCAGCGAGAGGTCGTGCACGACGCTGACCACCGTCACGCCCTGGTCGCACGCGAGCCCGCGCAGCAGCCGCGCCACCTCCTGCTGGTGCGGCGGGTCGAGGAAGGTGGTCGGCTCGTCGAGCACCAGCACCGGGGCCTGGACCGCGAGCGCGCGCGCCAGCAGCACGCGCTGGCGCTCGCCGCCCGAAAGCGTGTTCATGCGCCGTGCCGACCAGGCTTGCGCGCCGGTGGCGGCCAGGGCGCGCTCGATCGCGCGCCGGTCGTCGATGCCGTCGCGCCCCCACCAGCCGGTGTAGGGCAAGCGGCCGAGCGCGACGCAATCGGCCACTGTGAAATCGTGGCTCGCGTCGCTGCCCTGGGCCAGCCAGGCGAGCTCGCGCGCGCGCGCCGGCCGCGGCCAGCGCGCCAGGGCGCGGCCGCGCAGGCGCACCTCGCCGGCATCGGGCCGCAGCAGCCCGGCGAGCAGGCGCAGCAGCGTCGTCTTGCCGGCACCGTTGGCGCCGACGACGGCCGTCCATTGCCCCTGCGGCAGCACCAGGTCGACGCCGCGCAGCACCTCGCGCGGACCGTAGCGCTTGACGAGGCCGCGCGCCTCGAGCGCGGCTTCAGTCATCGTCGCTCACGCCGGGCCGCTTGCGCATGGCTGCTCACTCATGATGCGAGCGGTGCCAGATCAGCACCAGCAGGTAGGCGCCGCCCAGGCAGGCGGTGATCGCGCCCACCGGCAGCTCGGCCGGCCGCACGAGCCAGCGGCTGAGCAGATCGGCGGCCTGCAGCAGCACGCCGCCGCACAGCAGCGCGCACCACAGCAGGCGGCGGTGGTCCATCGCCGCGGTCTGGCGCACGAGGTGCGGCGCGACGAGGCCGACGAAGCTGACGACACCGACCTGCGCCACCGCGGCGCCGGTGGCCAGCGACAGCAGGCCCAGGTAGGCCAGGCGCAGGTGGCGCAGCGACAGCCCGAGCGAGACGGCGGTGTCCTCGCCCAGCGTCAGCGCGTCGAGCCCGCGCGCCAGCGCCAGCGCGGGCAGTGTGCAGCCGGCGAGCGCGAGCGCGAGCACCGCCGTGCTCGACCAGCCGAGGAAGCCCGTGCTGCCGAGCAGGAAGACCTGCATCGCGCGCCAGGCCTCGGGCGAGGCCAGCAACGCGAGCGAGGTCACGGCGCCGAGCACGAAGGCGACGATGACGCCGGCCAGCAGCAGGTTCGAGGTCTGCAGCGCGCCGCGCGCCAGCGCCAGCGTCAGCGCGATGGCGCCGCAGGCGCCGACGAAGGCCGCGCCGGTGAGCCCGAGCAGGCCGACCCAGGCGAGAGCGCTGACGGCCGACTGCGTCGCGATCAGCACCCCGGCGACGCCGAGCGCGGCACCCGATGCGCTGCCCAGCAGATAGGGGTCGGCGAGCGGATTGCGGAACAGCCCCTGGGCGATCGTGCCGGCGAGCGCGAGCAGCGCACCGGTGCACCAGGCGCCCAGCGTGCGCGGCAGCCGGATGTCCCAGAGCACGAGCTGCGATGCCGCGTCGCCATGACGCAGCCATTGCCACGACTGCGCGATGTCGCTGGTGCCGATGAACAGGCTGGCCACCGCCAGCGCGGCCGACAGCAGCAGGCAGCCCAGCGTCCAGCGCCAGGCCGGGTCGCGGCTGAAGGCGGGCGCGGCCGCGGTCACGGCGCCACCATCTCCAAGCAGGCCTCGATCGCGCGCATGCCCTCGGCGACGCGCGGCCCGGGCCGCACGACGGCGTCGCGCTGGCTGCCGGCCAGCGTGCAGATGTGATGCTCGCGCACGGCGCGGATGCCGGACCAGCCGGGCCGCTGCGCCAGACCCGGGGCGTCCTGCGGCGCGACGAAGATCACCTCCGGGTCGGCGCGTACGACGAATTCCGGATTGATGCGCGGAAACGGCCCCAGCGACGCGGGGACGATGTTGCGCGCGCCGAGCCGCGTCAGCAGCTCGCCGATGAACGAGGTCGGGCCGGCGGCGTAGGGCGATTCGTCGACCTCGAAATAGACGCTCGGGCCCTGGCCGTGGCGCGCCGCCTGCACCGACCGCGCCAGCGCATCGACCTCGCGTTCGATCTGCGCCTGCAGCGGCGGCGCCCGCGCCGGCACGCCGAGCGCCTGCGCGACCAGCGTGATGCTGCGCGCGATGTCGGCGTAGCGGTCGGTGTCGATCGCGACGGTGCGCACGCCGAGTTGCGCCAGCCGGTCGGTGACGCGGGCCGAGCCCGAGAGCAGCACGAGGTCGGGATGCAGCGCGACGATGCGCTCGACCTGCGCGTCATCGAGGCCGCCGGCCTTGGGCAGCGACGCGACCTCGGGCGGCCAGTTCGAATAACGGTCGGTGCCGACGAGCCGGCCGCAGGCGCCGAGCGCACAGACGGTCTCGGTGATCGACGGCAGCATGCTCACGACGCGCGCCGGCGCGGCGTCGAAGCGGACCTCGCGGCCGAGGTCGTCGCGAACGCGGTACTGCGCCCCGGCGGACGCGGCGAGGAGCAGCACCGCGAGGCCGACCGTAAACCGCAGGCCGAGTTGCCGCATCGTCGTCCGGCGCTCAGAACGTCGGCGTGTAGCGCAGGCCGACCATCAGCGTGCGCGGCGCCTGCGCGTAGCCGTTGGCCGTCTGGTACCGGCGATCGAAGGCATTGTCGAGATTGATCTGCAGCTTCAGATCGCGCCTCAGGCGCCACGCGGCATCGAGATCGAGCAGCGCGTAGCCGCCCAGCGGCACCTGGTTCGCGGCGTCATCGTAGCGCCGGCCCGAGGCCTGCAGGCCGGCGCCGAACTCCCAGCGCGCGAGCTGCGTATGCGCCTGCAGCGAGCCGAATGCGCGCGCGCGCCGCGCCAGCAGTTTGCCCGTGGCGAGGTCCTTCGGATCCTGCAGGTCGAAGCTGGCGGCGAAGCGCCAGCCGGCCCAGCGCAGCGAGCCGCTCAGGCTCAGGCCCTCGAGCCGCGCCGAACTCACGTTCCCATAGCAGCCGTAAGGGCTGACGCAGCTGCCGGGATTGCCGAAATTGATCAGGTTCGAGACCCGGTTGCGGTAGGCGGTGAGCGATGCGTCGGCCATCGCGCCGGCGTACTTGAGGCCGATCTCGTATTCGCGCCCGCGCTCGGGCACCAGCGCCTGCACGCCGGCAAGCCGGGTGTCGGGGCCGTAGACGCTGCCGATCTGGTAAAGCGTCGGCGCGCGGAAGGCGTTGCCGGCCGAGCCGACGAGCTTGAAGCCGCCGCCGAGCGCGCGCCCCAGCGCCAGGCTGCCGGTGTCGACGGCGCCGAAATCCGAATCGCGGTCGCGCCGGACATGGGCCTGGACATCGGTGCGGCCGCCCTGCCACACGTAGCCCAGCGCGGCGCCGTCCTCGTGGCGCTGGCCGACGCCGGGCGTCGCGGTCTGGCTCAGGTCGGTGTTGGCGAGCCGGTCCTCGCGCCGTTCGGCGACGAGCAGCAGGCGCTGGGCCGCCGTGAGCTGCCAGCTGCCCTCGAACGAGAAGCTGCGGATGCGCGTGTCGGTGAGGTAGTAGTCGGGCGTCGATTCGTAGTGCGCATCGGCCTGGCCGAAGGCGACGCGCGTCTGCAGCGCCGGGCTCCATTGCCGCAGCCAGTCGAGCCGGTTCGTGTTCGTATCCTCGAGCGCGTGGTTGAGCGCGCCGTAATCGTTGTACTGGGCATCGAGATGGCTGCGCAGCGCGATCCACTCGACGCGGTCGGCGGCGTCGAGCTGCGCCCCCAGCCGTGCCGATTCATTGCGCTTGCGCCACGGTGCTCGGCCGGGGAGGTAGTTGTAGTTGTTCGGGTCGGTGACGAGCTGGAAGCCGCTGCTGCGCTCGCCCGCGGCGGCCAGCGCGTAATCGAGGATGCCCAGGCGCCCGCTCACCGAGGCGTCGCCTCGGCCCGTGCCCAGGCTGCCCCAGGCGCCGCCGAGCTCGACCTCGGTGCGCGCGCCGCCGCGGCGCGTGAAGATCTGCACCACGCCGCCGATCGCGTCGGAGCCGTAGATTGCGCTCGCCGGGCCCTTGACGATCTCGATGCGCTCGACCTGCGCCAGCGGGATCGACTCCCAGGGCGCGCCGCCGGTGGACTGCGAGTCGATGCGCACGCCGTCGATCAGCACCATCGTGTGCCGCGTCTCGGCGCCGCGGAGGTAGAGGCTGGTGGGCTGCCCCGGGCCGCCAGTGCGGGTGAGTTCGACGCCGCCGAGATTGCGCAGCAGGTCGGCGATGTCGCCGAAGCCCAGGCGCTCGATGTCGGCCCGCGTCACGATGGTGACCTGGCTCAGCGTGTCGGCCAGCGCCAGCGGCGTGCGCGCCGCGGTGATGACGAGCCGGGTCGGATCGTCGGCCCCGCTCTGGGCCCGGGCCGAGACGGCGGTGAGCGCGACGATGGCGCATGCGGCAGCGCCAGCGCGCCGCTTGGGAAGGGAAACTCGAAACATGGAAGCAGTCCGGATGAGCCTGGGCGCGAGCTTCCCCGCAAGCGCCCACGAAATCGACACCCGGGGACAGGCCCTGGGCGCCACGCGTTGGCCGGTATCCGGGCTGGCGGAGACGACGGCTGCTTCCTTCCCGGTGTGCTTGCGCATCCCAGTGGATCGATACAGCCATTGAAGCGCGATGCGCCTCGTCCGCTTACCGTTGCGGGGGCAGCTCAGGTTGGCTCAGGTCGGGCGACCGCGGCTTCCTGCTTCCCGTTTAACTGCGCCCTCGAGGGCGCGAGCACCAACGCCGCCATTCTATGCGTCGCGCACCCCTGCCGGCCGATCCGCGGCCGCCCCGATCCCGCCCCGGCGCGCTCGCTCAGAGCACGCGCAGCGTCCTCGCCCGGGGATCGATCTCGACGCGCGAGCCCGGCGCCACCGCCTGCGTCACGTCGACATCGAAACCGGCCAGCATCGTGATGCCGCCCAGCGCCGCGCCCTGCACGAGGATGGGGTTGACGGTGTTGAAGACGATCGCCAGCGGGGCCAGCTGGCGCGACTGCATCTCGTACAGCATCCAGGCCGAGGCGACGCCGCCCTTGGCGGTGTCGAGCACCAGGATCCTGCCGGCGTAGGACTGGCCCACCAGCTTGTGGCTCGGGCGCGAGAACACGCCGCGGATGCGGTCCAGGTCGTAGCGCGCCGAGAAGCCGTCCTTGGCGACCAGCGCCTCGCCGGCGACCGGCGCGCCGAGCGCATGTCGCGCCTGCAACGTGATGCCGCTCATGGGACGATCCTCCGCGCGATGCGCTCCGGCATGAGCGCTTGGGAGCGGCCCGGCGCACTCACTGGGCTACCTTCGCCCTTGAAGGGCTCCGGCATGAGCGCTTGGGAGCGGCCCGGCGCACTCATGCCAGCACCCCCGTCTCCGCCGCCTCGACGCAGGCCTGCATCGACCCCAGCATCGGCGCGTAGCCGTAGCCGCCCAGGATGTTGACGAGCTTGGCGCTGTTGGTGGCGAGCCGCTTCCAGCCCTTGGCCTCGGCGATCTCGCGCGCATAGGACTGGTAGAAGCACATGCCGGCGAAGACGCTGCCGCCGGCGGCCTCGATGGTTTCGGTGTAGCCGAAACGGTCGGCGTCGGGCTTGACCTGGGGGCTCGTCACCGCGAGCAGCGGCACCGTGAAGCGCCGGCCCGCGCACAGCGCGGAGAGTTCGCGCAGTTCGAGCAGGCTCAGCTGCGGCGCCGAGAAGACGACGACATCGACGCGGCCGTCGCGCGGGTAACTCTGCTGCAGCGCGCGCACCTCGGCCTCGCCGAGACGGTGCGCGATCGCGAGCCGGTCGGCGCCGACATCGGCCAGCCGCGGCGCCTCGGGCGTCAGGCCGACGAGATGGAACAGCGCGGTCGATCCGAAGCTGGCCATCGCGGCGCCGAAATGCTTGAGCTCGTCCGAACTGGGCGGGCGGTCGATGCCCTCGACCACCGGCACGACCCAGTACTGGCCGGCGAGGCGGCCGATCACGGCACCCAGCGCGCCCCAGTCGTTGAGCGTGCGCGGCGTCCAGTCGACGCGCAGGCGCAGCGTCGCGCGGCGGTGTTCGTCCAGATGGAAGCCGTAGCGCGGCGTGCGGCCGGTGAGCCCGGCGGCGAGCGCCGAAGGACCGCCTTCGAAGTTCGAGCGCGCGCCGTTGACCGAGTTGGAATAGATCACGACCCCGGTGTCTCCGAAAGCCACATGCTCGCCGCGCGTCGCCGCCAGCACGGTCTGGTAGTTGATGCAGGTGTCGGTCATCGTGACGCCGAGCTTGACGAAGGCGACGATGGCGCGCCGCTCGAGGTCGAGCATCCAGTCCGACTGGCCGAGCTCGCCGGCCTTGGCGAAATCGGTGCCGCGCGGATCGGTGATGGTCGGGATGCAGACGCGGCGCCGCCCGTCCCGGGTGGCCGCCAGCGCCTCGAGCCAGCGCACGCCGGCCTGGCCCAGGCTCTCGGTGTCGGCCATCACGTGGGCCTGCGCGACGCGCACGAAATCGCGCGCGCCGAAGAACTCGCCGACCTGGATCTGGTGGCGGATCGCCTGTTGCGGCACGCTGCCGGCGGCGCCGGCGAGCAAGGCCTGTTCTTCTTCGTCGAGGATCAACTTCTACTCCAGGGTGACGCCGGCATCGTGCACGGCGCGGCGCCATTTGGCGATCTCGGCCTGCTGGAAGGCGGCGAGCGACAACGCCGGGTCGGTGTGGATCTGCACGCCCATCTTCTCGAGGCCGCCGCTGAACGCCGGGGCGCGCACGACGCGCGCGATCGCCTGCTCGAGCGTCGAGACCACCGCCGCCGGCAGGTGCGCGGGGCCGAACACCGCCCACCAGGCCGTGGTCTCGAAGCCGGGGTAGCCCTGCTCGGCGATGGTCGGCACCTCGGGCAGCACGCCCGCGCGCCGGGCGCCCGAGACCGCGAGCGCGCGCAGGCCGCCGGAGGCGATGTGCGGCAGCACCGATTGCAGCGGGTCGAACAGGACCTGGAACTGCCCCGCGAGCAGGTCGCTCAAGGCCGGCGCGCTGCCCTTGTAGGGCACATGCTGGAGCTGGATGTGGGCCGCGCGCGCGAACATCGCGCCGGTCAGGTGTCCGGGCGTGCCGTTGCCGGCCGAGCCGAAGAAGACGGCCTTGGGCTTCGCGCGCGCGGCGGCCACCAGGTCGGCGAGCGTCTTCCAGGGCGAGCGCGCATCGACGACGACGGCGACCGGTGCGCTCGCCACCAGGGCCAGCGGGGTGAAGTCGGCCACCGGGTCGTAATCGAGGTGCTGGTACAGGCTGGCGTTGATCGCATGCGTGCCGACCGTGCCCATCAGCAGCGTGTAGCCGTCGGGCGGCGACTGCGCGACGAAGGCGGCCCCGATGCCGCCGCCGGCGCCGCCGCGGTTGTCGACGATCAGGGACTCGCCGAGCACCGGTCCGAGCTGCGCCGCGAGCGGGCGCGCCACGAGGTCGGTCGGCCCGCCGGGCGGAAAGGGCACGACGAGGTGCAGCGGCCGCGTCGGAAAGGAATCGGCGCGCGCCGCCGGCGCCAGTCCGGCGAGCAGCAGGCTGCCGACGAGGCGACGGCGCGTCAACGGGGGCGTCGATGTCATGGGGTCATGCCTTGTGCGTTCGTGGGACGGGGTTGCGCGCGGCCGGCGCGGCGCGCGCGCGCTCGAGCCCGCGCGCGATCTCGATCGGTCCGGCCAGGCTCATGCGGAAGGTGTAGCGCTCGGGCAGGATCGAGATGCGCATGAACTCGCAGGTCCGGCCGGCGGCGTCGAAGGAGCTGCGTTCCATCAGCAACACCGGCTGGGCCGCCGCGAGCCCCAGTTCGCGCCGCACGGCGGCGCTCGGGCGGCAGCAGCGGATGGCGACATCGGCGCGCTCGATCTCGACGCCGAGGAATTCGCGCAGGATCTCGTAGACGGTGAGCCGGCGCGCGCGCTCGGCGCCGAGCGGCGCGGCGGCGGCCGGCAGGTAGGCCTCGACGACGGCGAACGGCCGTTCGTCGAGGTCGTAGCGCCGGCGCAGCCGCACCGGCAGGTCCAGGCCCGCAGGCAGGGCGAGGTCGCTGCCGCCGGCGCTGGCCGACCACTCGAGCAATTCGGTGCGCGGGTCCGCTCCTTGCGCCAGCAAGGCGTCGTGGAAGCCTTGCAGGCGGCCGAGATGCTGCTGCAGCGCCGGCCGCGCGACGAAACTGCCCTTGCCGCGGCGCGTCACGACCTGGGCGTTGCGGACCAGGCGGGCGAGCGCCTGGCGCACCGTGATGCGGCTGATCCCATGCGCGGCCATGAGTGCTGATTCCGTCGGCAGGCGCGCCCCGGGTGCGTAGCGGCCGCTCGCGATCGCGTGCGCGAGCCGGTCCGCCAGCTGCAGGTACAGCGGCTGCTCGCTGGCGGCGTCCAGCGGCGGCTCGGCGGCGGCGGCCTTCGGGGCCGCCCGGCGGGATTTCTGGCCTGGCATCGACGGGTTAACTTGTCCTATTACGTTATAGAACAAGATACCGCGATCGGCGCACCCGGCGCGTCCTGACAAACCCGGAGACGCGGCCGCAAGCGGCGGCGGCGGCGGCGGCGTCGGCCCCGCCCCGCTA